>JBHEKR010000194.1:0-25046 GCA_041859365.1 Candidatus Hydrogenedentales bacterium
GGAGATTCGTCTCCGGCCTCGTTCTTTTGTTTCCGGCCTATGGGTTTTCCTCTCGAATCGCCCGGATCTCCTTCTCGAAGCATTCCGGGCAGAATCCATGGGTGAAGCGTGCCTGTGAGCGCTTGCTCACGTAGGATTCCACCGAGCGCCAGCTCCCGTCTTCGTCCTGAATCTTTTTACACCGCGCGCAGATGGACAGGAGGCCTCGAAGGGTCTCATTGTCGCGAAGCGCCGCTTGCAGTTGCTCGATCAGCAGGTCCTTTTCCTCCTCGCGCATCCGCAATTCGGTTCGCAGCCGTGCCCGCTCGATGGCATTGCCGATGGAGCGGCGCAGCATGGAACGGTTCAGTGCGTTCTTGAAGATGTAGTCGTCGGCCCCTTCGTGGAGGGCGCGGACCGCGATTTCTTCGTTGCCCTGGGACGTGCACATGACTACAGGGATACACTGCGCCACCAAGGTGGGGAGCAGGGCGAGGCCGTCCCCATCGGGAAGGCGAAAGTCCAACAGCACGCAATCCGGATTCCCTTCGGAAATGGCGGTGCGGGCCGCCTCCACCGAATCCGAGAAAAGAAGACAATATTGCCCGGCGAGGTGGCGCTTGACCGCCTCCCGACAGATGGCGTCATCGTCGATTACCAGTACAGTCTGTTCCATGAGGCTACTTTCTAGGGCAGGTCAACCACCCGCCAATACCACTCCAGCATGCAGGCAACGTCTACGAAGTCGCCGCCGGTGCGTGACTTCACGATGTAGCCCGCCACATTCTGCAAATAGGCCCGGCAGCGGTCGGACTCGTTCCGGGAGGTCGTCAAGACGAAGACGACGGAATCGGCCAGCGCCGGGTCTTCCCGAAGGCAACCGAGAAACTGGAAGCCTCCCATGCGCGGCATTTTCAGGTCCAGCAGGATAATATAGGGTCGCTCCAGTGGCTCCTCCGCTTCTCCCCGCAAAATCTCCAGAGCCTCAATGCCGTCCCGCGCCCGGCGTACGGGATGAGAGATTCCGGATTTGCGGAATGCACGGACGACCCGTTCGGCGTCCACATCGTCGTCCTCCACAAGTAGCACGGTGACATGCTCAACCATGGTGGCTTACCCCGGTTCGGTTCACTTCGCGTTGGTCCCGCCGCTCGCTCATACGAGGGTTTCCTTCGGCCAGGTGAAGGTGAACCGCGCGCCTCCTCCCGCTTTCGATTCCAGCCCGATATGGCCACCGTAGGTTTCGATAAGTTTGCGGATGATGGCCAGGCCCATGCCGCTTCCTTCGACGTGATCTCGGGGCCGCAGCGTTTCGAACATCATGAAGACTCTTTCATGGTAGGCGGGATCGATACCCGGACCATCGTCCGAGACGGTGAAGGTCCACACATCATCGGATTCCAGTGCGCTCACTTCGACCACACCCTCCGTGCGGTCGTGGTGCTTGATCGCGTTCCCAATAAGGTTCTGAAACACCTGCTGAAGGGGCGTCCGGAAGGTTTCCAATTGGGGCAGATTTGCCCCCATCTTCACTTCGAAGCCCGACGGCGGATTCAGTAGCGATATAACGTCCTGCACCAGAGCCGCCACATCCACCAGTTCCAGGCCCGTTTCCCGTCGGCCCGCCCTGGAAAACTGGAGGAGATCGTCCAGCAGCGTCTGGAGGCGCAGCACGCGCTGGCGAATCTGTCCCAGATGGCGCCGAGAATCTTCCGGGAGCAGGGAGCCGGAATCCTCCTCGATCCAGTTCGCCAGGCTTGCAATGCCTTCCAGTGGGGAACGAAGGTCGTGGGACGCCACATAGGCGAACTCGTCCAGCTCCCGGTTGCTTCGCTCCAGATCGGCGGTGTAGCGCGCCAGCATCTGCTCCGACTGCTTTCGTTCGGTGATATCCACGATGGACGCCAGCACCAGCGTGCCCTCCATGGATTCGATGGGGTTAAGCCCGATTTCCACGGGGATTTCCGTGCCGTTCTTGCGCTGGCCGTACAGATCCCGGCCCCGGCCCATGGCCCGTGTTTCCGGGTTGTGGCGGAAGACCGCGCGAAAGCCGGGATGGGCCGCTCGGTGACGGGGCGGGACCAGATCCTCGATCGGGCGACCGACCAGTTCCTCGCCTTCATATCCGAAGATGGAGCGGCATGCTGAGTTGGCCGAGACGATACGCCCCTGCTCATCCACGATGACCATGCCATTCGGCGCCGCCTCGATCACGTGGCGGAGTCGCTCCTCCGATTTTCGTGCTGCCTGGAGGGCCTCCTGAAGTTCCGCGTTGACCCGTCCGAGGCGAGGCAGCGCCAGCGCACGGGGAATCACGGGAATCAGGGCCAGCACCGTCGCCCAGGAAACCACCGCCGTCAGGAACTTGACCAGGCCCGCAAAACGGTAGGCCGGCCACCAGAATATGAAAGCGTCCAGGAGGTGCGTCGTCCCGCAGAAGAAGATGAATCCCGCGAAGAGCCAGAAGATCGTCAGAAAGGGGATGTCGCGGCGCTTCATGAGAAAGAAAGCGATACTCGCGGGTATGGCCATATACGCGCCCCAGATCGCAATGTCCGATGCGATGTGCAGGGTGCCGTGAGCAGTCGACCAAGTGCCGCATTGCCACCGCGCTGGAAATCCCGATGTGTCGAACAGCGAACCAATTGTCTCGAACATCATCCGCCTCCCCATAGGTTATCGCATTCTGCGGTCGTGGCCAGTCACGAAAGAGAATATAGCTGCCCAATGCAACAATTATAGTGCGATGAGTTGTATGCTGAAGTCCAACCAGAGACAGTGCCATTTCGGACCACTTCGGGGGCGGGCAGAATGACCGGTCTACAACCGAAGCATACGGTCCAGGATGTTTCGCGTGATCCGTTGCACCCGAGGATCGGGACCCTGGGGTTCAGTATAGGTCGCAGGCCGCACATAGCCCGGTGGCTCGGCGAGCCCATCCCCCCACCAGATGGTGGACGCGTTGAAGACGATATTGCCGATTGGCCCCGGATAAACGGTGGAGGAGTAGACGCCCTCCGATCCGCCCGTGGATGCCGTTCCCGTCGCCACCACTCGCAGGCCGGGTAGGTCCGCGGGGGCACCGTGCCACTCAAAGCCCACGAGTCCTGGAATCCCGTCTCCATTCTTCATGCCCGTGCCCTCGAAGATCCAGTGGTCCTCCGCGCTGCAGATCCATGCGCCGCCACCGGAGACGGGGTAGACATCCCTGCCTCCGATCATGCGGGCCTGATCGGGGCCCTGATGGGGGAAACGACCCACTTCGGGATAGTGGCTGACCAGCACCTCGTCTTCAGGGCCAAAGTGATCCACGCGCGTGATGTGGCGCTTTGGCCGACCGGCTCGATCCGGGAGCAGGTCAATCATGCCCCAGCAGGTATCGCCGGAGAAGAAGCCCGCGCTCAGGCCCCGCTGAATGGCCCCGAGGACATTTTCATACATTCGCAGCGTCCAGTACTCATCGTGACCGACGGAAAGAAATCCCTTTACCCGCATCAGTCCCGGCCCATCACTGTGGGTGTCCAGATTCGACACGTAGGTTACGTCATAGCCCTGTTGCTCCAGCCAGAAGACCATGGGGAATTCCCAGAGCATGAATTCGCCTGAGCCAATGGACAGGGGGGTATCCACGACCTGGCAGTACTTTCCATAGGGGCGGTTGAAACTCGTGGCGGTTCCCGGTCCCAGGAACCACTCGCTCTTGCCGTCGTCGTAGAGCGCAAACTGGTCGGGCCAGCGGTTGTAGGCGTTCCAGGTGGTATCGCTGCACTGGAACATGAAATCCGCCCTGCGATCATCGCGCACGATGAAGATGACATAACTCTGGAAGCCCTCCAGGTGCTCCGTAAGCTTGCCCACGTAGACACCGCTTAACCAGTCGGCGGGTATGGTAACGGTGGCGCTGGCGGCCCACTGGCAGTCTCGGACGCGCATATCACCCACGTCGGGAACCGGCTGGGTCTGCCCGTCCAGGGTCGCGCTGGTGTACATGAGACGCCCACCCGTGCCTTCGTAATGGCCGAGGCGATAAACCTGGATGTCGAAGGGAGCGGGGGGATTGGTGGAGACCATGATCTCCAGCGGGTCGCCCGCGCGCAACGAAGTGGCGCTGCAATACCCCTCAATGCGCGGACTTCGGTAACGCGTCGCGGGGTCAATGTGGGTCTTTGTGAGCATCCAGTCCGTGGTGCCGGGAAGGGCGTTCTCGCGCGCAATCACATTGACTTTGTCTTCGGAAACACGGCTCGTGCCCGCCGCTTCGGAAGCGCCCGCGGCCGCGCCGAGGATGCCAAGACCCAGCGCGCCTTTCAAGAGATCGCGGCGGTCCATCCCATGATTGCCATTCTTCTTTGGAGGGGTGCTTTCATTGGGCATGGCGTGAACTCTCGGTTGAAGTTGCGAGTCAGTCTAGCGAAACCGCCGGGGAGAACGCGAACCACGCGTAGGGAGAGCGGCGCCACGCGACCAGATACGGGGCCGTAAGCAGTGTGTGTTTGAAACGCACCTTGCTGGACAGGGGCGACTGAGATCGGCGCGGATGTCCTGTCGTTTGGCGTCATCATTCGACGCAGTCGAAATGACATTGCAGTCGCGGAATGGCTGGAAAGGTATGTTCGGGATGTTCGGATAGCGTTCTTCGCTCGCATACACGTTGCCTGCGACGGGTCAGTCGTTCATAACGCTCCGCATCACCGATAGAGGAAGAAAATCGATACGAGTTCTATCCCCCCCTGCCCCCCCGCAAGCGGGGGGAGCAAGACGTTCACTTTGAGATGTAAGGTTCGCCCTGCTTGCGGGGGGCGAGGGGGGTAAGTTCCAGAGGTGACGGTAGACATCACATACCACTTCGTGGCCTGACTGCTTATTTTCAGAGCAGCCACGCCGGGTGTCTTTTTCCTTCCTCACGAACAACCAATGAATGGTGGAAAGGTCTCTCTGCGCATCGAATCGCCAGGCGACCCTGTCCTTATGACAAAAAATCCCCACGCCGGTTGGGGCGCGGGGATTGGATTTTCAGGATGTGCGCGACTCAGTCGGCCATGGCCGCTTCCATCGCCTCGTCGGTCAGTTCCACGTTGTTGAACACTTCTTGAACGTCTTCGTCGTCGTCCAGCATATCCATGAGGGTAAGCATCGTCTTCAGCGCCTTGGCTTCGAGTTCCACGGTGGTCTTGGGCACCATCGTCAGCTTGGCCTCTTTCGGCGTGATGCCCATACCCTCCAGGGCCTGGCTCACCGCGTGAGGTCGGCGAAGCCGGTGGTGATCTCGTAATCATCGCCTTCCATGTCCACATCGTCCGCGCCGGCTTCGGTGGCCTTCTCGAAGATGGTATCGTCGTCCAGGCCCTCCTTGGACACGATGATGAGGCCCTTCTGTTCGAAGTTCCAACTCACCGCGTTCGTTTCCGCCAGGCTGCCGCCATACTTCGTGACGATGTGGCGCACGTTCGCGATGGTGCGGTTCTTGTTATCGGTCAGCGTGTCAATGATCAGGCCGGCGCCCGCGGGACCATAGGCCTCATAGCGCTGGGATTCGTAGGTCACGCCTTCAATCTCGCCCGTGCCCTTCTTGATGGCTCGCACGATATTATCCTTGGGCATGTTCTCCGCCTTCGCCGCCAGCAGTACCGTCCGGAGTCGGGGATTCATATCGGCTTCGCCGCCGCCCAAGCGCGCCGCCACCGTGATTTCTTTCGCCAGCTTGGAGAAGATCTTGCCCCGCTTGGCATCGATGGCGCCCTTTTTCCGCTTGATAGTACTCCATTTAGAGTGACCTGACATGCACTATGATCTCCATGTAGGGTGGGGGGTTAAGGGATTAGTCCGCCCGAAAGTATAACAAAGGAATGGGAAATCTTGCAATTCGTGGGGCCAGACGTGTTTGGTCGTCAGGATCTGGACTCCCCCCTTCATGCCCACAAAAAAGCCGCAGGCCCGAAAGCCTGCGGCGAGAACGTATAGAATTCAGCCGAACTACTTGCCGTCTCCGGCACTTTGGATGAGCTTGTAGGCTTCCTGGGGGCTGATGCAATTCAGGAGCTTCTCCACCAGCGCCTTATCTTCCAGCAAATTCTCAATGCCGGCAATGGCGTGCACTTCGTCTTCATAGTTCTTCTTGGGAACGAGCAGGAGCACCACCAGATTCGCCGGCTTTCCGTCGAGCGTCCCAAAGGGGATGCCGCGTGGCGCCACGCCCACCGTGCAGATAACGTCTTCAACGCGGTCGGTGGCGATATGGGGCAGGGCAATGCCATGTTCCATGCCGGAGCCCAGGGCGTCTTCGTTGGCATAGAGTTGTTCCAGAAGGATATCCCGCTGGTTCATGGGAATCTCGTGGTACTGGATCAGGACATCCATCAGCTCGCTGATGCATTCCCGCTTCTTCTCGGCTTCGAGTCCGATCTTGATCAATTCGGGACGCAGAATTTCGTGAAGAAGCATCATTCCGTCCCCTCGGTCGAGGCAGCGGCAGCGGCAGCGGCAGCGGCCTGAGCCTTGCGCTTCTGAACGGCCTTCTTGCCCTTGATCTTTTTCAAGCGGAACGTGTCTTCCCGCTCACGCTCGTCGAGCACGCTCGCGATGCCGCGAAGCTGGCCACGGAGGCGGGGAAGGAGGTATTCCTCCAGCGCGTTGATGCGTCGGGAAACCTTCTTAACTTCTTCGCCGACAATCTGGAGGTTGCGCTCCAGCGGGGCGCAGATGAGGAGTTGGGAGAGCATCTCTTCGGACGCTTCGGACGCTTCCTGAACCTGGGCGGAGGTGTCCAGCAGGCCCATACCGCGTTTGGCGGGCGTACGAACGATGCCCTCCATATCGATACGGCCCAACGCAAGACCCCAGACCTTTTCGGCCTCCACGCTGATGAGCAGATCGCGGCGTCCGGCCACAGCGGCCGATTTCAACTCGGGGGTGCCACGCACGGCGCGCGCCATGGCCATGGCATCCGCCGCGGCCCGTCCGCGGGCGTGCAGTTCGTCGCGCATGAGGGCCAGAGCCCGGGCGCGCTTGAGCAATTCCTGCATGAGGGCGTCCCGTTTGCCCTTCAGGAGGCCGACGCCATCGGCGGCCATCTTTATCTGCCCCTTCAGGAGAAGCATATTCATCCGGGTCGGGGCCAGGTTGTCCATACTCATATGTGCAATACCTATCGGGCGGTTGAACGGTAAGGTTCAAGTAAAACCAGGCGGGGCCGCGGTGGCGGCCCCGCCCGGTGGAGTTATCAGGCGTGTTCGATGGGCGCGGCGGTCGCAGCGGCGGCAGCCTGATCGGCGGCGGCCACATAGAACTCGTCCACGGTCTCGCGCTTGATGCGGGTCAGTTCCGATTTCGGGAGGTGGCCCATCACTTTCCAACCCAGCGCGAAGGTCTCTTCGATGCTGCGGCGGGTCATGCCCTGTCCGATCATCTCCGCTTCGAAGGCGTTGGAGAAGCGGAGGTACTTCCGGTCGAGATCGGTCAGCGCGTCCTCGCCCACGATGGCCATCAGCTTCTTGATGCGCTGGCCTTCGGCGTACGCGGCGTAAAGCTGGTTCGACCATTCACGGTGCCAGGGCTGCGTCTTATTCTTGCCGATACCGTTGTTCATCAAGCGGGAAAGGCAGGGCAGCAGGTCCACCGGGGGGAAGATACCCTGGCGGTGCAGCGGACGGCTCAGCACGATCTGGCCCTCGGTGATGTAACCGGTAAGGTCGGGGATCGGGTGCGTGATGTCGTCGTCGGGCATCGTCAGCATCGGGATCTGGGTCACGGAGCCGCTGTTGCCGCGGATGCGGCCAGCGCGCTCGTAGATCGTCGACAAGTCGGTGTACATGTAGCCGGGGTAGCCGCGGCGACCGGGAATTTCTTCACGGGCCGAGGAAATCTGGCGGAGTGCGTCGCAATAGTTCGTGAGGTCGGTCAGCACCACCAGCACCTGGTAGCCCTTTTCGAAGGCCAGGTACTCCGCGACCGTCAGGGCGCAGCGGGGCGTGAAGAGACGTTCGATCGCGGGGTCGTCGGCCTTGTTGATGAAGGCCACCACGCGGGAACCCTTGCCGCCTTCTTCGAAGGCCTTAAGGAAGTACTCGGTTTCACGCGCCGTAATACCCATGGCCGCGAACACCGTCACGAACGGCGTATCGTCGCCCTTCGTGCCCGAGTTCTGCACGATCATATTGGCGATTTCGTTGCCGGGGAGACCGGAACCCAGGAAGATGGGGAGCTTTTGGCCGCGCACCAGCGTGTTGAAACCGTCGATCGTCGAGATACCGGTTTCGATGAAGTCGTTGGGCGCGTCGCGCGACACGGGGTTAATGGCGGAACCGCCGATTTCCACTTCCTTTTCCGGCACCACCGGTGGCAGGCCGTCGATGGGAACACCGGTGCCGTTGAAACGGCGACCGATCACGTCGGGGGTACAGGCAATCTTGGCGGCCATGTCGCGCAGGGACACCGAGGTGCCCTTGATGTCGACGCCACGGGTTCCCTGAAGGATCTGGAGCACGGCGTGGGTCTTGGTGGCTTCCAGGATCTGGCCCTGTCGCTGTTCGCCGTTTTCCATGTGCACGTTCAGGATCGCGCCGGTGGGGAAGCGTTCGCCGTTCTGCAGGAACACCAAGGGACCGGAAACATAGGTCATGTCCCAGTATTCTTTGTGGAGCTGTTCAGTAGATTCAGACATCGTTCATAATCCCTTGGTTATTTGGCTTCCAGACCGGCAAGCACTTGCTTATAGTTTTCGATGCAGGCGTCTTTCTTGGCGGTGAAGCCGTCGTTCGGCTCTTCCTTAAGACGGGCGATCTGCTCGCGAACCGGCAGCTCGCTGATGCGGGTCAGCGGCACTTCGCGGCGCAGAACCTTCTCGCACTCCTCGTGGTATACAAGGATGGTTTCGAGGAGGCCGAAGCACTTCTCAAGTTCGCACGAGGCGTCGTTCTCCGAGAAGGCGCTCTGCTGGAGGAACACTTCGCGGATGAGGCGGGAAACCTCAAGCACGAGGCGCTCCATGTCCTGAAGGGCGTCGGGACCGACGAGCTGTACGATATCCTGAAGTTCGGTTTCGCGCTGGAGGAGCGTGGCGGCCTGCTGGCGGCGCATGTTCCACCCGGCGGGTGCGTTCTGGTCGAACCATTCCTTCAGGCCCTCGTAATAGAGGGTGAAAGAACGGTTCCAGTTTACGCTGGGGTAGTGGCGGCGATAGGCCAGGGCCGAGTCGAGGGCCCACAGGGCGCCGGACACGCGCATGGAGGTCTGCGTGACGGGTTCGGAGAAGTCACCGCCGGGAGGCGACACCGCGCCCACCGCCGTCAGCGATCCCTTGCGGGGATTGTTGGTGGTGGCCTCGGAGCCGGCGCAGATCACGTTGCCGCAGCGCTCGTAGAACGCGGAGATGCGCTCGGAGAGGTAGGTGGGGTAACCCTCTTCACCAGGCATTTCTTCCAGGCGGGAGGAGATTTCGCGGAGCGCTTCGGCCCAGCGGGAGGTCGAGTCCGCCATCAGGGCCACGTCGTAGCCCATGTCGCGGTAGTACTCGGCCAGGGTCATGCCCGTGTAAACCGACGCGTCGCGCGCGGCCACCGGCATGTTGGAGGTGTTCACCACGAGGATGGTGCGGTTCATCAAGGAGTCGCCCGTATTCGGGTCGACCAGCTCGGGGAATTCGGTAAGCACTTCGGCCATTTCGTTGCCGCGCTCGCCGCAGCCCACGTACACGATCACCTGGGCGTTCGAGTACTTGGACATGCTCTGTTCCACGACCGTCTTGCCCGCGCCGAAACCGCCCGGCACGATGGCCGAACCGCCCTTGGCGATGGGGAAGAGCATGTCGAGCACGCGCTGGCGCGTAAGGAAGGGTTCGGTGGGGGCCAGCACCTTGTGCACCGGGCGCGATTGCTTCACCGGCGACTTGTGCATCATGCGAATCTCGGTGCCGTCTTCCAGGCGCGCGATAACCTCTTCCACCGTATATTCGCCCTCGCTCTGCACCCAGGCAAGCTTGCCCTTCGTGTGCGGCGGTACGAGAACTTTGTGGAGGATGGCGATGGTCTCCGGCACCGTGCCGAGGATATCGCCGCCGAGCACTTCCTGGCCCACCTGGGCCACGGGAGTGAAGGCCCACTTCTTGGTGCGATCGAGGGCCACGGCGGTGATGCCGCGACCGATGAAGTCGCCCGAAGACTGCTGGAGCGTGATGAGGGGGCGCTGGATGCCGTCGAAGGTGGCCGCGAGCAGGCCCGGTCCGAGTTCGACGGCCAGGGGCACGCCCGTGGCCACGACTTCTTCGCCGAGGTACATGCCTTCGGTGCTTTCAAACACCTGGGCATAGATCTTGTCGCCTTCGATACGAATTACTTCGCCCATCAGGCCCAATTTACCAACGGTCAGGATCTCACCCATGGAGACCCCGAGCATGCCTTCGGCCTCAATCATCGGCCCGGCGATTCGGACGAGCTTTCCGACGATATGTTGTTCCGTCACCGCCATTTGATTCTCCTACTATCGGTTGCCTGATGCCAGCATTGCCCGTGCAGCCCCGGGGGGCGGCAGCCGCGGGTCAAGCCCGCCGGCGTTGCAGTTCACCATCGTGTGAAAACGCTTTAGATTGCCCGGCAGTTTCCAAGCAACCCGCGCCAATGATCAGGTAATTCTAAGGGTAAACGTTCTAATCCAGACGAATTTCAAAACCAACCGCGGGGCGGACGATGGAGTTGATGTACTCCAGGGTGCCCGCGTCTTCCTCGGCAAACGAAGGGCAGAAGATGATCAGCGGCAGGGTGTTGTGCCGTGCGAGACGGCCCTGAAACCACTCCGAAAACTGATCCTTGAACTCTTCGTTTACGATGACCACTTTGGCATCGGAGGACATCAGCTCGGCCAGACGATTTTCCACGGCCGACACATCAAATACCTCTTCCACGGGCACACCCGTCAAGCCTACCTGAAGGGCTGCCTGGCCGTTCGCGAGTGCTACAACCTTTGAAGCCATGGTCATCCTTTTCCTTGTATCGTTCCGGCGGCCGACGGTTGCCCGTGCGGCCGCCCGTACTCACGGGTTTGCGGTCAGACGGAG
The DNA here is from genome assembly GCA_041859365.1 of Candidatus Hydrogenedentales bacterium. Taxonomy (GTDB): domain Bacteria; phylum Hydrogenedentota; class Hydrogenedentia; order Hydrogenedentales; family JAEUWI01; genus JAEUWI01. The sequence continues at coordinate 11,027 of JBHEKR010000194.1, forward strand.
TACAGCTCGTCGCGGACGCGACCGCTCGGCAGATTGCCGGCAAGTCCCCGCGCGATGAGCCGGAGGTTAATTACCTCGTTGTACTTCATCCAAACATAGTCCATCATCACGCCGATGCCGAACACATTGTTCCGGGCACTCTGACGCACGTTCTTCATCAAGACGCGCTCGAAGAAGCGCTCCATCGGCGAGAAACGACCGGTCTGGAGCAACTGGTACAGTTCTTCCACCAAGCTGCTGTACCGCGTGCGCGCCAGGTGGGCCATGGCCGCCGCGGGGTCCGAGCTGGAGGCCATCTGGCGCAGCAGGGACTTGGGCAGCGAGCCCTGACTAAGAAAACGGCTATCCAGGCTCTCGCCCAGTTCGCCCTTCGTGTCGATGTGCTGGAAAACCGTCCGCAGGTTGATGCGGTCAATCTCCGATTGGAGCTGGGAACGCAGCATGCGGCTGTCGTCGTCCTCAGCGGACTTGAGGCGGGCGACCGTATCCACGAAATAGGCGCGATCCAGAGCCTCTTCAAGCTCCGAGAGGTTGCCCGTCTCGTGGTAGGCCGGGAGGGCCTTGCGGAGGCATCCGCAAAGATTCCGGTTCCAGCCGCACAGGGCGGCCACCAGCGATTCCATGGAATCGAGCTGGCTGAACTCCGCCAGCAGGGGCGGCGTGAGGGTCGGCCCGGGAATCAGGGCCGCACCCATTACAGGGCCGTCGACGCCGTGGTGCCGACAGCGGATCAAGGATTTGACCGCCATCAGGTCCCAACGGGCGAGGAAAATCTGGACCAACTCCCGGAACTCGCCGTGGGAGCGGCTCAGGAGGGTCTGGAAGGTTGCAACGAGGTTGCGGGACGCCGCTTCTTCGACCGCATCCGCACCCTGATAGCGGGTAAGGGCCTCGGCCATTTCCGTGCGATAGGCCGAATCCAACAGCGCCTCAAGGAAGCGGCCCAGGTCGCCCTGGTCCAGAAACCCATCGATGGATGTGTTGGAAAACAGCTCGCGCTTCATGCCGTGCACCCGCGCGTTGAAGTGCAATACAAAAGGATCCATGTCGGCCATGTTTAAGCTTCTCCGCCCGGGTTGGACGAGGGGAAGAGTCGGTTCAGCGAAAGCTTCCGCAACTCGCCCTCGTGCTTGTTGAAGCGCGCCGTCAGGGTATTGGTAAAGCGAAACTTTTTGGCCGGGTCTTGTACGGCGACACCATCTTTCAATGACGGGAGCGGTTCCACCGGCAGGCCCGGACGTCCGTTGGCTTCAAGCCAGCGACGGCAATGATCCACATGGGCCGGGGGAGCCAGAACCACCACATCGGACGGCGCCTCCGCCATTAACTCGGCGAGCAGGGCATCCAGAATAGCCGGAAAGGTCGGACCCGCCGCAATTGCGGCCAGTTCGGCAGCCACTTCCCCCAGCACCTCGTTGGTGATGGAGTCTTTCGTGGTCAGCGTCACCATGTAGGCCTCGGCCTCGACACGCTCGCGAGAGCGGCGCGCGATGGACGCGAGTTCGCTCTCCGCGGCGGCAAGGCTATCCTTCCGGCGCTGTTCCGCCCGTTCCTGGGCGTTCTGTCGGATCGTCACCGCCTCATCGCGGGCAGCCTGCAACACTTCGTTGCGCTGCGTCGCGATCTGCGCTGACATCAGATCCAGTAGTGGAGTTTTTTCCATAGGTGCTTTCGCCGGCTGGCCGGCAGCCTCCCGAGGGCAAGTGAAAGAGGGGCGCCCCAGGGGCGCCGCTCATCACAAACCTAGATTTTGCCCAGAATCAGGAAGCCGATAACGAAACCGAGAACAACGATCGTTTCGGGAAGGGCCACCAGGATCAGAACGTTGGTGAACAGCTCGGGCTTTTCAGCCAGCGCGCCGGTACCACCCGCACCGATGGAAGCCTGTGCACGGCCCGTGCCGAGCGCCGCGCCAGCGAGGGCAATGCCCGCCGCAATCGCGATACCCGCAACCCGGATGCCTTCACCGACGGTGGTGGCCGCAGCAGCGCCTTCAGCGGCGTGCTCCTGGGCCATTGCGAACGGTGCGCAGACGCTCATGACCGCCAGAACGATGGCGGAAAGCAGCATTGCTTTGCGAAGTGTGGAACTCATTACCATACCATTTCCTTTCTAAAGGGTTCGTAACTTCTGCCTTCAGCTTCGTAGAACTTCGGCAAGAACTCAACAAAATTAAGCCGCAACGAATGGATCGTTGGACTGAATACGCCAATGAAGATATTGAGTGCGTGGACCGCCACCGCCATGGGAATTCCGATGACGATGCCGACGGTGCCGCCGCCCAGCATTTCGGGGAGGGCGTTGGCAATTTCCGCGAAGGCGATGGACACCAGGCCCAGCGCCATCAGGCGGCTGTAGGAGAAGATATTCGCCGTCAGGCCGATGATTTCCATGATGCCCATGGGCGCCATGACCCCCATGCTGCGCCACAGGAAGTAGACGCCCGCGCCAAAGAGGGCCGCGGCAATCAGGAAGCCCAGGATGAAGCCCGTGGCGGCGGATCCCAGCGCAACCGGGAGTGCGGCCAGCCCCAGCAACATGCCGAGCTTTTCCTCCGCGTGTTTGTGGTGGCCATGGGCATAGCCCTCCTTGATGCCCAGAATAAGGCAGAGGGGAATGTGTATGGCACCGAAAAGGATGGCAAGATAGAGCAGCGCGTCCGTGTGGTGCGCGCGGTGGAACAGGGAGTAGTCACCAACCATATCTTCCACGAGCGCACCGAAGATTTCCCAGTAAATGATACCGAAAACCACCGAGGATACGCCCATCCAAGTGAAGATGGTCATACCGTCGCGCACGGGCTTGATGTGGCCCCACTTGGCCTTGCCCCAGAGGCCGATTGCGACCAGGATGGCGCCATAGCCCGCATCGCCCAGTACGAAGCCATAGAACACAATAAAAGAAACCGCCACCAGCCAGGTCGGGTCGAATCCGCCATAGGTAGCAGGCTTCATCAGCTTCATGATGAGCTCGAAGGGCTGGACCAGAGGATGGTTTTTCAATTTCGTGGGAACGCGCTTGTGCTCGATATCGTGGTGGTCCATGTGACCCACAATTACCTTGTCGCCAAACTTCTCTTTGAGCGCGGCCACCAGCTTGCCATAGGATTCGCTGGGAACCCAGCCCTGAATCACGCCTACCATGGCGCTCTGAGCAAAGGAATCCACCACGCGCAATTGGCCAATGCGATCGGCAACCATCGTCTGAAGGGCGATCAGCTTGGCGCCTTCCTGGGCGGTAAAGGCTTGCAATTCGGAGAGCACAACATCCAGATCCGCCTGCATCTCCGCAATGCGGGCCCCAATCTTGCGCATCACCTCGTCCACCGAAGCGCCTCGCGCTTCCTGGTCGGGGCTCGTCAGTACTTTAATGCCACGCGCGGCCAGGAAATCCCCCAGCGCTTCGCCCTTGTCGGCGGGGTGGGTGACAATAAGGCAAAGTTTGTTTCGGTCCAGTTTCTGGCTTACCACGCCACACGAGGCGCTCACGCCATTGGCAATGTCGCGCTTCAGGGCGTCCACGGATTCGGCATCGTAGCCTTCCAGAATGACGGCCCGGGCGGTTTCGCCCAGAATGGCTCCGTTGGTGATCAGGAGGGGGGTGATGGACTCGACCAGGCGACCGTAGTTCTTGATGACCGACATGTCATCCTGAATGTTGAGTTTGCGCCTGTTGAGGGTTCGAAGGGTGCGGTGCCAGTGTCTTGCGGACTTGAGACGATCGGCGATGGAGGTCCCGCGGAGCGCCACGGCGGCCGTTGCGATGGCGTCCGCCGAAGGATTCCCGAAGAGCAACGGGCTGGATTCTTTCAGCAGGGCCTCAAGGGCTTCCAACTCGGCAAGTTCTTTCTTCTCCGCTTCGGGAAGGTGCACGCGGTGCAGAAAGCCGGGGTGGTTTTCCAGCGCGAGCGAAACTTCTTCCACATGCAGCACACCCTGCTCCTGAAGCGCCGGCACCATGGCGGGCAATTCAGAGCGAAGACACACAATCTCAACCCGATCCATTGGGGAAATCATAATTCAGTCTCTTCCTATAGGTCTACGTTGGGAAGGATGCGAGCCAGCAACTCCGCGCGGACTTGAGGGGTCCGCCCTGCGGATTCGCTGCGAATGGCTTCAACTTTTTCGGTGGTTGCTTTTTGTATGGTGACCCGCACTTCCTCCCGCGCCTGGGCGGCGTCACGGCGGAGTACCGCAATATCGGCTTCCAGCTTCGTGTTGGTCTCCTGAAGGGTGGTCGCGCCTTCGAGGTGCGCGGCGTCTATAATCTGGCGCGCTTCTTCGCGGGCGCTTTCCAGATCGGCCATCAGGGACTTTTCATGCTGTGCAACGGTTTCAAGCAGGGATACGGATGCCATAGCTCGTAAGAAAGCTCCGATAGTCTTGTGTATCGCACAGGGGCTGCAAAAAGCGACAAACGACGATAAAAATCGCTGTCGCGGATCCCAAAAGTCGCCTACCTGTGCCCGCACGGGGTGTTTACGATCAAAACAGGTGTAATCATGCCAAAAATCGTCGGGTCCAGTCAAGCTTTGAGCCCGTCTATTTTGTGTTGGGCGCTTTTCGTGGGGGGATGAGGCGCCCCGCGGTCTCTGCGTGCGGTTTACGTCTGCCCTGTGCGCGATGCTAGCATACGGCCTTAACGCCGGACGATCACAGGAGACGAGCGCAGAACTAGAAGATTGGATCAAGGGGCCGCACTGCGGGCTGTATTTTCGGGGCTTTTGGCGCGCCGTAGCCATCGGTGGCGTAACCTGCGCCAGATTTCCACTGGCCCGCCCGTCCTAATGGCGCGGCGGGCGGGCGGGAGCCCGATCCCGGATCAGTATACTGAACGAATTTTTTGCCTCCCAAACACGCAAAATTGGGTGCGGCAGGTTGATTCCACCCTTCACGAAGGTGTATAAATACGCCGTTCTGCGCCGCCGAACCATCGGGAAAATGAGTAGGCGCCACGGTGCAGAAGGCGGGAGCGCGTTGAGTCTAGCGGACATCTACCAAGATATCTGCGCGAGTTTATACCGACTGGTAGTTGAGAAAATAAGGAATCCCTGTTTCGTTTCGGGCTGCGGTTTTTCCGCCGACCTCCAGCGACTGGGTGTCTTTTTTGTTCACGCCCGTTCTCCTCCCCAGGCCGGAGGAAAGAACAAGCGCTGGAACTAAGTTTATTCCGGACGCATGACCAGAGTTATTTTGGTTCTTAACCGACCACAGGCCCACGATTGGCGGAGCTAACCACGGGTGTAGCGCCGTCCTTCAGGGCTCACGGTAGAAAAGGAATGTTTTCGTGGCTCAAGTTTTTCATCGCAGCGCCAATGTGCTTGCCCGAGCCAGTATTGTTGGCGGTGTCTTGGGGGCGGTTGTCATCACGCTTCTCGCCTCCGCACTGTACCGGTCTCCCGTCGTCACGCAGGTGAACATAAACAAGGAGCAACCGATTCCTTTCAGTCACCAGCGTCACGTGGGCGCAAACGGCATCGACTGCCGTTACTGCCACACCACGGTGGAGAAGAGTGGCGTGGCCAATGTGCCCCCCACGGAAACTTGCATGACCTGCCACTCCCAGGTGCTGGCGGATGCTCCCATGCTCCAGCCCGTACATGAAAGCTGGAAAACGGGCAAGCCCATCGAGTGGACGCGTGTCTACGACCTGCCTGACTTTGTGTACTTCGACCACTCCATCCATGTGGCCAAAGGCATGGGCTGTACGACCTGCCACGGCGAGATCCAAGAGCAGCGCCTGACCCGCAAGGTCAACACACTTCACATGGCGTGGTGTCTCGAGTGTCACCGTGCCCCCGAGAAGTTCATCCGTCCAAAAGACCAGGTCTTCGAGACCAACTACACGCCTGCAGGCGATCAACTCGAAATCGGCAAGGCCCTGGTGGAAGAGTACAAGATCAACGTCGAGCAGCTCAGCAACTGTTCAATCTGTCACCGTTAATTATGGGAAACATCATGAGCCCAAAGCACTTACACGCTACGTTGAGCGGCCAGGAGGCGATCGCTTCCACGCCTGAACACAGCGCTCCGGCCTACTGGCGGCATGCTGCCGAGTTCAATGGCGATATCGCCCTGGATTCCGAAAAGCACCGTGAGTTCCCGTCTGAAGACGCCGGCAATCTCGATGCCACCGGTCGCCGTAATTTCATGAAGGTCATGGGCGCATCCATGATGATGGCGGGCCTCACGAGTTGTGCGCGCCAGCCGGAAGAAAAGATCGTTCCCTATGTCAAGCCGCCGGAAGATGCCGTGGCTGGACAATTCAGCTACTATGCGACGGCCGTGCCTGCCGCGGGCTTTGCCCTCGGCGCCGTGGCCACGAGCTACGAAGGGCGCCCCACCAAGATAGAAGGCCTGGTCGAGCATCCGGCCTCGCTGGGCTCCTCCAGCATTCATGCCCAGGCCTCCATCCTGGACTTGTACTCGCCTGATCGTCTGGAGAGCATTGCCCACGTGGGCACCATGGCCACGTGGAACCAGTTCGTCGCGGAAATCGGCAAGGCGATGCAGGGCGTGGACGCCGTTCAGGGCGCCAGTCTGGCCATTCTGACCGAGACCATCACGTCGCCCACCATTGGCAAGCAGATGGAAAAGCTTCTGGCGCTCTACCCGAGCGCCCAGTGGTATCAGCATGACCCCATGGGCGGTAACAACGCCCGTGTCGGCGCACTGGACGCTTTTGGTGAGTTTGTGACTCCGGTCATCAATTTCAAGAAGGCCAAGGTCATCGTCTCCCTGGATGCGAACTTCCTGGAAGAGGGGCCGGCCCACGTCCGTTATGCCCGCGATTTCTCCGTTACCCGCGCGGCCTCCGCGACGGCCGACGCCCCCGACTATGAAGCGCGGGAAGGCTTCGCCCATGACGAGATGAGCCGCCTCTATGTGGCCGAGTGTACGCCGACCCTCACGGGCTCCGCGGCCGATCACGCCATCCGGCTCCGTTACCCCCACGTGGAAACTCTGGCCCGCGCCATCGCCCAGAACCTGGGTGTGTCGGGTGCCGCCGCCAACGCGGAAAATGTTGCCGCGCTTCCTGCCGAGTGGCTCGCCGCCGTGCTCGAAGATCTTGCCGCCCACAAGGGCAGCGCCGTCGTCGTGGCGGGCGATGCCCAGCCTCCCGTGGTCCATTCGCTGGCGCACGCGATCAACGCCGCGCTGGGCGCCGTGGAATCCGGTCTGGTGACTTACATTGCCTCCCCCGAGGCGCACCCTGTCGACCAGCGAGCTTCCGTAGCCAAGTTGGTCGAATCCCTGAATGCCGGTGGCGTCGCCCTGCTGGTCATACTGGGTGGAAACCCCATTTACAACACCCCGGCGGACCTGAAGTTCGGCGAGGCGCTTGAAAAAGCCACCTTGCGCGTCCATCTTGCCTCCCAGCAGAACGAAACTTCCAACCACTGCCACTGGGTTGTCCCCGAATCCCACTACCTCGAAGCCTGGGGCGACCTTCGGGCCTTCGACGGCACCATGTCCGTCGTTCAGCCCCTGATTCGTCCGCTGTACAACAGCAAGAGCGCGGTCGAGATTCTCTCGCTGCTTCTGGGCGACGAAGCCTCCACGGACTATGATCTCGTGCACGGCGCGTGGTTGAATGCAAATGGTGTGGCCTCGGAGCCCGCCTGGAAATCCGCCCTCGGCAAGGGGCTGGTCGAAGGTTCCGCCTTCGCGCCCAAAGCGGTGACCCACAAGCTCACCTTCGGTGAAGAAGCCGCCCTGCCGATGCAAGAAGGGCTGGACCTCGTGTTCCGCCTTGATTCCCGCACGGGCGACGGACGCCACGCGAACAACGGCTGGCTTCAGGAGCTTCCCAAGCCCCTCACGAACCTGACCTGGGACAACGCGGTCCACCTGCACCCGAAGACGGCCGACAAACTGAAGCTGAAGCAGGAAGATGTGGTCCTCATTCAGTACAAGGGTCTCGAAACGGAAGTGCGCGCCGCGGTCATGCTTCAGTATGGCCACCCGGAAGATGTGGCCACGATCCACCTGGGCTATGGCCGTCAGACGGTTGGCTTCATCGGGAAGGATCGCGGGTTTAACGCCTATGCGGTCCAGACCGCCGCTTCGCCGTGGTTCATTACCGGCGCCAGCCTGAGCGCCACCGGCCGCACCTACCTGCTCGCCCGTACCGAAGAACACAACAACATCGAGCAGAGTCACATCACGCAGGCCCAGAAGGCCGAAGATCGCCATCTGGTGCGCGCGACCTCGCTGGAAGCTTACAAGCACGACCCCGAATTCGCCAAGAAGATGGGTCACGAAGCGCCCGGCCGCGAAATAACGCTGTACAATCCCGATGAAAAGGATTGGGCGGGCTACGCCTGGGGCATGACGATCGATCTCAACCGCTGCAACGGCTGCGCGGTCTGCACTATCGCCTGCCAGGCCGAGAACAACATACCGATCGTAGGCAAGAAAGAAGTAAGCAACGGACGCGAAATGCACTGGATCCGCGTTGACCGCTACTTCAAAGGCCAGGACATCACAAGCGCGGACGTGGAAGTGGTGCACCAGCCCATTCCCTGCATGCAGTGCGAGAACGCGCCCTGCGAACCGGTCTGCCCCGTCGGAGCCACCCAGCACAGCAAGGAAGGCCTGAACGACATGGCCTACAACCGCTGCATCGGCACCCGTTATTGCGCGAACAACTGCCCCTACAAGGTGCGCCGCTTCAACTTCTTCCACTACCAGATCCGCGAAGGCCAGGACGCGCCCCAGCTCAAGATGATGCGCAACCCCAACGTGACCGTCCGCAGCCGCGGCGTCATGGAAAAGTGCACCTTCTGCGTACAGCGCATCAACAAGGCCCGCATTGAAGCCAAGCGCGAAAACCGGTTGATCAAGGACGGTGAGTTCCAGACCGCCTGTCAGTCCGCGTGTCCGTCCCAGGCCATCAAGTTCGGCAATATCAACGATCCCCAGAGTAAGGTTTCGTTGAGCAAGCAGAATCCCCGGGATTATGGCCTCCTGGCCGATATCGGCACGCGCCCGCGCACCACGTACCTGGCGCAATTGAAGAATGTACACCCCAATCTGGCAAAACCAGAAGCCCATACCGCGGAGCACTAATCAGAATCATGAGTGTTGAAGCAAAGCATATACCGCCCGCCCTGCAGGTTGTCGCGCCGCTGGCGCTGCCGGGTCACAACTACGAGTCTATCTCGGCCGCCGTCTGCGATGTGATCCTTGAGAAGCCCATGCCCAAGCCGTGGTACGGCACCATCACCGTGGGCCTCGCGCTCCTCAGCGTTCTTGGGGTCAGCACCGTCTGGCTCTTCTGGGAGGGCCTGGGCCTGTGGGGTATCAATAACCCGGTCGGCTGGGGTTTCGCAATCGTAAACCTCGTCTGGTGGATCGGTATCGGCCACGCCGGTACCCTGATCTCCGCCATCCTGTTGCTTTTTAATCAGGACTGGCGTACCGCGATCAACCGCTTTGCCGAGGCCATGACCCTTTTCGCTGTTATGTGCGCGGGCATCTTCCCGGCCATCCACGTGGGTCGGCCCTGGGCGCTGTTCTTCATCTTCCCGCTGCCCAACACCATGGCCCTGTGGCCCCAGTTCCGCAGCCCCCTGCTGTGGGACGTGTTCGCCATCTCCACGTACTTCACCGTGTCCCTGCTTTTCTGGTTCACGGGCCTGATTCCCGATCTGGCCACCCTCCGTGATCGCAGCAAGCCCGGTCTGGGCCGCTTCATCTACGGCCTCTTCGCCATGGGCTGGCGCGGCTCCGCGCGTCACTGGTTTCGCTACGAGCAGGCCTACCTTCTTCTCGGCGGCATGTCGGCCCCCCTCGTGGTTTCCGTGCACACCATCGTATCCTTCGACTTCGCCGTGTCCGTCATCCCCGGCTGGCACACGACCATCTTCCCGCCCTACTTCGTTGCCGGCGCCATCTACTCCGGCTTCGCCATGGTGCTTACCATCATGATCCCGGCGCGCATCTGGTTCGGCATGCAGGACTTCATCACAACCCGCCACCTGGACAACATGGCCAAGGTCATGCTGGCCACCGGCCTGGTGGTGTTCTACGGCTACTGCTGTGAGGCGTTCTTCGCCTGGTACAGCGGCAGCGACTACGAACGCTTCATGATGTACAACCGCGCTTTCGGCCCTTACGGTTGGGCCTACGGCTGCCTGCTGCTCTGCAACGCGCTCACCCCGCAGTTTCTGTGGTTCAAGTGGGTCCGCACCAATCCCGTGCCCCTCTTCATCGTCACCATTATCGTGAATATCGGCATGTGGCTTGAACGCTACGTTATCGTTGTAACCAGCCTGACGCGCGACTACCTGCCCGCTGCCTGGGGCGAATACGCCGGTACGGTGTTCGACTGGGCCGCCTACGTCGGTTCCATGGGTCTCTTCCTCTTCATGTTGAGCCTCTTTGTGAAGTTCCTTCCCATGATCTCGATTTTCGAGTTGCGGGTACAGCAGCAGCAGATCGACAAGGGCGAAATTCGATAGACGCGCTCCAGCGAAAGCTACAGCTTCTTCCACAGATTAAAATTTAGGACGAACTTACGATATGTCAGCACACGGACATGAAAACAGCGCGCCGGAAGTATACGGCCTGATCGCGGAATTTGACGATCCGGACACGTTGTTGCACGCAGCAACCAAGGCCTATGAAGCGGGCTACCGCACCATGGACGCCTATACCCCGTTTCCGGTGCACAACCTGGCCGAGGCCATGGGCGTGCGGAAGACGGCGGTGTCTTTCTTCACCCTCTGCGGTGGACTCACGGGCACCTGCACGGGCTTCGGCATGCAGTACATTGCCTCGGTCCTGCACTATCCCTACAGTATCGGTGGCAAGCCCGACTTGAGCTGGCCCTCCTTCATGCCCATCACGTTCGAGTTGACCATCCTGTTCGCCGGCTTCTCGGCCCTGGGCAGCATGTTGCTCCTCAACGGTCTGCCGCGACCGCACCACCCGATCTTCAACGCCAAGCGCTTTGAGCGGGCTTCGAGCGATGGATTTTTCCTGTGCATCGAAAAGTCCGACGCCCAGTACGACACCGACCAGACGAAGACCTTCCTCCAAGGCCTCGGCCCCGTGGAAGTGTCGGAAGTCTTGGAATAACAACCCTGAACCACGGCAACCGGATAGGCCGGTTGCGGACACATAAGTTGGAACTGATGAAACCATCCAAGAACATCACGGCGCCCCGCTTCTGGGTTCCAGGCAAAGCCATGCTGGCTCTGGCCGCGGTTTACAGCTTTGCCCTGCTGGGCTGCCACCCGGACATGTGGAACCAGCCCAGGTTTACCGCGCTGCAGAAGAACGACTTCTTCGCAGACAATTCCGCCGACCGTATGCCCGTGGAGAACACGGTCCCCTACGAAGGCAAGCTCCGCAAGTGGAACGCTCCCGTATTCGCGGCCCTCACCGGCCAGGAGCGGGTTCCCGGCGTGCTCGACGAAGCTTTCTGGACGGGCAAAGAGGGCGGCGTGCTGAAGGCCGACAATTACTTCAAAGTCGACATCGAGCTGCTCAAGCGGGGCCAGGAACGCTATAACGCCATCTGCACGCCTTGCCATGGCGAGGGTGGTTACGGCAATGGTGTGGTCACCCAGCGTGGTTTCCCGGCGGCGGCCTCCTACCACATCGACCGTCTGCGCGAAGTGGAAGACGGCTACATCGTCGACGTGATTAAGAACGGCTTTGGCCGCATGTACAGCTACAATGCCCGCGTTTCCGCGGAAGATCGCTGGGCCATTGCCGCCTATATCCGGGCCCTGCAATACAGCCAGAACGTGCCGAAAGGCAGTTTGGAGCAGGCGGATCAACTGGAATTGGAAAAGGCACTGCAACCCCAGCCGGAAGCAGTAGAACACGACACGGCGGAATCCAATGCTCACTGACGCACAACTCGCTAAAATCAAGACCGTCCAGGGGAAGGCCCTCGTGGTCGCCGCCGGAGGTTTCGCGGTAACGTTCCTCCTGGGTCTCTTCTCGGGCGCCGTCTTCCAGGGACTGCTCATCGGCTATTTGCTGGTCTTCTGCTTGGGGATCAGTGGTCTCGGCCTGGTCATGCTGCACCACCTCTGCGGCGGCAGTTGGAGCTTTGTAGCCCAGCGCATCGCCGAAGCCTGCTCGCGCACCCTTTGGTTTCTGTTCTTCATCGGGATGCCGATCCTCTTTGGCGGGGCGAAGTTCTCCACCATCTTCCCCTGGGCGAACGAAGCCTTTCTGGCGCTGCCGGAAAATGAGTACATCGCCTACATGTCGCACCTGAAGCACGGCTTCCTGAACTTCAACATGTTCGTGCTCTGCTACTTCATTTATTTCGGTCTGTGGCTTACCCTGGCGACCCTGTATAACAAGTGGTCCCTCGATCTCGACCGCACCGGCGATCCCGGCTTGATCAAGAAACAGAAGGTCGTCGCCGGCTTCGGTTGCGTGATCTACGTGGTCTCCATGACCTTTGCCGCGACCCATTGGGCCATGTCCACCGACCCGACCTTCTTCTCCACCATCTACGGCGCCTGGATGATTGCGGGTGGCGCCCTGAGCATGATGTGCTTCTGCGTCATCATGCTGACCTTCCTGTCCAACGAAGGTCCCCTGAGCCACAAGATCAGCACGAAGATTTATCACCACTTCGGTAACTTCATGCTGGGCTTCACCATCTTCTGGTCCTACCTGTCCTTCTCGCCCTTCCTCATCATCTGGAACGGCAACCTGCCCGAGGAAATCCGCTGGTACATCGACCGGTCCGGCGGCGGACTCACGGCTATGACCGTATTCCTCATCGCCTTCGTCTGGTTCACCCCCATGTGGCGTCTTCTCATGCGCCAGAACAAGACCAACCCGGTTGTCCTCCGCCGGATCGCTATTTACATACTGGCCACGCGTTTTGTGGACATGTACTGGAACGTAGCGCCGTCCTTCGAGAATAACCACAGTACCCTGAACCCGTTCACCATCATTTGCTCCCTGGGCGCCGTCGCCGGCATCGGCGGCCTATGGCTCTGGGTGTTTTTCAACGAGCTCAAGAAGCGTCCCATCCTCGCACAGCAGGATCCTCGTGAAGAGCTGATGTTCCTCAAAGATAAGGCCCACAGCCATGCATAACACCGCGCCCCAGAATAGCGAGACGAGTATCAAGGAAGGCTACGAAGTCAGCGACATGCACGCACGAATCATCGTGACGTCGCTCATCGCCCTGCTGGTACTCATGTTTGGAGCCTGCATTGTGATCGTCATGATCATCCGCGGCTTCAACCAGTCCCGGCAGCCCCTCGACACGACGCCCGCATCAAATCTGGCCACGCCCGGCGTACAGGTGCCGGCGGAGCCCCACCTCCAGGGCGATCCGGTTGCGGACCGAATCAAAATTGACGAGCAGAACCAGCACCAGGTTGCTTCGTACGGCGTGCTGAGCGAAGAGCCCGGCATGGAGCGGGTTCACATCCCCGTTGATCGCGCCATGGCGCTGGTGGCCGAGGGCAAAGTGCCCTATCGGCAGACCCCGCAAATCGCCGCGGAGACCCCGGTCGCTCCCGCCGCGCCCGCCGCGCAGCCATGAGCGCCCCCGCCGGACATAGCGGATGGGGTATGCTGACGAGAGGAGTTCTGGCGCTCGCGATCACGCTGGGTTCCAGTGTTGGTGTTTCCGGGCAGGAGGCGGAGAAGGGGGAGGTAAAGGATTACGAACTGGATCCCATCGGCTTTCGGGGACCCAACCCGGCCAGTCGTTTTGAAGACATTAAGATACAGCAGAATCTCGGCATGCAGGTCCCGCTGGACCTCATGTTTCGAGACGAGAAGGATCAGCCTGTCCGCCTGGGCGACTTATTTACGGGCGAGCCCGTGGTCCTTTCGCTGGTCTACTACGGTTGCCCCATGTTGTGCACCCTCGTGCTCAACGGCATGGTCTCCGGTTTTGACGGCCAGCCCGAGGATTTCCAGCTCGGAAAAGACTATACGGTAATTACCGTCAGTATCGACCCCAGCGAACGGGGCGATCTGGCGACGGAAAAGAAGACGAATTATCTCGATATGCTCCAGCAGGA
>JBHEKR010000318.1:0-5968 GCA_041859365.1 Candidatus Hydrogenedentales bacterium
TGTGGGGGCATGTCTTTTCTTGTCCGTAAAGGAGGTGAATTGTCTTGAGAACGTACGAAGCGCTGTACATCGTCTCGGCAGAATTGTCCGACGATGACATCCAGACGGTGGACCAAGGGGTGCAAGCCCTGATTACCAACAACGGTGGGTCTGTCGTGCGCTCGGAGATCTGGGGCAGACGAAAGCTTGCCTACCTGGTAGGGAAGCACACGGATGGATGCTACATCCTGACCCGATTCCAATGTGGGGCCGAGTTCCCCACGAAGCTTGAGACGTACTTCAAGCTTTCGGAATCGATCATCCGTTACTTGCTGCTGCATCTTGACGAGCGCACGCTGCGCCTTGAGGCCGAACAGGCCCGCCGCCGCGAAGAGGACTTGCGTCAAAGCGCAACCCGCTCCCGCGACGACGATGGCGATGACGATGATGACGACAAGCCGGTGCGCTCGCGTGGCGGCCGTTATGGCCGCGACGAGGACGATGACGATTAATCCTGTGGGAGGCACACTGTAATGGGCGACCTGCGTGTTCCAGACCTGAACAAGGTCATTGTGGCCGGACGGCTGACCCGGGATCCTGAGTTGCGCTATACGCCCCAGGGCAAGCCCTGGTGCCGGATCTCCATCGCGAATACCCGCTATTTCAAGGGGAGCGATGGCGAGCGCCGCGAAGACACCGCCTTCATCGATGTCACCGTTTGGGGACCGATGGCGGAGTTCGTGGGCGAGCGGCTCAAGAAGGGACGACCGGTAATCGTGGATGGCAGTCTGCGTTCTTCCGAATGGGAGGACAAGGAAAGCGGCCAGAAGCGCCGGAAACTGGAAGTGAACGCGCAGCGTGTTGCACCGCTGGACTGGGACGATGACCGGCCCGGCGGCGGTGGTGGCGGTTCTGGACATGGCGGCGCCGAGCGCGGCAGTGCCCCTTCGGGGTACAGCGGCGGCGGTGGTGATCGCGGCGGCGCCCCTTCGGGGTACAGCGGCGGCACGGGCGGACGACCCGCCCCCCGGCATATCGAGGAACCGATCCCCGAGGACGACATCCCGTTCTGATAGGGCGTTCCACGCTAACTGGCAGCAAGCAAACGGAAAAGGATACGAATAGATATGGCCAAGATTTCGGCCAAGGCGAAAGCCAAGATTCGCACGAAGAAAGCGAAGAAGAAAAAGAAAAAGTCCCAACGGCAGAAGGTGTGCCGGTTAACCGTGGATCGGGTAGTCCATATCGACTACAAGGACATCGGTATGCTCAAGCACTACATCACCGAGCGGGGCAAGATCATTCCGCGGCGCATTACCGGCGCCACGGCCAAGCACCAGCGTATGCTGACGCGCGCCATCAGGCTGGCCCGTCAAATCGCGTTGTTGCCGTACGCCGCCGACTAGTGCCGGACCAGCGCGGGCGCTGCGCCGCATGACCCAGGTATTGCAGTTTACCGGTTCGTTTCTGCTGGCCTTCACCCTGGTGGGGGCCGGTATGCCGGGAATGGCCATGGCGCTGTTCCCCCTGCCGGTGGCGGTGTACTGGGCGCGCGGATTGCAGCGCCAGAGCGGGATCCTGCTGGCCTGCGCGGGACTATCCGTCCTGCTGGCCACGGGGTCCGCGGTACTGGCGGTGATGTTCATGGTGGTGGCTGGCACGGGCGTGCTGGCGGGGGAGATGGCGGTGCGACGCTGGTCCTTTGGACAGTGCGTCGCCCTCCTGACCGCGGTGGTCTTTGGCTTTTTGGTGGTAAGCCAATTGGCGAACTGGGCTGCCGTGCGGGAGGAAGGCATCGTCTTCGTCCTCGCGCGCCTGGAAGGCAATCCAGCGGCCGGCGAAGTCGGCCCCTGGATGGAAGCGCACTACGACGACATGTTTTTTGGGACCCTCTTCGGGTCCGTGCTGGCAGGGATGACGCTCTTTGTGGCGTTCTTCCGCCGGTGGCTAGAGTTGAAACAGGTACCCGCCGGGCTGCGGGGCAGCTTTGCCGCCATGCGGCCACCCGAGTGGCTGGTGTGGGCCGTCATCGCCGTCGCGCTGCTCTGGTTCGCCGAACAACGCTGGTCTCACGACCTGCTGCGTGCGGTGACCTGGAACAGCGCCATCGCCTTGGCGGTGCTCTATGCGCTCAACGGGTTTGCCTTGGTGCTGTATGCCCTGCAGGGCTTGCAAGCCAGTCCCCTGTTGGCCTACGCTTCGGTGTTCGGCCTCTTGGTGCTCTTGCCGAACACCCTGCCGATGTTGGCCTTTACCGGCCTGTTTGACACCTGGTGGAATCTGCGTCAGAAGGTGGATCGCCTGGCCAGCGCACGTCGCGCCGAAAACGAAAAAAACGGTACCGGTGCCCCCTGACCCCTGCGGTTGGGGTCGCAACGAATCGAGACTGACCACGAGGAGGTGGATGCCATGCAAGTCATCCTGTGTGAAGACGTAGACAACCTGGGCGAAATGGGCCACACCGTCAAGGTGTCCCCCGGCTACGCCCGGAATTTCCTGCTCCCCCGCAAGCTGGCCGTGTTGGCCGACTCCGCAAGCGCCAAGCAGATCGAGCACGAAATGCGCCAGATCCGCAAGCGTGAAGAGCGGCGCCGCACCGAGATGGAACAGGTCGCCAAGGACCTGAACCAGATCACGGTCGACATCAAGGTCCGCGCCGGCGAAGGCGACAAGATCTTCGGATCCGTCACCTCCGCCCAGATTGTGGAAAAGCTTCAGGGCCTCGGCCGCGAAGTCGACCGCAAGTGGGTACAGCTGGCCGAGCCCATCAAGTCCCTCGGTATCTTCATGGTCCCCGTGAAGCTGCCCGGCGGCGTGATGACGGAAGTCAAGGTGTGGGTCACCGCGCTGAAGGACTCCCTGCCCACGACCGAAACGAACGCCTCGGCGGACGACGAAGCCGAAGACGACGAGAACGATTGATTATGAAGGCTGCTCGGCGGAAAGCCGGACAGGCCCCTACACAACGCCCCGAGACCTTTGACCGCATCCCGCCTCAAAACATTGATGCGGAGCGGTCGGTCCTCGGGGCGGTGCTGCTTAATCCCGATGTCGTGGGCACCGCCATTGAAGTGCTGCACGACAACCCCGCCGACATGTTCTATGTCGAAGCGCACCAGCATATCTACGAGGCGATCCTCACCCTCTACCGCACCGGCGTCCCCGTCGACGCGGTCACGCTCATGGATCGCCTGGTGGCCGAGGGCAAGCTGGAAACCGCGGGCGGCGTCGGCTACCTGGCCGAGCTGACCAACGCCGTTCCCACCTCGGCCAACATCGAGCACTACGCCAAGATCGTGCTGGAGAAGGCGCTCCTGCGCCGCATCATCAGCGCGTGCACCGGCATCGCCAGCGAGGCCTACCGTGAAGAGGGCGAGGTCGCCGAGCTCCTCGATCGCGCCGAGTCCGAGATCTTCTCCATCGCGGAGAAGCGCCAGCTCAACCCGATCAGCCGCGTCTCCGACCTGCTCGAAGCGGGCATCCAGCGCATCGAAATGCAGATGCGCACCGCCGGCGGCATCACCGGCGTGGCCACCGGCTTCCACAAGCTCGACGAAATGCTCTCGGGCCTCCAGGCCTCCGACATGATCATCCTCGCCGCGCGGCCCTCCGTCGGCAAGACCGCCTTCTGTCTCAATATCGCATCCCACATCTGCACCACCCAGGGCAAGGGCTGCATCCTCTTTAGCCTCGAAATGGCCAAGGAACAGCTCGTTCAGCGACTGCTCTGCATGGCCGGCCAAGTCGACTCCTCCCGCCTGCGCTCCGGCTTCCTCGCCCGCGCCGAGTTCCCCAAGCTGCAACACGCCGCGCAGGTGCTCAGCCAGGCCCCGCTCTTCATCGACGACACGCCCAACATGGGCATCCTCGAAATGCGCAGCAAGGCCCGCCGACACAAGGCCCAGGGCCACCCGCTCGACCTCGTCATCATCGACTACCTCCAGCTCATGGGCGGCGGCGGCAGCCGCTCCGAAAACCGCCAAAACGAAATCGCCGAGATCAGCCGCGCCATCAAGGCCCTCGCCCGCGAGCTCAGCGTCCCCGTCCTCGCCCTGTCCCAGCTCAGCCGCGAAGCCGAGAAAGACGAGTCCGGTTCCCCCAAGCTCTCCCACCTCCGCGAGTCCGGCGCCATCGAACAGGACGCCGACGTCGTGCTCATGCTCTCCCGCCTCCCCGCCCACGAAAGCGAAGGCCGCGACAACGTCATCCGCGTCAACATCGCCAAGCAGCGCAACGGCCCCACCGGCCCGCTCGAACTCCTCTTCGAGAAGAACATCCAGCGCTTTCGCAACCTCACCGACGCCCCCGGCGGCCTCGAGCCCCCCCCAGCCTACGAGCCCTTCGACGAGCGCGTCGACCAGGTCGAACAATTCGCCGACGACGACATTCCCTTCGACTGATCCCCCGCACCGCGATTCCCGGCCGGAAAGCATCCACCGGCGCACCACGACAGTAGGGGCGAAAAATCTTTCGCCCCTACCCCCAGGCATTGACGCCCCCCGCACCGTCGTCATTCTTGATTCTGTAACTGCGCAGGATTACGCTTTAGGAATGCGATACACCTTGTGTTGCAGGCCGCCGTTGCACCCAAGCGTTACCCTTATACAGCGTCCGGTTCTATGGGATACTATCGTAAGGGCGGCCGGCTGGGTTGACGCGGAGCCTGAAGGGCTTCGTGCCCATCTCCAGGTTGCCGAAGCGGTCCAGTGAGCATTGGCGTTGCTGCGCGCACCGGTGCGTCGTTTGCGTCCGTCATACTGGAAGGGGGAAGCCCCGTGGTAGGCATCAATGATGCTGGCAATCTCGAAGCCAGGGGTTGGATCTTTGCCCGCGATGGACTGGGGCCGAACGGTCCGGTCTACCCGTGGCCGACGAGTAAAGGAATTCCCGACTACTCGGGCACTCTGGAGGATTCGCCATGATGGACTTCAACCGTTCAAAAAGTTTCAATCCAACGCGATGGATATTGCTTCTCATTCTTGGAGTGTTTCCAACCGCTATCCAGGCCGCAACTTTTGTGGTGAACGATACTAGCAATGACTTCAGCGATGCGAATCCCGGGGACGGCGTGGCGCTTACGGTGGATGGAAAGACCAGTCTTCGTGCGGCAATCGAGGAGGCGAACGCACTCCAAGGCCCGGATGAAATTGTGGCTATTGCGGGTATACTTTGCGAGCTCGTGCGCATACTGGAGAGCACATTATTTATCGAAGACGACCTTCGCATCTACCTTCCCGAGCCTTGCCATACGTATAGGA
This sequence comes from Candidatus Hydrogenedentales bacterium, assembly GCA_041859365.1. GTDB lineage: Bacteria > Hydrogenedentota > Hydrogenedentia > Hydrogenedentales > JAEUWI01 > JAEUWI01. The sequence goes on from JBHEKR010000318.1 coordinate 5,238, forward strand.
CGGGTGGATTAACGCAAGCAGACATTGGGAGAAGTGTTTCCGGAGATGTACGTGCAATGCATGTTCGTTCCGGCGTGGCTCTGACGCTGGAACACATTGGAATGGATGGTGGCCATGACAAAGGGGGTGGCCTCTACATGGAGCCCGGTGCGACGGTACATCTTATTGGTGCATCAATAAGAGGAAGTGCTCGGCTTGGCGGTGCCATCTACAACGACCACGGTACGCTAATTCTGTCGAATAGTGTATTCTCCGAGCCAATCTATGATAACGTTCAAGAACGCGTGCGAAATGGCCTTACTACGCTGGTTTCCGGCCGGGCTACTGAGGCGGGGAGCGCTATTTACAACGAGGGTGGCGAAGTCACTGGCTCGGGCGAGATTGGGCTTTTCGCGAACAACTTTGAAGGTTCGCAGACAGGTGACGTGATCTACAACGATGGTGGCACGCTCTTTATTGATGGGGCACCCTCCCTTGGGTTCCGCTTCGGCAGAATTACCAAGGGCAATTCTCTTGGCCACGGGGGTGGAATTTACAGCCGCAATGGGGTGGTGTCGCTGAAGAATATGTTCGTGGGGCGACATACGGCAGTTGGCAATGGCGGGGCGATCTATCTGGACGGGGGCACGTTGTCGATGGAGGGGGTGTATATCACGGGAAGCGCGGCCTCGGGCGGGGCGGTGTATGTGGCCTCGGGAAGCGTGCAGGCGGATCGGGTGCTGGTGGGGGAG
>JBHEKR010000486.1:0-6541 GCA_041859365.1 Candidatus Hydrogenedentales bacterium
GAGCGGAACCCTGGGTCAGAGTCCCCCCTTGTATGAGCCCCAGCGGGGCGTCACAGAAGAGCGAGGGAGTCACTCCACGGTCTTCTATGCCATCCCTGCGGGATTCAAATGTTATGGGTCAGGTATCCCAGGGTTTGCTCGCACCTCGCTTCATCCGCCGTAGGCGGACTACGATATACCGTCCCTTCGGGACTAGAACGTACCAGATTGAATTACATGTGTTGTCATGTTCGGCCCCGTTTAGGGGCCTTCCTCATACCACCGGTTCTACCGGTGGTTACTGATTCATCAACATTCTCTTTGCAGCTTCGATCACTTTTCGTTCCTGGTGTTAAGATACAGCTCGGCAGTATAAACCGGTCCCGTCGCGCCATAGGGCGCGCGGGTGGCCAGCACCCGCTCCACTTCCGCCGCACCCAGCAGGGATGCCCCGCCCAACTGTCGCGCCGCAAGTAGCACGGTCGCAGAGTGCTCGATCTTCTCCAGTTTGAAGTAGGCGCTCTCAAGGGAGTTTCCCACCGTAACCGAGCCGTGGCGGTCCAGCATGACCCCGTCGCAGAGGCGAATCAGGGGGCGGATCACTTCATTTCCCTCGGGCGTGCCGGGCGTCGCATAGGCCGTCACCGGAATGCCGCCGAGCGCCGCAACCAACTCCGGCAGCACCGGTTCCGCGAGAGAAATGCCCGCCAGCGTGAACGCGGTGGCGATGGGCGGGTGGGCGTGGACCACGGCGGCAATATCGGGACGCTCCTCGAAGCAGGCGAGGTGGGTGAAAAACTCCGACGTGACCTTGCCTGCACCGTGGATCTTTTTTCCCGCGCCATCGGCCACGATGAGGTCCTCGGGCTTCATAAAACCTTTGGACACGCCGCTGGGCGTGCACAGAAACGTGCCATCGCTCAGGCGCACGCTCAGGTTTCCGTCCGTTCCACCCACCAGGTTGCGGGCATACATGCGCCGTCCCAGTTCGCAGATGGTTTCGCGCAGTTTCTGTTCATCCGGCATGGGTTTCCTCCGCGTGCATGGCACGCACTTTCTCCGGTCCACTGAACCACAGCCACCAGGCGTGCTCCAGGGAGGCGCTGAGCCGGTCATAGGTCACCACGTCGGCCGGGGCAAAGGCCGCGGTCCAGGCCTCCCGCTGGTCGCCGCTGTCACAGCCGGTCAGATAGACAAATTTCAGGGATGGATTCTTGGGGAGTGCGGCGATATCCTGCGGAAGGAGCCAGTCGTTGTGCAGCATGAGTCCTTTTCGGGTGCCGTGGGAACCTACAAACACCACATGCCCCTCGGCCAAAGCCTTGGCCACCGTCGATCGTGAGATCTTGATCAGGACTGCGCTGTTTTTCCCATAGGTGCTCTCGGCCGCGCGGGCCATGGGGTAGAAGGCCAGGGCAAAGAGCCAGCGGGGAAAGATGCCGTTGTCCTCGTAAACCATATACACCGCGCCGGATTCACGACTGGCCGGGACGAGCCGGGATGCATGAATTGCCACGGGGGTGAGGCCCAACAGGAACACGTAGAGCGCGCCGAGCCCGAGGCAGGCCCATCGCACCGCGCGGTCCCGGGCGGCCATTCGGTGGACCAGCGGCATGGGGCGCGCAGCCCCGAGGAGGGCCATGCCGAGGGCGAAAGCCCAGAACACACTCCAGGCCAGAAAAAGCTTTCGAATGATTCCGAAAACGTGAACCTCGATACGGGTGCTTTCGTAGAATTCACGGTGACTGACCAGTAAGTATGATAGAATCACGAGGGCGAAGGTCAGGAGGCTCAACAAGGTCAGCAGCGTCCCGAATAGAATGGCTGCCTGACGGTAATGATGTTGTCCATAGGGCGTGGAACGCACCTTCGGTGCGAAGTATGGGAGCGGCAAGAGTCCGAGGTAGCAGCCGGCGGCCATGACGCGCTCTCGCCAGCGAATGGAACTGTTAGTCATGGGCAGGTATTTGATTTCATGGTGTGATAAACTTGAGCATCAGTTGCCACCGGGGCGCGGAGTTGGGTAGACAGACGGTACCGGGCAATGTGGACATGGTGCCCGTAGACCGCACGCATCGTAGCAGATCTCCAGTGCATTTGGCGATTCCCATGCGGGATTGAGGCCAGACAAGCTTGCGGGATAAACTTGATTTACTGATATCACCTCTTTACTGTAGAAAGATAATAAAGGTACGATAGCCCGGCATGTCGGGTGCCACATTTCAGATAGCAATCAAGAATCCGAATGGGGCGGAGATTCGATTCATTGAGCGGGTCCTCCAATTCGGGTGACGGCAGTAAGGTACAGGAAAGGAGCTGGAGTCGTGTCCCAAGAACAGAACAGTACGGGTAGTTACGGCGAGCCGACGGAAGAAATGCGGCTGTGTCCCACCTGCCGCATGAAGGTGAGCGTCTGGGCGACCAAATGTCACCACTGCGGCGAAGAAGTGGGGCGGCCGCGCCGTGAAGAATTGAAGCTGACGCTCAAGGACCTGGGCGGTGAATCAAAAACGAGTTATGCGCCTTCAGGCAACGTTACGGGAGCCTTGGAGTCCTTTCGCGTGGAAGAAGCCTCAACGGTAGAGGCGATGCTCGCCAGCCGCCGCAAGGTGAGTTTTCTGGATCGGCTCCTCGGGCGCACACCTCCGCCTCCTCCGCCGAAGCGCCCGACGCAGGGAACGCGTGATCTCGACGAGTACAGCCGCAACTTGACCGCTTCGCTGCTGGACGATATGCCCTCCTCCTCGTCAGTGAGCATTTCGCGCGCCCAGTTGCCCCAGACGTCCGCTCCGACGCTCGCGGGCCGTTTTGTGCCCATTGCGATGGTCATTGGTGCGCTCCTGGCGCTCTATTTCGGCGGGAACTTTGCCTGGGGCAAGGTGAGCGGGTACCTGGAAGCCCGCAAGCATGCCAATGATGTCATATACAATAACCAGGCCTTGAACATGCTGGCGCGCAACGAGGAATCCATCGTGGCCTTTGAAGAGGCCATGACGGCGCTCCGGATCAACGATACCGAGGAAAACCGACAAATTGCCAGCGATGTCCGGGCTGTTCTCTTGAAGGATGTGGATTCTCTCATGTCCGCGAATCCCTGGCGGCGAGCGGATCAGGACAAAGCCTACGAGATGATGCAGCGTGCGATGAAGGTCGATTCCAATCCGGAAGTCCGGACGAAATACGAGTCCGTGTCGCGGGACATCGGTCTGTTCAAGTTTGTGCTGAAGTCCGTGGATAGCACCGGAACGAAAGCCACGTTTCGTCTGAACAATCCCGATTTCGAGCAGGAGGTTACGGTGGGGCAATCGGACCGTATCATGGACCGCTTTATCGTGGCCGCAATATCGCGCGGCGAGGTGCATTTGAATGATGACCGCGTGAGTGGTCGCCGCCTTGCGATCCGGATCAACGAAGGGGTGCAATCGGCCTACTGAAGGCGCGCGGGCGGTGGGTGCGCGTTGCCTTGCGCATTTGTGCTATGATGCCCGGAATTTTCATATCGTGTTGGACATTCGCGCAGTTCGAGCGGGGATTCGGGCCTGGGAAAGTGCCCGGATGATGGATGAATGCGCGCGTGCGTAAGGCTGTGTTTTGATGGAAGAAGGATCCGGTGCATGCATATCGCTAAGGGAGTGTCAATTCTTGGGTTGGTCTTGCTGAGTTCCTGCGCGAGTCTTCGCGGCGGAGACAAGGCGGATTCTGGAAGCGAACCGCGGGTGGAAGAAGCGCTGGCGGTCACAGCCACCGAGTCGGAATCTCGCGCCGAACTGCTCCGGCAGGTGCAGATTCACATCGACCAGACCGAAGCGAAAGGCCGAAGCGATGAGGACAAGGTCATTCGCAAGCGCCCCTATTTCTACAAGGAATACAGCGACTACGCCGCCGGCGCCAGCGATGCCGACGTGACCATGACGGAAACCGAATCCCGTACGTCGCCGTACGTCGCCGATGTGAAGCTGGATCGCGTCCGCTACGCCACCCGTCTTCACCGCAGCCGTGACGAGGCCCGCATCGACGACAACTATCTGCGGGACACCGGTACGGAAACCCTCACCTACGAGTTGCGCAATGGACGCTGGGTGCGCGTGGGTAGCTTCTTCCTCTCGGAACTCACCGAGGAAGAGGTGAATGGTCAATGGACGCCCGTGCAGCGCGTGGTCGAGCGAACGGTTCAGGCCGAAGAACCCAGGAAGGGCTGGTTCGGTCGGACGATGTCGGCGATTACCGGACGGGATTGATACCAGTATTTTCCGCGGTCGCCCGCATCCATGCGGGCGACCCGGTCTTCAGGATCCAGCATGGCTGACAGGGTTGACGGGGAGAAGGGAGCGCGCGGCGCTTCCGATCGCAATCCACGCATCGCAGCGTGGGCGATTATGATCGCGTCCTTCGCGATTGTGCTGTATGGCCTGCATTCGGTGGAGACGGGCGATTCTTCGAACAGCCGTCTCGCCACGGTGTACAGCCTGGTACACGAGGGCACGTGGTACATCGACCGTCCCCTCGACCAGCCCCCCAATCCTTTCGAGCAGGGCACCATCGACAAGATTGAGCTTAACGGGCGCATTCTTTCAACCAAGCCGCCCCTCCTTCCTCTAGCGATGACGGCGGAGTATGTGGGTATGCGGCAGGTCTTCGGCTGGGACTTGGAAGTGCGCGATGAGCTCCGCCAGATCATGCGAATTATGATACTGACGCTCGTAATGATTCCCCACGCCATCGGACTTATCTTCTTTTTTCTCCTGCTGCGTCTACTGATCGACAATCCGTGGCGGCGCCTGCTGCCTCTAACCGCGCTGGCGTTCGCATCGCAATTGCCCGGCTTTGCCACGGAACTGAACAACCACAGCCCGGCCATCGGTGCGCTACTGGCGGCTCTCTACTTTGCCATCGGCGTGAGCTCGGGCAAGCTGGCCCCCGCGCCCTGGCGCCTTGCGGCCTATGGGCTGGCGGGAGCCCTGGTCTTTACGCTGGATATGCCCCTCACGATCTTCGTAGCCGCGGCGGGCTGCGGCCTGTTGTGGAAGTTTCCAAAGCCGGCGGTCTTGTGGGGCGGCCTTGGCCTGCTCGGCCCCCTGGCGATACATTTTGCCGCGAACTATCAAGTGACGGGCAGTCTGCTGCCCGTCCAGTCCCACCGGGAACTTTATCTCTTCGAATCCAGCGCCTGGCGACACCCAGGCCAAATCGACGCACTGAACGAGCCGAAGGGCACCTATCTCTTCCACATGACCTTTGGGCGCTTCGGGATCTTTCTGCTCTATCCTATCCTGCTGATGGGATTTGCGGGGTGCTATGTCGCCTGGCGGGATGGTATGCGCGAATGGCGAAACTATTACCTGACCGGGCTGGCCTGCTTCGCCGCACTCGGCTACTACTACGTAACCGGCACGAACAACTACGGCGGTGCGGCGTATGGCTTCCGCTGGGGCATGGGGGCCATGCCCATCCTTATCCTCATGGGCATTCCGGCCTTCAATCGCGTGCGAGGCCCCTTGGCCTGGACGGTCGTGGCGGTGCTGATGGTCATCTCGATGTACAGCGCCTGGGAATGCTACTGGGCACCCTGGGGCGCATGCCACGAGTGGACCTGCCGCTGGATCTTCGGCACGCCCTATATCGACCTGACGGCGGGCGTGGCGGCGAAATAGCGCCACCATTCCCAAGGTCGCCGCACTCAATCCATGTGAGAAGACGTGGGTGATCTCCGGGCACGGTGAAGCAGGGAAGTGCACCAACGTGGCTTAGCCTTCAAGGCTGAGGCAAAGCACAACCCAATTACCAGTGGGCCATCATTCTCGTAATTGGACTCAAGTCATGAGAAAAGTGTTCAGGGCCCTGTGACCTTCAGCTATCGCCTTGCCTCAGCCTGGAAGGCCAAGCCACGTTGGCGCGCTTTGCAAAAGAATGTGGCCGCTTATTGGACGGAGTCTACTGAAGGCGAGTTTAGGCGAACGTTTCGGGTTCAATCCACCCTTGACGGATCCCTGGCTTCGAAGTATGCTGAGCTACAACACGCTGGGCGCGGTCACAATCGGGGCATCGAGGGCGCACCGCAATTCGGCTGAAAACCTGCAGCCCCCGGTAAACGTCTCTACGATGTCCCACAGCCACGATTTCAACCGACAGATTCTCATCGTCGATCGTGTAGACCGAAGTTCCAGCCCGATCTACCTTTCACATTCTCATATCGCCGCATAAACAAAGGCTGTTCTTGTGTCTAATCGGTTCTTTTGCTGCGGATTTGTGTCCATGTAAATGTAGTAATTAGAGTTGTTTTTATTCGTGATCTGATATACAATACGCCCATGTTCATCGACAAGGTGCCCAACAGAAACTCGCCCCCGGCCATCCTCCTGCGCGAATCGCGACGGGAGGGCGGCAAGGTCCGCAAGCACACCATCGCCAACCTTTCCAGTTGCCCTGAGGAGGCTATCGAGGCCTTTGCCTTGTCGTTGCGCGGCGTGAAACTCGTCCCCCAGGGGGAGGCTTTCGCCATCGAGCGTTCGTTGCCCCACGGCCATGTCCAACTGGTCCTCGGCGCAATGAAGAAGCTCGGGAT
>JBHEKR010000100.1:0-58680 GCA_041859365.1 Candidatus Hydrogenedentales bacterium
GTCTCTGTAATTACAGAGCCTGCACGTCACCATGAACATCGCGATGATCCCCGCGCGCATGGGCAGTCAGCGCCTGAAGCAAAAGAACCTCCGCGAGCTCGGCGGGGTGCCCACGATCGTGCGGGCGATTCGCAAGTGCCGGGCGTCCGGCTGTTTCGATGAAATCTGGGTGAACTCCGAGCACGACGCTTTTGGTGCGCTTGCCGCGCAGGAGGGTGTGGGCTTTCACCAGCGCCCCGAGGCCCTGGCGAACAACACGGCCACCAGCGAACAATTTGTTCACGAGTTTCTGCTGGCCCATCCCTGCGAGCGGGTCTTTCAGGTCCACTCCATTGCGCCGCTGCTCACGGCGGAGCAGGTGCGCGAATTTGTGGCGGCGATGGTGGAGGGCGGCGAGGACACCCTGCTGAGTTGCACCCACGAACAGATCGAGTGCGCGCTGGACGGGGTGCCGGTAAATTTCAGCTTCACCGAGAAGACCAACTCCCAGGATCTGAGGCCCATCCAGCGAATCAGTTGGAGCATTACCGGCTGGCGTCGCGCGACGTATCTGACGGCCTTTGAAGCGGGGCAAACCGCGACTTACGCGGGCCGCGTGGGCTTCTTTGTGCTGGACCGTCTCGCGGGACATATCATCAAGACGGAGGAGGATCTTCAGATTGCTGAGGCGCTGCTGTCGCTGCGGGATGGGTGACTGCCTCCCGCGCGTTAAGAATCGTGGCCGCGTCAGCGATTTTGTGTCCGGAAAAGCGGGTGGCCGTACCCCTGAGGAAACGTCGTACGACGCATAGTCTTCGTTGTTACGATTCTTCAGGTGTACAGTTTCCGATTGGAACTTGGACGCGATTCCATTGTTGGCGACGTGTGCCAATCGGCAACAGTCCCCTACAATGTCTTGAAAACCTCGATGTTGTAGTAGGGTTTCTGGTCGAGATCACCGTAGCAGGCGAGGTTCTCGTAGAGCGCCCGCGTGATGTCGGTGATGCTGTATTTGGGCTGAAAACCGAGGTAGGTCTTGGCGCGCTCGCAGCTCACTTTGTAGTTGCGGAAGTCCTGGACATCCTTGATCCGGATCTTCACTTTTTTCCCCGTGCAGGCTTCCACTTCATCCTTCACGAAATCCGCCACCTGGCCCACAGTGAAATTATCTTTCGCTACATTGAAGATGCCACTGATGGTCTTGTCCGCCTGCACCGCGCGCAGGAAAGCGCTGGCCGTGTCCCGCACATCCAGCAGGGGCCTCCAGATAGAGGGGTTGTTCACGGTGATTTCGCCGTCGAGGATGGCGCACTTGAACATGGTATTGATGATGAGGTCGAAGCGCATGCGGGGGCTGTGGCCGCAGACGGTACCCTGACGCAATGCGATGGTGGAAAAGGTGTCATCCTGCAATTGCAGCACGCCGTGCTCGCCCGCGAGTTTGGAGATGCCGTAGGGATAGGCGCAGGTGACGGGCGCGTCTTCGTCATAGAGTTCATTGACGGTGTAGCCGTAGACCGAACAAGAAGATGCGTAGACAAAGCGTTTCACGCCAGCGCGTTTGGCCTGGAAGGCCAGGTAGGAGGGCAGGGCGCCATTCTGGATGAAGTTCATGGCGGGGTTGAATTCCGCCATGGGATCGTTCGAAAGCCCTGCGAGGAAGATGACCTGATCGTAACCCTGAAGGTCGGCGTCGGTCATGGTGAAGAGATCTTTCTGAATGACCGGTGTTCCCTCGGGGAGGTGATTGCCAAACCACAAGAGATCGGCCACATCCACGTCGTAACCATGCTCCTGGAGCATAGGCACGAGCACCGAACCGATATAGCCCGCGCCGCCGGCGGCGAGAATGCGCATGAAAAGAACCCTTTCATCTCGGGGGAAAGCGTTGGATGGTGCGGAATTATAGCAAGCGGGCGCGGGCGGGATATAGTCTGGAACAGGACGGATACGACCGATTTTACTCGAGCGTGAACGTGTCGTCGCCGCGATAGATTTCGTGGACTAGTTGCATGGCGCGCAGCGCCTGGATGGAGCTTCCCGAAACGACGGGTTTATCCTCGCGGATACATCGCAGGAAAGCGTCGATCTCAGCCGCCCAACTCGGGTCCTCATCGAAGTAGATGGTTTCTTCCGTAGGTGCACCCGGCAGCGCGGAGCGGCGCGCGACCGTGAGCGTCTCGTCGCCGTAGCTGCGCGTGCTGGTGAGGATGCCATTCACCGAGAGATAGCCCCCGCTCAGATAGATCTCGAAACTGAAGCGGTGCTTCCATTGCGTGCTGGAACTGTGGACCTGGGCGATGCGTCCACGGCCATCCCGTAAGAGGGCAAAGGCGTTGTCCTCGATGCCGTCTCCGCTCTGGGTATTGGCGACCATGCTTTTGACCTCCACGATGTCGCCGAGAAACATTTCGCACAGATCGAGGAGATGGATTCCCTGATCGAGGAGGATACCACCACCCGCCAGCGCCTTGTTGCCCCGCCAGCTCTCCGCCCCGCCCGCCTTGCCGTAGATACCCCGGATCCAGAGGATTTCGCCCATCCGCCCGCCCGAGGCGATGCGGTGGGCCTCCTGGATGCCGGCGTGAAAGCGGTGGTTAAAGCCGAAGGCCAGTTTCTGGCCAGGGTGAGCCGCTTCGACATCGCGGATGTGCTGAATATCGGCGACGGTTCGGCCCGGCGGCTTTTCACAAAAGACGTGCTTACCCGCCTCCAGCGCGGCGATAACCATTCCGGGCGTGATGGCGTTGGGCGTACAAACCCATACAACATCGACGCCCGGCGCGAATATTTCGTCGGGCGCGGAAACACAAGGGATTTCGGGAAACTCTGCGCAAAAGGTGTCCGGCTTGGGGTCGTAACCGCAATAGACTTCCACGTCTCCCCGTGCGAGCAACTCACGCGTGCGCAGGCGGCCCATCTTGCCCAGGCCGATGATTGCGGCGCGGAGGGGAGACGCTTCAGTCATTGGGAGAGGGGTTATAGCAATCCGGGGCCCCGCCCGTGGTTGCAGGGTCGGCAGCGACAACAGGGACGACAGGAAAGTGAGTGTCGGGGAACCTACATTTCGCCAATCTGAAACTCATCCCTGCCATCGCGCTTTCTCCTGCTGTCTCTGTAGTCCCTGCCGTCCCTGCAGACCCCGGGAAAGCCCGCGTCAGTGGTGCAGATGCTTCCCGCGCGACATGGCGATGTACGTTATCAGGATATGGCCGAGGATGTTGAACACGTCTTCTACGGGGCCGTACTCGTCTTTCGTCGCGGGGATGATGACCTTGATCTGGCACTTTTCCGCCAGGCGACCGCCGTCGAAACCACAATAGCCGATGGTGGTGGCGCCGTTGGCGTTGGCGTAGTCCACCGCCTGGATCAGGTTCTCGCTGTTGCCGCTGCACGACATGGCGATGACCACGTCGCACGGGCGCATGTGGACCCGAAGCTGGTGGGAGAAGATGTGGTCAAAGCCGGCGTCGTTCCCCAGCGCGGTGACGGTGGCGATGTTATCGCTCAGGCAGAGGGTGCGCAGGCGGGGCTGGTCTTCGATAAAGCAACCCGCAACCAGATCGTTGACCAGGTGGGATGCGGAGGCCGCGCTGCCGCCATTGGCCATGCTGAAGAGGGTGTTGCCATTTTTGCTGCATTGTTCGACGGCGGCCACGGTGGCGGCGATAGCGTCTTTGTCGAGGACGTTCATGATCTCGAATAGGCGCTGCGAGTAGGCGTCAACGTATTCCTGCACGCTGGAGACTCCGGCGTGGATTTCGGCTAGCTTGTACAAGGGGAGACTCCTGGATATTTTGTTTAGGGGATAGGGTCAATTCTTTCGCGCCGCCACCCGCACGTGGGAACTCAGGCGATGTTTCTGGAGGAAGGCCTGAAAGTCCGCATGGGCGAGGCGGTCGCGCCGGGTCAGCAGTTCGGTAAAAAAGGGCGGCAAAACAATGGACGAATCATCCAGACAGGCTTGTCGCACCAATTCAACATCCAACTGGCCGGGGGTGCTTAATTCTATCAGTTCGAAGCCGCTCCGTTGTAGTGCGTGATCGATGCCTTCGATGGAGAACAGGTTCAGGTGTTCCGGCGCGAAAATGTAGGAGGCCTTGTCCCACAAAGTCTGCAGATCGAAGCCGGAACTCGTGCGTGTGGTAACGAAGAGAAGTCCACCCGACTTGAGTCGCTCGTGGAGCGCACCGAAAAATGCCAGGGGAGAATGTTGGTGCTCCAGTTTTTCAAAGGCGCTGATCGCGTCGAGGGGTGGGGTGCTTTCCAGGCTGACGACCGTGGCGATGGATTGGTCGCCGCCGTACTGGGCATCGATGCTGTAGAGATTGCCGAATAAATCGAGTGCGGCCACCTCCTCGAAGATAGCGGGAGCGTAGGGGCGCAGGTCGCCATAGGTTGGTCGCGGGGGCAATTCCTGGGCCTCGGCCAATTGCCCCATCCACAGGGCGTTGTGACGGAGCTGGTGGTGGCGGCGCTGGGCGGCGGACGCATCGGCGAACTGGGCCTTGCGGAATCGGCTGGCTTCGGATTCGGCATAGTATCGCTCAATCTCGATTGCCGTCGGTCGGGGCGACACGTACAGCGAGCGGCAGGCATCGCACTGGACCCAGGCAAAGCCCGCCTTTACGAAGGCCGGGGTAGACGCATCGTGTCCGCAAGCCGGACAGGCAATGGCTTCGCGGGACGCCATCGGAAAGAAAGTCTCCGCATCTCGGATGGAGAGACGTCGAAACTCGTTCAGAACCCCTTGGGGGCGGATGTCGGCATCGTGCAGGCCGCTGGAGAGGACCGTATGTTTGCTGATGCGGCTGGAACTCATGCTCGATTCCCACGTGATGGTCAGGGCGGATATTACAACACAGGGGGCGGGATTGCTTCAAAGTGCGGGCGGCGCTACACTGCAACCCATGAGCCCCGTAGAACCGAAGCAGAATATCCCAGGCGTCCCCGCGTGATTTACCTTCTCGAACACTCCATCGCCGTGGTCAGTTTCCTCCTGGCCATCGTGCTGTTGACGGACGTTTTCCGAAATAACCGGCAGCCAAGCGGCACGATGGCATGGGCCATGGCTATCGTGTTAATCCCCTACGTGGGGGTGCCGCTGTACATCCTGTTTGGGGGGCGCAAGTTCCGGATGGTGCGCGAGCGCAAGGCCGATCTCTTCGACGCGGGCGCGGGCACGCCTTCCGAGCCCATGGCGCCGCTGTGTCTGGCGGACCGGGTGCTGCGCTCCGGCACCATGCCTCCGCCGCGAAGCGGCCATCAGGTGGAGATTCATTTCAGCGGGGAAACGGCGTTTCATGAACTGATTGCCCTGATAGAGCGCGCGGAACATTCTATCCACGTGACGACCTTTATTCTGGGCCGCGACGAGGCGGGCCGGGCCATCGTGGAGGTGCTCGCACGGAAGGCGCGGGATGGGGTGAAGGTGCGCCTTCTGCTGGATAGCCTGGGGTCCACATGGACGCGCCATGGCTTTGTTCGGCCCCTTTGTGAAGCCGGGGGTGAAGTGGGGCACTTCCTACCGGTGTTGCCCGTGCGTCGCCGCTGGTCGGCCAACCTGCGCAATCACCGCAAGCTGGTTGTGGTGGACAACACCTCGGCCATGGTGGGCGGTATGAACCTGAGCACCCTGTTCATGGGACCGGAGCCGAGTCCGAAGCGTTTTCGTGATGCCAGTGTCTTTCTCAGTGGTCCGGCTGTGTGCGATATTCAGGATATCTTCCTGAATGATTGGCAGTATGCCACGGGCGTCGAGCAGGAGAGTATCGCGGCGTCTCTGCCCGCATGCGCGGTGAACGGATCGAGTATTGTGCAGGTGGCCGCGAGTGGTCCGGATTGCCCGGATGACACGATGCACGATGCGCTGGTGAGCGCCATCGGCGGCGTGGACGAGCGGGTCTGGATTGTTACGCCCTACTTCGTTCCCGACGAGCACATGCTGAAGACGCTGGCGTTACAGGCGAAAATGGGTCGAGACGTCCGAATTGTCATTCCCCGGCGATCCAACCATCGCATCGCGGACTGGGCCCGCCGCCCTTCCCTGCGCCGTCTCCACGAAGCGGGGGCGCGCGTGTACGCCTATCCCAAGGGGATGATCCACACGAAGTTGCTTCTATTCGATGCGTCGCTGGCCGTTTCGGGATCGCCGAATCTGGATATGCGCAGCATGTACTTGAACTTCGAGATTGCCCTATTCCATCACAGCGCGGAGGAGATCGAGGCCATCGAGCATTGGTTCGAAGGCATGTTTCCGGAATGCGAGACGTGGCTGCCCAAACCGCTCACCCTCGCGCGGGAGTGGGCCGAAGGTATCTGTCGGCTGGTGTCGCCCTTGTTGTAGGGGAGTGGGGACTGCCTTCGGCTGGCAGGTATTGCAGTATAGAGGGCGTGATGAAAGTCCGACCGGTTGCTGTCCTCCTTCAGAAACGCCGGGAGCATGTCAGTTGACTGCCCCTGCGATTTCTGCGGGGGACAGTTTCCGATTGGGCTTTCGACAGGTTTCCATGGCCGCAGACTTGTGCCAATCGGCAACAGTCCCCGTCAGATCCCGTGTCCGGCTTCGAAATCTTCGTAGCAGATGCGGTGATCCATATCGAGTGCGGGCGAATCGGACAGGGTAACACCCACAGGCCGCGCGGGTACGCCCACGACGGTGGTGTGGGGCGCCACATCTTCCAGAACCACGGCGCCGCAGCCGACTTTGGCGCCGACGCCCACCTCCACGTTGCCCAGGATTTTCGCGCCGGCCGCAATCAGCACGCCCTGTCGGACTTTGGGGTGGCGGTCACCCGTTTCTTTGCCCGTGCCACCGAGCGTGACCTCGTGGAGCATCGAGACGTTGTCCTCCACGACAGCGGTCTCACCAATAACGACGCTTGTGGCGTGGTCCAGCAGGATGCCGCGCCCAATCCGCGCGGCGGGGTGGATATCCACGCCGAAGACCTCGGAAATCCGGCTCTGGAGGAAGAGGGCCAGATCGTGGCGGTCCCGTTTCCAGTAATAGTGGGCCACGCGGTAGGCTTGAATCGCATGGTAGCACTTGAAATAGAGCAGGGGCGTGGAATACTTGTTGCAGGCGGCGTCCCGATCGCACACGGCCACCATGTCGGCCCGGATGGCTGCGCCGATATCCGAATCGTTGTAGAAGGCCTCATCGATCAAGTCGCGCAGCGAGACCGCGGTAAGGGTGTGGCTCTCCAGTTTGCCCGCGAGCTGGAAACTCAGCGCATCCTCCAACGAGGTGTGATTGAGGATGATGGAGTAGATAAAACTGGCCAGCATGGGCTCGCACTGCGCGTCTGCCGTGGCTTCCGCGCGAACCCGCTCCCAGATTTCGTCTCTGTGCTGCTCCATGTGCGCCAAACTCCTGTCTCGATTGCCTTCCACCGAAATATGCGTAGCATAGCATGGGGCGCGGGGTGGCCGCACGCGGGGGAGATAAGTAACTGGATTCTGGAGTCCTATGGGTCGTATGGCGCTTTCATAAGACCCATAAGACCTATTGGACCCATACGACCCATTCAGCCGCGCGATTTGGGCGATAAATTCACTCGGCGAGGCCGCCGCTGCTTTCGCGTAAGCGCTTCAGTTGATACCAGGCAAAGGCCACGTAAATGGCGAAAAAGACGCCACTGGCCAGCTTGGGGGCGAGACCATCACGATCAACGACAAGTGGATTGCCCACGGGCAGGCGCGTTGCGGTCTCCGTGAACGCGGGGATGAAGTGAAGCACAAACGTTGCGGAATAGCTGAGCATTTCCACCTTGCGCGACGCGCCCCCGAAGACCTTTGTCTTGCCCGCGAGCACGGCCAGGCCAAGAACGATCAGCGTGAAGACCCCGAAGAGGTGCGCCGTGCCAAAACCGCCATGGCGGAAGATGCCAAAGCCGGTCAGACAGGCACCCACCGTCGCGGCGACGAAGACCATGCCCCAAAAGCGGTTCGGGTGGATGTCGCGGTAACGAGCCAACTCGATAAGGCCCGCCACCACGGCGATGAGGCTGATGACCGTATGCACGGCCCCGAAAGGGGAAATTTGAAGGGACTCCAGCATCGATCAACCCTTGATAAAGGCAAGAAGGTCGCCATTGAAATCGACTTCACCCGTCTGGGCGAGGCCGTGGGACGCGCCGGGATAGATCTTCAGCGTCGCATTGGGAATCAGTTTGGCCGACAGCAGTGCGGAAGCCCCGATGGGCACAATCTGGTCATCGTCGCCATGGGCGATGAGCGTGGGCACATCGAACTTCTTCAGGTCCTCGGTGAAATCCGTGGCGGAAAAGGCGGCGATGCAGTCGTAGGCCGGCTTGATACCCACCTGCATGCTCCACATCCAGAAGGAGTCGCGGATGCCTTGGGAGATCTTCGCGCCGGGGCGGTTGTAGCCGTAAAAGGGCGTCGTGAGATCCTTGTAGAACTGGGAGCGATCCGCCAGCACGCCCGCGCGGATACCATCGAACACGTCGATGGGCAGGCCGCCAGGGTTGGCTTCGGTCTGGAGCATGATGGGCGGTACCGCGCCAAGCAACACGGCTTTGGCCACGCGGCCGGTGCCATGCCGTCCGATGTAGCGCGCAACCTCACCACCGCCCGTGGAATGGCCTACGTGGATGGCGTCTTTCAGGTCGAGGGACTCTGTGAGCTTGGCAAGATCGTCCGCATACGTGTCCATCTCGTTGCCCTCCCAGGTCTGGGTGGAACGGCCATGGCCCCGGCGGTCATGGGCGATAACGCGGTAGCCATGATTCGCCAGGAACATCATCTGCTCGTCCCACACATCGGCGTTGAGGGGCCAGCCGTGGGAGAAGACGACGGGCTGGCCGCTGCCCCAGTCCTTAAAGAAGATTTCGACGGGTTTGCCTTTTTCCTGGCCTACAGTGACGGTGCTGGTCATGGGGTGGGTCCTCTTCGCGCCTGGGGCGCCTGGGTTGGTTTACGACACACGGAAAACCGGGCGGGCGAATGGGCAGGGGATCGGGCGCTGCTGCACGCCTGAAATTTCTGCCGTTGACTTCGCCGCCATAACTGAAAACCCCGACGTCGATCAGTTTAACGAATTGTGATGGAGCGGGTAAAGGGGGGGGCGGGGATTTAAGGGGGGGGCAGGTAAGACGGATAGGACCGATAGGACCGATGGAGGGTGTCTATCAGTCCTATCCGCCGAATCGGTCCTATGCCGATTGCCGACTACCGCACGACCTGATTGGACCAGATCGCCCAGTAGATGGGCGCGTCGCTGGGTTCCTTCTCGGCGTATTCATTCACGATGCC
Source organism: Candidatus Hydrogenedentales bacterium (assembly GCA_041859365.1). Lineage (GTDB taxonomy): Bacteria > Hydrogenedentota > Hydrogenedentia > Hydrogenedentales > JAEUWI01 > JAEUWI01. Next base: position 9,256 of record JBHEKR010000100.1, read on the forward strand.
CGCCATGCAGAAATTGTCGATGGGCACATCGAGCGCGAGTCGGTGAAGGTCGCCCGTGCGGAAGCGGGTAACGGTACCGCCGATTTCGCCGGAGCGCTCGTCTGCGGCTTCGGCGCGATGCTTCAGGGGATTGTACTGGCCGACAAAGATAGTGCCGCTTGCCTCGCCCCGATGGACCTGGACGATCTCGTATTTCATCACGTAGGCGTAGTCATAGATGTCGTTCGGCGGGAAGGTGCCGGGAATGTCCACGAGTTTGGCGGTGACTTCGATGGTGCCCATGCTGGTGACCTTCGGATCGGCGCCGTCGGTGGGGGCGGGCGCGCCGCAACCGGCGAGAACAAGGACCAGGGACAAAAAAGTCACAACGGACTTCAGGCAACAACAGCGCACAGACGACGGGGGACAGATCATGGTTGGGCGATTTCCGTATAGGTCCAGTTGGGTTCCCAGCCGGCGGGCAGGGCTAGTACAGGTGCAGATTTTGCGTCGGGGTGGAGCGCGCGCAGCTCAGGGCTTTCGCCGCCAATGGCGGGTGCGTCGGCCAGGCGCATGAGGTACATGGGCGCGCCTTCCTTCTCCGAGCCGCCGCCATCGGCGACCGACTTCGTGAAAAGCACATAGGCGCCATCGGGCGAAACCTCACCGCCGTAAATGTGGAATCCATCCTCGCCATAGACGAGCTGGCGCTCCGTACCGTCGGCATTCGCCATCCAGAGCTGAGTGACGCCGTAGCCTTCGAGGGCTTTCTGCTTGTCGGGGCGCGACGAATAAATCATGCGGGTGGAATCGGCGAACCAGCCCGGGGTGCAGCTCTGGAAGACGTGAACCGGGTTGACCTCACCTGTTTCCGCGTTCATGCGAACCACGTTCCACGCGGCGTTTGTGACGTTGCCCGTGCCGCAGAACCACTTACCATCGGGTGAGGGGAAAAGCTGCTGGTATATGCCATTGCGCGGCATCTCGCGCACTGTCGCGCCGGTGGCCGCATCGACGATACGGATGCCCTGGCGATAGAGACAGGAGAGCTGCTTCCCATCGGGCATCCAGGCGGCCCAGGGCAGCTCGCCCTCCGCCGCCACGACGCGAGGCTCGGAGCCGTCGGCCTTTGCGATGACAAGCTCCCCGGAGAAGCCCCACTTGTCGTGGTCGATCTTCGCCCCTTTGGCCAGGCGGCGATAGAGAAGCTGGGCGCCATCGGGAGAGAAACGGGGCGCGGCCTCCTCGTAGAGCAAGGTATCGGTAAGCTTGCGCACGTTGGAGCCATCGGGACGCATCGCGAAAATGTCCCAGGTTTTCGTGTCCGAACGCGCGCTGTAGGCGATCCAGCCTTTCGTGGCGACTTCGGCTTTCAGGGCATCGGAAGCCACGTCGGCGCGGGCGGGTGCGACGGCGGTGCCCATCGCCAGCACAAATAGCACGCAGCGCGCCAGATTCTTCGTGTGCGTTATCATTGAAAGTTGCTCCAATCCCATTTTTCGTTCTCGTTGCGTACCATGCTTTCATGGGCATCCCGAGGCAAGGCAGTAGCCTACACCCTTACCGGAAGACGTTCAAGATTAAGGTGTCCCAGCGCAAGGGAAGGGTCCCGAGACTATCGGCGGGCGTCAACGTGGTTCAGGCTTCCAGCTTGAGGCAAGGCATACGTCTGCGGTCAACGGGTCTTTGGGCTTCACACCGGACCGGAATCACAAAACAGGCCAACGAGGCACTTATTTTGATATGAGCGTTGTCTCAGCCTCGAAGGTCAAGCCACGTTGGTGCGCTTTCAAGTCTCGTTGAGCTTCGCGAAGTTCAGCGATCTTGATCCTGCAGGAACTGGGCGTGGCATGTCTTCTGGGTTGAGAATTCTGCGGGACACCAATTCTGATTTGCGCGCTACGAATGGGAAAAAAGACCCGCCGAAGTGAGCTTGCCGCGCCTATGCGATAGAGGCCCGGCGGGGTTGCTGTTCAGGATCTCAACGTCAACGTTGCCAGCGATTTAAAATTGAGGTCGCCCACGCTCGATTACCCCCGCGGCTTGTTCAGCAGGTGTTTCAGCCGATACAGCATGTCGTGGGCCTCGCGCGGCGACAAGGCGTCTGGGTCGATGCCTTCGAGTTCTTTTTCGACTTTGCTGGGCTCGGCGGCGGCACCCGTGGGTCCAAAGAGGTACATTTGCTCCGGCAGGCCGACGGCGGCGGTGTTGCCGGATTCGAGGCCTTCAAGAATTTCCCGTGCGCGGGCGAGGAGGCTGGGCGGGAGCCCGGCGAGTTTGGCGACTTGGATTCCGTAGCTGTGGTCAGCGCCGCCGTCCACGATGCGGTAGAGGAAGATGACCTTGTCGCCGAGTTCGCGCACCGCGACGTTGACGTTCTTCGCGTGCTCAAGCTTGTTGCCCAGGTCAGTGAGCTCGTGGTAGTGGGTGGCGAAGAGGGCCTTGGATTTACTCCGGTCGTGGATGAACTCGGCGACGGACCAGGCGATGCTGATACCGTCGAAGGTGCTGGTGCCGCGGCCGATTTCGTCGAGAACGAGGAGGCTGTTGGCGGTGGCGGAGTTGAGGATGTTCGCGGTCTCGATCATTTCCACCATGAACGTACTCTCGCCGCGCACGAGATTGTCCGACGCGCCCACGCGGGTGAAGATGCGATCGACCACGCCGATGCTGGCGCGGGATGCGGGCACAAAGCTGCCCATCTGGGCCATGAGCGTGATCAGGGCCACCTGGCGCAGATAGGTGGATTTGCCCGCCATGTTGGGCCCGGTTACGATCTGGAGCGTGGAGCCCTTGCGATCGAGGATCGTGTCGTTGGGCACGAAATCGCCGCGCGGCATGAGGTCCTCTACGACCGGGTGGCGGCCTTCGATGATCGTGATTTCCCCGTCGTTTGTAATCTGGGGTTTGTTGTAGTTTTTGGTGACGGCTACTTCCGCAAGGGCTACGAGGATATCCAGCGTGGCAATGGCGTCTGCCGTCTGCTGGATACGGCGCGACTCGGCGGCCACGCGCTGGCGCAGGGCCACGAAGAGCTGATGCTCCAGGGTCTGCATGCGCTCCTGGGCGCTGAGGATCTCCTCTTCCTGTTCCTTCAGGCGCTGGGTCACGTAGCGCTCGGCGTTCACGAGCGTCTGCTTGCGCTCGTAGTCGTCGGGCACCATCTTGGTGTTGCCCTTGCTCACTTCGAGGAAATAGCCGAAGACTCGGTTGTAACCGACTTTCAGGTTGGCGATCCCCGTGCGCGCCCGCTCGTCGGCCTGAAGCGTGGCGATCCAATCGCGTCCGCCGCGCACGAGCTGGTGGAGCCGGTCGAGGTCCGCGTTGTAGCCGTCCTTGAAGATATTGCCTTCCGTGACGGCCAGGGGCGGCTCATCGACGATGGATTGATCGATCCACGACGCGACATCGGCCAGCGGATCGAGCTGGGTGCGGAGTTGGCACAATAGGCCCGATTCGGTTCTCTCCAGAGCCTCCAGAATGGCTGGGAGCCGATTCAGGGAATTGCCGAGGGCCTTCAGATCGCGGCCATTGCCCGATTGGGCCGTGAGGCGTCCGAGGAGGCGCTCCAGATCCGCCACGCCCTTTAATCCATCCCGCAGGGCCATGCGGAGTTGCGTGTCGTCGAAGCATTCCTCCACCGCGTTGAGCCGCTCCTGAATCGCCGCCACATCGAGCAGCGGATGGAGGATCCACTGGCGCATTTTGCGCCCGCCCATGCTGGTGAGGGTTTTGTCGAGTACGCCGAGGAGCGTGCCACGCTTGGATTTTTCCACCTGGGATTCGATGAGTTCCAGGTTGCGCTGGGTGTTGCCGTCGAGGACCACGAAGCCACTGGGGTTGTAGCGGCGGGGCAACTGAATCTGGGGCACGCGCTCGCGCTGGGTCTCGCGGATATAGGCAAGCACCGCACCGGCACAGCTCGTGGCGAGGGGGGCATCGTGTAAACCCACACCCTTGAGGCTGTTCAGCCCGAAGAGGTGGATGATCTGCTCTTCGCCCCAGGCGCGGTCAAAGTCGTCCGCCTTGCGCGTCGTGAAGGTAAGTTGGGGGAATGCATAGCGGAGCTTTTCGAGCAGCGGGGCATCCATATCGGACGCCACCAGCACTTCCGAGGGCGCTATGCGCACCAACTCGTCCACGAGGATGCGTTCCAGGTTCACCGCGAGGGTCCCCGCTTCGCCCTCCACCTGGGCCGCAATAAACTCGCCCGTACTCACGTCCACAAAAGCCAGGCCGCCCGTGGTGTGGTGTACTGCGATCGCGCCGAGGTAGTTGTTGGTGCGCTCGTCGAGCAGTTCGGGCTCCATGACCGTACCGGGGGTGACCGTGCGGACAATTTCCCGCTTCACGATGCCCTTGGCCAGTTTGGGGTCTTCCATCTGGTCGCAGATGCTGACCGTGCGCCCGCGCTTGATGACCTTGGCGATGTAATTGTCCACCGCCCGCACCGGCACGCCGCACATGGGGATGCGGGCATCTTTGTCCGCGCCATCGCGCGAGGTCAGGGAGAGCCCGAGCAATTCCGCCGCTTCCACGGCGTCTTCAAAGAAGAGCTCATAGAAATCGCCCATGCGAAAAAATAGCAGAGAATCGGGCGCAAGCGCCTTGGCCTCCATAAACTGGCGGACCATGGGCGTGACTTGATTGGGGGAAATCTCGCTGAGCTTTAGCCATGTGTGGTTCATGGCCGGGATTTTAACAGTTGACAGTGGACAGTTGACAGTTGACAGCGATGTAGTGTCTACGCCGCTATGACTTAGCCGACTGATCGGACCGATCAGACGGATCCGACCGATCTGATCCGGAAAGATCGTACTCGCTCGGCCTTCGTTGTCCATTGTCAATTGTCCATTGTCAATCGGCCTGTGCTACACTTTCGCCTCATCTTGGGGCGGTGTATCCGCCCGCAGTGTGAAGCCCTCGAAGAATCGGCAGTCGCCATGGTACGCAAACCCAAATTAACCGAAGTTGTCGCAATCAAGGCCCTGATCGATGCCGCAGTGGCCCAGGGCAGCGTACTGCCCCGCGAACTTTCGGAGCTGTATGAAAATGTCCGGGATTTCTACGTCTATATCGACGAAGAGGGCCTGGGCGGTTGCGTCGCGCTCCACATCGACATGGTGGACCTGGCGGAGGTACGCTCCCTGGTGGTGGCGGAAGGGCGGCGCGGGCGGGGCATCGGCGAGCAATTGGTGAAGGCCGTGCTGGGCGAGGCCCAGGGGCTGAATATTGCCCGGGTCTACGCGCTCACGCGCGTGCCCCAGTTTTTTCTCAAAATTAACTTTCGCGAAGTGGACAAGCTCGAGCTGCCTTACAAGGTCTTCAAGGACTGCATGCGCTGCCGCTTGTTTCCCGGATGCGACGAAGTGGCCATGGTGTGTGATTTGCCCGTTGCGAGCGAATCCGCGGAGGCGGCCGGACTCGCGCTGGCGGCCAGGGAGTAAGGTACGTTGATTTCGGAAACCCTCGGATTTCTGGGTTATGGCAACATGGGCGCGGCCATTCTCGAAGGGCTCATCGGCCTCGGCGCCGTGGACAAGTCCCGGGCGCTGGCCTATGATCCATCCCCCGCGCGCTGCGCGGAGGCGGAGCGCATCGGCGTGGCCTGCGCGTCGTCCCTCGCGGATCTGGTCTCGCGCTCGGGCGTCGTCATCCTCGCGGTGAAGCCCCAGGTGATGGGCGCGGTGCTGGAAGAAGTGAAGCCCGCGCTTAAGCCCGGCACCCTGGTCATATCCATTGCCGCCGGCATCTCCACGAGTTTTATTCAGTCGCGTCTCGCGCCCGGTACGCCCGTGATCCGCGTCATGCCCAATACGCCTTATCTCGTCCATGCGGGCGCTTCCGGCATGGCCCCCAGCGCGGAGTGCAGCGCGGCCCAGATCGAGATTGCGCGCGAGATATTCGCTTCCATGGGCATCGCCGAGGTGGTGGAAGAATCCGCCATCGACGCCATCACGGCCCTGAGCGGCAGTGGTCCGGCCTATTTCTTCTATATGGTGGAGTGCCTCGTGGAGGCGGCGGTGGCCCAGGGCCTGGACCGCGCCATGGCCGAGCGCCTGGCGGGCCAGACGCTCTACGGCGCGGGAAAACTCCTGAAAGAAACGGGCGAAGCCGCCGGCGAACTTCGTAAGAAGGTCACGTCACCCGGCGGAACCACCGAAGCCGCGTTGAACGCCTTCCGCGCCGAAAACTTGGAGAAGACGGTAAGTGCGGCGGTGTCGGCGGCGGTGAAGCGCTCCCTGGAGTTGGGGGCGTAAACTAAGAAGTTGAAGCCGTGGCGCATTGTATGGGTACAGCCACCGATTGGCTGGACGTCCCGACCTTGGATTTGATAGCACTGACTAATCGGCTGCTGTCCCCCCGGATGAAACATTCTCAGCGAGTCATGGATACAGTATGGAAAAGAACAACATCATGGACGAGGTGCTGGGCGATACTCTCACCCTGAACACCAGCGATTTGTACAGCGCGGATTTTCGGACGACCTTTCGCGGATTCGACAAGGTCCAGGTGACCTCCCTGCTGGAGCGGGCGGCCGACGCTTTTGACAAGCTTCAGCGCCAGGTGGAAGAACTGAAGAAGACGGCGGAGACGCAGAAGGAGCAGATTGTGCGCTATGAATCGATGGAGCAGACGCTCGTGGAAGCTCTCGCCAATGCCCAGAAGCTCGGCGAGAATACCATCGAGCAGGCGCGGCGCGAGGCGGAGTTGATCCGCGAAGAAGCGCGCCTGGCCCGCGAGGCTTCTCTTTCCAATGCGAATGCAGTGCCCGAGGCCCTGCGCGACGAAGTGAACCACCTGCGCGCCATGCGCAAGCGCCTGAAGGCGGATCTGCGGGCCGTGCTCGATATTCACGGCGCCCTGCTCCGCGGCGATGGCGACGGCCAATCGGATTATGACCGCTTTGTGCCCGCCGATGGCGCGGCCTATTTGAGCAGCAGCAGTGAGTTTGATCATGAAGGCTCCACCGCCCACGGGCACGCGGACATCACCGTGATCGAGCCGGACCACGAAGACGCCGGCTTCCGCCGGGAGGAGTAATTCATGGGTGCAGCCCTGCTGATCCTGGCCGCGGCGCTTTCCGCCGAGCAGCCGGACTTCGACGCTTTTTTCAAGGAATTTGCAGCCAAGCGCGCCAACATCCAGGTACTCCAGGCGGACATCGTGGAGTACACCTCCCAGTTTGAAGAGGTGACCAACCGCAACGGCCGTTTGGTCTTCGGCAAGCCCCGCCGCATCGTCTTCCGCTACACCGAGGAGGACCCCGTCATGCTCATCGATGATAGACGGGTCTACGAGTTCGATCCGCAGGAAGAACAACTCCAGATCTATGACATCGACGACAGCCCCGAAGCCAGCATATTCTTCCTCGGTTTCGACAACGACGCGGGCGCGCTGCGCGAGGCCTACGATGTCCACCTCTTCACGGTAGAGAACGAACAGGGCAATCAGGGCATAAAGATCACGCCTTTCAAGGAAAATCTGGACAACGCGCCCTTTCAGGAAGTGAGCATCTACTTGCGCACGGAGGACTTCCTCCCCTACCGCATCCACATCACCTTCGACGATGAAACACGCATGTGGACGGAATTCAGCAACTACAAGGTGAACAAGGGCCTGGAGCCTTCCGAGACCCAGATCCGCATCCCCGCGGGCACCCGCGTGATCGAAAATGGCGAAGTCACCATCCATTCGGTCCCCGATGGCGGTCAGTTGATGCCGCCCGAGGCCATCGACACGCCGAGGCCCGCCGATGCGCCCACCACGCCCAACAAGGAAGAACAGCCCACCGCCGACACGCCCGCACTGGTGCAGGAGAAGGAACTGCCCGCGCCATGAGGCCGTTAATTCTCGCCTCGGGCTCGCCCCGACGCCAGAGTCTCCTGGGTTCGCTCGGCGTGGACTTCCGCATCGTCACGAGCAACGCCCACGAGCCCAACACCGGCGACTCACCGGCGGAAATCGTCATTCAAAACGCCATCATCAAGCGGGATGATGTGGCGTCAACGATTTCAGAGCCCGCCATCATCATCGCCGCCGACACGCTGGTCTTCTACGAAGAGCATGTACTTCCGAAGCCAGTGGATCTCGACGACGCACGACGGATGCTGCGGCTCCTCTCTGGAAATACCCATCAGGTACTGACGGGGCTCGCCCTGATCGATACGGTGACCGGTCGAGCCGTGGAAGGTGCCGAGACGACCGATGTGACCTTTCGCGACTTGAGCGATGACGAAATCGAGCACTTCGTGCACATCGTCGAGCCGCTGGATCGCGCGGGGGCTTACACCGTGGACGGGCCAGGCACGCTGATCGTGGCGTCCTACCGCGGTTGCTACCATAACGTGTTGGGGTTGCCCATGGTGCGGCTCTACGGACTCATGGGCGAGCTGGGGGTGGATCTGTTTGCCGCGATGGACAAAGAGGGCGCAAGGTTTCTTTGAATTCCCGAGAATGGGTCTTATGGGTCCAATAAAACGCGATCCTCATGCTGACTCATACGACCCATTGGACCCATAAGACCCATTCTTCTTTCGCACGTTACCGTTACTTTTCAGGCGGGCGCTCGCCTTCGTACAAGCTCGCAATCCCAAAGGTCAGCGGCGTTGCCGAAACCCCCTCAAAGCCCGCATCACGCATGAGCTTGCAGAAATCTTCGCCATAGGGGAAGGTCTCCACCGTCTCGTTGAGGTAGCGATAGGCGTGGGAATCGCCCGAGATGAGCGCGCCGATGCGGGGCAGGATATTGCGGAAGTAGAATAGATACAGGGCCCTAAAGGGACGGTTGGCGGGCAGAGAGAACTCCAGGATCAGCGCGCGACCGCCCGGCTTCAGGATCCGCCGCATTTCCCCCAGAGCGGTCGGCACGTCGAGCACATTGCGGATGCCAAAAGAGATAGTGACCGCGTCGAACTGTTCCGAGTCGAGCCCCAGACACGTGGCGTCGCCTCGGACGAGGCGGAACTTTTCGAACAACCCCAGCTTGATCAGCTTGAGCCGACCGTACTTCAACATGCCGCCCGACATGTCCAGGCCCACGCCGGATTTCACCTGGGAACAGGCGCCATGCATCGAGATCAGGACATCGGCCGTTCCTGTGGCCAGATCGAGCACATGGAGGTCGGGGCGAGCCGGAATTCGCCGGTTCAGACGCTTCCGCCAGCTCACGTCGGTGCCCATGGAGAGGAGGCGGTTGAGCAGATCGTACCGGTGGGCAATCCGGTCAAACATCTTGAAGGCTTGCATGCGCGATGGCGGGGTCGGGGTACTCTGGGGCACGGGGAATTCCTGTTCGTGGGTAGCGCGCAACGCGCCGGTATGGGAAAGGGGGGATCCTATGCCATGGCAGGCGGGGAAACCAAATTTCAGAGGGGCGAGCCCCTGACTTCGGCGAAACCGGGACCCCCTCGGGTGATCATTCTGCGCCCGTTGAATTTGAAGTCAGACGCACCCTTTGCGCGGCACAACATATTGGGCCAGAAGCATAGCCGCCGCTGGCCAACACCCCACAAGGTCTTGAAATTTAATGTGTTACAGGATTCCTTTCTCTTGACAGGCCCTACATGTTGTGGTATGGTAACGCAGTCAAAAAGTGGAAGTTCCCAGTTCATTTCGTGGGTATTTAATCGTGACCGTTGATGATATTGTAGACATCGGGCGAAGCGCCATGATTGTGACGCTGCTGGCATCCGCGCCCATGCTCCTTTCCGGCATGGTCGTCGGCCTGCTCATCAGCATTTTTCAATCGGTGACGCAGATCCAGGAAATCACCCTCACCTTCGTGCCGAAGATCGTGGTGGTCCTGGTGGCCTTTGTCATTTTCCTGCCGTGGATGTCCGACGTCATTCTGGTCTTCGTGCGCGACTTGTATGGCAGCTTCGATACACTGGTGTTACCGTAGCCGCCCGGTGCCTGGCACCCGGGGCGTGTGCGGCGGGACAATCAAGAAAGCATGGCGCGATGGCTGAGCTGGAAATCTTCAAACTCTTTCTCCTCGTCATGGTGCGTTTTTCCGGGCTGCTGGTCTCCGCGCCGGTCCTGGGATCGAGCAACTTCCCCGTTCAGGCAAAAATCGGTCTGGCCTTTTTCGGGGCCATGCTGGTCACTCCGACGCTGCCCATGCTGACCGAAGATCTCCCCAATGCCGCCCTTGGCTTTGCGGGGCTCGCCATCGGGGAGTTTTTTATCGGGGTGATGGTGGGCTTCGTAGTCGGCCTTGTTTTTGCCGCCGTGCAGGTGGGCGGCCAGATTATGGACTTGCAGACGGGCTTCGGCATGATGAACGTCTTCAATCCCGCGCTGGAAACCCAGTTCCCCATCTTCGGCTTCTTCCTGTTCATCCTGGCCGTGCTGTACATGCTGGTGGCCAATCTACATCACGTCATGATTCTGGCCTTTGTGCACACCTTCGACGTGATTCCCATCGGCGGGTTCATGGCCAAGCCCGCGCTCCTGTGGGAGATAAGCCGCTGGGGAGATGACATGTTTATCGACGGCTTGATCATCGCGGCCCCCGTGGCCGCCGCCATGATGCTCGCCTATGTCACCATGGGCCTCGTCGGACGGGTCATCCCGCAGATCCAGCTTTTTGTCGTGGGCTTTCCCATCACCATCGCCACGGGCCTCATGGTGGTGGCCCTGAGTATCGGACTCTACGTCCAACTGCTGGACGGCGTCTTTGACCGCACTTTTATCCGGGTGGACACGCTCATCCGGGGCATGGGGTAAGGCGGACACATGGCGGACGATACCGGCGGAGAAAAGTCGTTACCGGCAAGCGGACAGAAGATCCAGCGCGCACGGGAGGAGGGCAATGTCGCGCGGAGCCAGGATCTCAGCGCGGGGATTGCGCTGGTCGTGGCCCTCGTGGCCCTCGTGTTCTTCGGCCAGATGAGTTTCGACACCATGCTGGAGGCTTCGCGCTATTATCTGGGACACGCCCACGAGTTGACCCTGGAGCAGACCACGCCGCTGCAACTGACCGTGGGAGCCCTGCGCTTCGTAGCCCTGGCCACGCTGCCCGTCGCACTGGTGCTGGTGGCCGCGGGCGTGCTGATCAACGTGGCCCAGGTGGGCTTTCTGATGACCTCGAAGCCGCTGATGCCGAAATTTTCCCGCATCGACCCCATCAGCGGCATGCAACGCTTCTTCTCGCTGCGCTCGGCCATCGAATTGGTGAAGTCCATTCTCAAGCTGGTTCTCGTCCTCGCCGTGGTCTGGTTCGCCATCCGCAACCGGGTCGAAGAGTTCATCGTCCTCCAGGCGATGACGCCCACGGCCATCCTCTACAGCGTTTCCGACCTCGTCTACGCCGTGTGGTGGCGCATCGCCCTGGTCATGGTGCTGCTGGGTCTGGCGGACTACGGCTACCAGCGCTGGCAGCACCTGCAGGACCTGCGCATGACGCAGCAGGAGGCGCGGCAGGAAAGCAAGGAGATGGAGGGCGACCCGCAGATCAAGCGGCGCGTGCGTCAGCTCCAACGCCAGATAGCCATGCAGCGCATGATGAAGGATGTGCCCAGCGCCGATGTGATCATCACGAACCCGATCCGCTTCGCCGTGGCCCTGCGCTACGACATGGGCAACATGGACACCCCCATCGTCGTCGCCAAGGGCGCGCGAAAAATGGCCGAGCGTATCCGCGATCTCGCGACAGAGCACAACGTGCCCATCGTGCAGAAGCCGGAACTGGCCCGGGCGCTCTATAAGAGTATCGACGTCGGCCAGGGCATCCCCGAGAATCTGTTCAGGGCCGTGGCCGAGGTGCTTTCTTTCGTGTACCGCATCGACCGGCGCCGGGACAAGATCCGGGAGCGCGAGGCGGCGTGGGCCAACGGGGAGGGTCGCTAATCCATGGCTACTCCCTTCCAACGGCGCACCATAGCGGCCTTCGGACAGAATCAGGATCTCTACCTCGCGGCGGGTGTCATCTCGATCCTCCTGATCGTATTCATCCCCCTGCCCACGATCCTGATCGATGTCCTGCTGACGATCAACATCTCCATATCGGTCGTGGTGCTCCTGAGCACCATCTACATCCAGCGTCCCACGGAATTCTCCGTCTTTCCAGCGTTGCTCCTGATGCTCACCCTGTTTCGACTGAGCCTGAACATCGCCACGACCCGTCTGATTCTGGCCCAGGGCGATGGCGGCAACGTGGTCGCCGCTTTTGGCAATTTCGTGACTTCGGGCAATGTCTTCGTCGGTATCGTCATGTTCTCCATCCTGGTGATCGTCCAGTTCGTGGTGATTACGAAGGGCGCCACGCGCATCTCCGAAGTAGCCGCGCGCTTCACCCTCGACGCCATGCCCGGAAAGCAGATGGGCGTGGATTCGGACCTGAATGCGGGCCTTCTCACCGAGCAGGAAGCGAGAAAGCGCCGCCGCGACATCGAGCGCGAGGCCGACTTCTACGGCGCCATGGACGGCGCCACCAAGTTCGTGCGCGGCGACGCCATCGCGGGCCTCATCATCACAATCATCAACATCGTGGCGGGCTTCGGCGTGGGCATCTACATGATGGATCTCGATGCCCGCGAATCCTTTTTCCTCTTCACCACGCTGACCATCGGCGATGGCCTGGTCTCTCAGGTGCCGTCGCTCATCATTTCCATTGCCGCCGGTCTCGTCGTCACGCGGACGGTCTCCGACGAGAACCTGGGCAAGGACCTCAGTATCCAATTGACCCAGCAGCCTCGTGCGCTTGCGGCAACGGCCGGCCTGCTGGTGCTGGCGGGTCTGGTGCCGGGTTTGCCCACGCTGCCCTTTGTCGCCGTGGGTATATTCCTCGGCATACTGGCCTATTTCTCCGGCAAGATGATTACGCAGCGCAAGGAAGAATCCGACGCCGAGGCCACGCGAAAGGCCATCGCCACCGAGGAGCGCCCGCCCGCGCGAACGGAAGATCTCCTCACGGTGGACTCGCTCAAGATCGAGTTGGGTTATGGGCTCATCACCATGGCCGATCCCGGCCAGGGCGGCGATCTGCTCACGCGCATTCAGGTCATCCGCCAGCAGATCGCGACCAAGATGGGCTTTATCGTGCCCGTGATTCGAATCGTGGACAACATGCGTCTGCGCCCCAATGAGTATCAGGTAAAACTGCGCGAATCGGTAATCGCCTCCTACGAACTCATGCCCGATCATTTCCTGGCCATGAATCCCGGCCTCGTGGAGGAAGAAATTGAAGGCTATCCGACCCAGGAGCCGGCCTTCGGCCTCCAGGCGGTCTGGGTGCCGTCACGAGATCGGGACAAGGCCGAGCGCCTGGGCTACACCATCGTGGAGCCTTCGGCGGTCGTGGCGACCCACCTTACCGAGCTCATCATGGGCCACGCCGACGAACTTTTGACCCGCGAGGACGCACAGATACTGGTTAACCATCTGAAAGAGTCCGCCCCCACGGTGGTGGAGGAGCTCATGCCCAAGCTGCTGAGTATGGGCGAGCTTCAGAAGGTGCTTCACAACCTCCTCCGCGAGCGGGTGTCCATTCGCAACCTGGAAATGGTGCTGGAGGTCCTCTGCGATTACGCACCGCGCACCAAGGACACCGAAGTGCTCACGGAATACGTACGCCACGCCCTGGCCCGGGAAATCTGCGGGGCCTATAGCGACGAGGAAAACGTCTTGCGCGTGGTGACCCTGGCGCCGGAATTGGAGCAGGAAATCCTCAACGCGGTGAACAACGCTCAGACGGGCGACTATATACCCGTGCCACCTGATCGATCCGACGCCATCAGCACCCGCTGCGCGAGCGCGCTCCAGCCCCTCGTCGTCAGTGGTCAGGATCCCGTCGTATTGACCTCGGCCCCGGTGCGGCGCTATTTTAAGCGCATCGTGGAGCGGCATATCCCCAAGGTCGTCGTGCTGTCTTATAACGAGATAGACCCGGCGGTCGGCCTGGAGAGCGTCGGCCAGGTGAGCGCATAAAATGAGTCAACAATTTCACAAGATACGCGCCAAGACCCTCGATGAGGCCTGGCGACAGGTCCGCCGCCAGTACGGTCCCGAGGCCCTTGTGATCAACACGAGCGATGTCTACGAGGGTGGTTTTTTCGGTCTTTTCGGCAGGAAGATGGTGGAGCTCACCGCCTGTGTTCCCGTGAATTCGCTCGCCGCCCAGGTGCGTGCGGTCGGCGCGCCGGGCTCCGCCGCGCTGCGTAAGTATGGCGAGGCCAGCAAGCCGACAGCCCCGCAGGCGACCGCTCCGGGGGAAACTGTGGAGTATTTCGAGCGCCTCGTCCGTGATGCCCAGCAGCGCATGAACGCCGCGCCCGTCCCGCACGTCGAAGCGCCAGCCGCGCCAACCCGGACGGAGGCGCCGATCACACCGCGCGCGCAGGCCGCGGCCTCCCCTGTATTGCCTTTTCCAAAGCAGGAAAGCGCGGCGACCTCACCGGCGGTGCAGCGCGAGCTCCAGGAAATCCGGGAAATGATGGAGGTGCTCTACGCCGAAAGTCCCGGTGCGGGGCTGCCCTCGGAATTTGCTCCCCACTATCGCACCCTGATCGAGCGGGGCGTTTCCCGAAAAGTGGCCGCTGTACTCATCGGAGCGGTGATGAAAAACTCCGACCTGACCATCATGCGCGACCAGCGCGTTTTCGCCGAGCGCCTCCACATGGAGATCCGCAAGATCCTCCACGGCACCGGTGGTCTGGCCATCCATGCGGGCGAATGCCGCGTTGTCGCACTCTGCGGCGCCACGGGCGTGGGCAAGACCACCAACCTGGCCAAGCTCGCCGCCCACTTCGCCGTGCGGGAACGTTCCCGCGTCGCCCTGATTACCGCCGACACCTACCGCGTGGCGGCGGCGGAACAACTCAAGGTCTACGCAAACATCATCGGCCTGCCCATGCGGGTCGTCCACAACGAGCGCGATATGGACGCGGCCCTGAAAGAATTCAGCGACCATGACCTGGTGCTGATCGATACCGCTGGCGGGAGCCAGTTCAACCTGGAGCAGATCAACGAACTCAAGAACGGTCTCCGGGCGGCCCGACCCCACGAGACCATGCTCGTCATGAGCGCCAGCACGCCCCTGGACGACATGCGCAATATCGTGGCCAACTTCAAATGCTGCACCCCCACTTCGGTGCTGTTCACCAAGATCGACGAAACACGCCAGTACGGCGCGATGCTGAGTGTCCTGGCCGAGTCCGGCCTGCCGATGAGCTATCTGAGCACCGGGCAGAACGTGCCCGACGACATCTGCCTCGCCTCGCCCGCCGTTATGGCGAACCTGATTCTGGAAGGTAGTATTAAACGTGGCTGACCAAGCACAACGACTTAGAACCATGATGGGCAACAAGGCCAACGCGGCCCGGGTTATCGCCATCACCAGCGGCAAGGGCGGCGTGGGAAAATCCAACACCAGCGTGAACCTCGCCATCGCCCTGGCGGCCCAGGGCAAACGCGTGATCCTCATGGACGCCGATCTCGGCCTGGCCAATGTGGAGGTGCTCCTCGGCCTCAGCTCGCTCCACAACCTGGAGCATGTCATCGAGGGCGAGAAGACGATGGCCGAGATTCTCGTGCGCGGTCCCGGCGGCATTTCCGTCGTGCCCGGCTCTTCGGGACTCGCCAAGATTGCCGACCTTACCCATGCCGGCCGCCAGAACCTTCTGGGCGGCTTACAGGATCTTCAGGCCCAGAGTGACTTCATCATTCTCGACACGATGGCGGGCATCGGTCGGAACGCCGTAGCCTTTTCCCTGGCCGCCGACGAAGTGATCCTCATCACCACGCCGGAACATCCCGCCATTGTGGACGCCTACGCCATGCTGAAGACCCTCTACGCGAACCAGCCTGATACCGTGGTGCGCCTCGTGGTGAACATGGTGCCCAACCCGGCCCTGGCGCAGGCCGTTTACACCAAAATGTCCGGCGTGGCCCAGCGCTACCTCGGAAAGAACATCTCCTTCCTCGGCTACCTCGCCCGGGATTCCCACGTCTCCCAGGCGGTCATGCAGAGCAAGCCCTTCATGATCGCCTATCCCCACGCGCCCGTGTCCCAGTGCATGAACCAGATCGCCAGCCGATTGCTCCAGCAACAGACCCCGAAGGAAGGTCAGAAGGACGGCTTCTTCCGCCGATTCGCCCAGACCTTCGGCCTTGCGGGGAATGGCTGAAGGGGGGGCGGGCCATGGGGGCACTACGTTTTGCCGCCGAGTTTATGAAGCGCTATCGCTGGTCGGCTCCAGGCCCGCCTCCTCAAGGAACCGTTTTGCGCAGTCCGGGCAATAACCGTGCGAGAAACGCGTATCAGAGCGCGAACTGATATAACCCTCCAGTTGCTCCCAGGCATTGTCATCGTTTCGAATCTTCTTGCATTCACAGCAGATTGGCAGAATCGACTGCAACACGCGGACTTCACTGAGCGCACGTTGCGCTACTTCGGCTTCCCCTTGAGCCAAATTCAGCGCGGCGCGAAGTCTTGAAATGATAAGGCCCACATACAGAAATGCAACCAGTCGGATTACGGTATTCCACGTATCCGAAAAATTGCCGCCGGCCAACGGATAGCCATGGTCATTGACCATAAACCAGATGGCTGTGCTAAAAAGCGCCACAACGATCGCATGCGCCTGACCAAGTCCCCAGGCCGCTATAGTCACCGGGAGAAAGTAAAAGAGGAAAAAATTCAATTCCAATCCGGTGAGCGCGTCCAACCATCCAAGGATGGGGAGGATGCCGTAACTGCCGATGACAAACAGCATCAAACGTGCGAACTTGGACATAGTGTGTATCCCTAAACAGCTTTTCACACTTCATCGGTGTGCAAAAGAGGTTCGTTTAGAATATCAAATTTGAATTGGAGGACGACCACAATAAAGTCGCTCTGTCTTCCGGCGTCGCTCTTGCGACGGTGGGCAGGGGCATGTCGGTAACTTTCGACAAGCCGACCCTTTCGGCCTCCCCCAAGGCCTCACTACAAGTCTGGGTGGAAGAAATTTCTAGATTCAGGGCGATTGCCGCGAGACCCCCTGCTGCAGCCGACACTCGCCGAGAATCTACTTTTATTCCCCGCCATTACCCTTGGAGGCAGGAACAGGCGCCAGGTTGACCACGGGCATCCACCGGGCCAGTTCGGCCTTCAGACCGTCATATTGCGCGTCACCCGCGAGGTTGGTCCATTCCATTTCGTCGTTGTCGTGATTGTAGAGTTCTTCCGTGCCGTCGCTGTAGCGGATATAGCGCCATTGGGCGGTGCGTACCGCGTGGTTGTTCTGGCCGAAGGTCGTCAGGGCGGGCCGCTCCCGTGTGGCGGCGGGATCGCGCAACTGGGGCACGAGGCTGAGCCCGTCGATACCTTCCCGCGCGGGCAGGCCGCAGAGCTCCGTCAGCGTGGGGTAGATATCGATGAGCCCCACAGGCACGTCGCTGCGCTGGCCCGGCGTGATACCGGCGCCGGCGAAGATGAGCAGATTGCGTGTGGCCTCTTCCCACAGGGTGAATTTGCGCCAGTGTTCCTTCTCGCCCAGGTGCCAGCCGTGATCGGACCACAGGACGATAAGGGTGTTGTCACGATGAGGACTCGTCGCCACGGCATCGAGCAACTGCCCCAGACACGCGTCGGTGAAACTGATCGACGCCAGGTAGGCCTGGACTGCTTCTTTCCATTTATCGGCCTCCAGCACGCGCTTGTGATCGCCCTCAGGGTTGGCCATTTTCCGACCGAGGGCGGGAATGTCGTCCAGATCGTCCGCCTTTACTTCAGGTAGCGTGATTGACTCCAGGGGGTAGAGGTCGAAATACTTCTGGGGCACGTACCACGGCAGGTGAGGGCGAAACAGCCCGCATGCGAGAAAAAAGGGCTTGTCGTGGGCAGCCTTCAATTGTTCACCGACCCAGTTCACCACTTTCGCATCGCCCATTTCGCTATCTTGGACGTCGAGAGGACCCCAGTCGAAATGGGCCCGTGCCGCCTTGCCCCCTTTCCAGGGTAACGCTGGCGGATTGGGGTCGTCCGGCTTGTTTTCCGTCTGGGACGGCCAATAGCTTTCCCAGGAAGCCGGGTGGGAAAAGCGCCCGTGATAGATCTTTCCGCTCCCCATCGCCGTGTACCCGTTGGCCATGAAGTGCTGCGGGAGCGTCACCGCGTCGCGCAGCACCGGACTGGTGCGCCAGTCCTGATTGTTTTCGTACACGCCGGAGCGCGAGGGTAAAATCCCCGTCATCAGTGCGGTGCGCGAGGGATTGCAGAGCGGCGCCGCGCAATAGGCCCGCGTGAAGGCCGTGCCCTGCGCCGCAAGACGATCCAGGTTGGGCGTCTTCACCTGCACATTGCCCCCGAGAAAGCCGGTCCAATCGTTCAAGTCGTCGATGGCGATGAACAAGACGTTCAGGGGCGGCTTTGCGCCCGTTTCCGCAGCGGGCGCCACCGCACAGAGTAGCGCCCCCATCGCGGCGTACATGAAAGCAATTCCACGGACGAATCGATCAGTCGAATTCATCGGACCATTTCTCCTTGTGTTGCAGGTCGCAAGAAACAGCGTAGCACACTTTCGTCGCTTGGGCCAGTGTCCTGCGCGGGCAATCCGGAGCGTCACTCGGTTCGGCGCCCAGACCCTACCCGATTTGACACCACGTTTATTTCCCCCCATCAAATCGCCACAAATACTCTGCCAGGGCCCGATACACCCACGCCACGCCCCACCGGGGATAGGCCATCTTCGAGGTAAAGCCTTTATATTTTCGGTAGTGGGGCGCGCCGTCTTTTGGATCGCGCATGCATGCCCAGGCCCAGCGCAGCCCCAGCGTAGACTGTTGACGCGCGCCCATGAAATCCTTCTCCAACGTCGAGTGGCACAGGATCGCTTCGGCGCAGGCGTGAATATCGACGGGGTACGCGCCATGCTCGCCATGGGGCATGCCGCTGGCATCGAGCAGGCCTCGGTAGAAGGTGTAGCCCCGTTTCAGGGCGTTCTTGACCACCAAGCTCTGGGCGTGCACGTTGATGGCCGCCAGCGAGCGCAGCACGAATCCGGTGTGGTGATGATCGACCAGATCCATCAGCGCCGCCTCCTGGCGTGCGCCGGGTAGCATGGCGCCGTAGGGAAACGCGCTGTCGGGACGTTGGGCATCGAGCGTGAATTGCACCGCGCGCAGGGCCGCACGCGCCATAGGCTCGTCATCGGTCGCCACGGCCACCTCGAGCAGGTGCTGGGCCACGAGCAGGTTCGCGTTGTGCACCGCGCGGCGATCTTTGGGGCTATAGGCGAAGCAGAGGGCCCTCTCGCTCTCGCCCAGTCGCGGAAGCTCGTCCATGAAGTGCCGCGCGATGGACTGCGCGGCCTCCAGATGCCCCGGTGCGCCGGTGATGCGATGCGCCAGTAGAAAGGTTTCCCCCGCGATGGCGCTGACCACGGCAATGGGCGAGTGGGCCGGAATGTCCACGCCCGCGCCTTTCACCGCGAAAGGGTAGCCCCAGCACAGGCCGCTGTAGCCACTGGACGCGTGATCGCTTAGCCATTGCAGGTGCGCGAGGGCGTGATCCAGCGGAGCGGCATCGCCCGTCAGTTGATGCATCCGCAGTCGCCCGATGGCGAGGAGGGCGTGGGTCTTGGGGTTCTCCGTTGGCGCGACGCCCAGCCAGCGCCGCGAAGCCTTGGGGAAGGCGTCGCAGAGCACAGTGTTTGTCTTTCGGTGGAACGGACTTTCCTGCAGGGCGCGGATGCGCGGGTGCGACTTGATGTCAAAGGGGTCGTAGCAGACCGTGCCGTGGGTCGCGAGCCAGGCATCAAGTTCGCCGAGCCACTCCTGGGCCAGGGCGATGTCGGGGTCGTTCGAGGGAATCAGGGGCATGGGGCGGGCTCGATGGGACCGGTTACTTTTTCACTAGCTTTCTTTTGCGCCACACGCAACCCTTTCCAGAACCCCCTTCAACACCGGAAAGTATACCTCATGGCCGTAGCGCGCCTGCACCCGCTCGCGGGCCGCGCGGCCCATACGCTCGCGCAGCGCGGGATCGGCGATGAGTTGCCCGAGTTTTTCTTTCCATTCCTCGGGCGTCTCCGCCAGAAATCCACTCACACCATCCTCCACCACTTCGGCGTTCATCCCAACGGGCGACAGCACCACGGGCGTGCCCACGGCCATGTATTGGAGGGCCTTGAAAGCGCACTTCCCCCGGGCGCGCGGCGTGTCGTGGAGCGGCATGAGGCCGATGTCCGCGTGTTGAAGATAGTAGATTTCGCGCTCCAGCGTCCAATGCTCATTTTCCACAGCTACCCCTTTCAGCGCGTAAGGCTTTCCCGTAGCGATGTGCAGGACTATGTTGTGTTCGCTGGCAAGTTCCCTCAGCACGGGTTCAATCGGCGCAAGATAACCCAGGTTGTCCTTCAGTCCGGTCCAGCCTAGGACCACCATGG
Organism: Candidatus Hydrogenedentales bacterium; assembly: GCA_041859365.1. Lineage (GTDB taxonomy): Bacteria > Hydrogenedentota > Hydrogenedentia > Hydrogenedentales > JAEUWI01 > JAEUWI01. The sequence continues at coordinate 29,607 of JBHEKR010000100.1, forward strand.
AGAGGGGGCTTTCCAGCCCCCTGTTTTTCAATCTTTGAGCGTATTCCTTCAGCGAATGCAAGTCCATATCAATGCACGTGGGAATAATCGTCACGTTCGGATTCAAGGGTGCGACGTAGTCCCGGAGCAATCCATTGCCCACGACCGCATGGGCGCACAAGCCCGCCATCTTCCGCGTCCAGTCATAGTCCACCCAACGCAGAAAGGCGCTCTCCACATGGGCGGGCGGTTCCCAGATGGCATCGTCGATATCGAAGATAAGGCGCGGATTCATCCACCGGATAATCCGCTCCAGCACGGGCGGGCCATAGGGCAGCAACGGCCCGCGAAAGTACACCACGTCCGCACCCGGCACGTGACGGAGTTGGGAGATGCGCCGGATCACAACCAGGCACAACATCCAGAACTTGCGTGGTGCCGAGGCCGCACTGTAGTAGCGCTCCTCCTCTACCATCGACATGGGCAGACACACGGTACAACGGTGACCCTCCGCCTCCAGCATGCGGGCAAAGGTCCCGATGCGGTAACGGATGGCGGCGATTCGGTTGGAGGCATTCCCGAAGAAGACGATATGCATGGCGCGATTGTACGGATTGGCCTCCGGTGTAGTCCACCAGCTATGCTACTCCCTCAACCTGGAGCACCACGATGAAGCACATCAGCATTCTGTTAGCCGCCCTCTGCCTGGCCCCCCTGGTCACGGCCGAACCCGGTATCATCATCAACGAAGACAGCAGCCACTTTTTCACCTCGCGTCCGGCGGAGATGATGAATCTCGCCGGCCTGAACGCGTTCATCGACCAGTATGCGGGCACCAAGGTAAGCCATCTCTTCCTCAACCCGAACGCCATGAAGGCGAGCTTCAAAAGCGCGACCCGTGACGCCATCTGGGAGCTGGGCGATCAGAAAATGCCCGAGGGCGCTGGCAAGAAGTGGATGGACAATGCGCGCTCGCTCCACGAGCAGGGCCTGGACCCCTATGCCATCTGGATCGCCCGCGCGCGGGAGAAGGGCATCTCGCCATGGATTTCCATGCGGATGAACGATATTCACGACGTGCCCGATCCCACGAGCTACATCCACGGCTCCTTCTGGGTGAAGAATCCCCAGTTCTGGCGCGTGCCCAACGATCCCAGCGGCGGCTGGACCGCCCGCGCCCTGGATTTTGGACACCCCGAAGTGCGCGCCCACGCCATGGACTTTGTGAAGGAACTGCTGGAGCGTTATGACGCCGACGGCCTGGAGCTGGACTGGATGCGCTTCGGTTGGCACTTCAAAGATGGCGAAGAAGTGGCCGGTGCGGAGTTGCTGACTCAGTTCATGCGCCAGGTACGCCAGCTCACTGTCGAGTGGGGCGAGAAGCGCGGTCACGCCATCCAGCTCGCCGCGCGCGTGCCCGCTCACCCCGATGCAGCCAAGGGCCTGGGGATGGACGGGGTGCGGTGGGCTAAGGAAGGACTTGTCGATATGCTCATCCCCTGCCCCTTCTGGCTGACGTCGGACTTTGACATCCCCGTGGAGCTCTGGCGCGAGCAAATGGGCGTGGAAGGGGCCGGAGTGAAGCTTGCACCGGGCCTCGAATTCAACTCCCGCGCCTGGCCCGGTGGCGCACCCATGGCCAACGATCTCGCTTCCACGCGGGGCTTCGCCGCGAGTGCCTGGCAGCGGGGCGCGGACCAGATCTACCTCTTCAACTACATGGACTCCGAGACGATTCCCGTGAGCCAGTCGGACTACCGCATCCTCGTGGAGCAGGGTCTGGGGAAAGACGTGGTCTTCACGCAACCGCGCCGTCACCTTCAGTGCTTCCGCGATACCGTGCCATCGGGCTTCCCGAGTGGCGTGGTACTTCCGGCGGAAGGCGTCGAGGCGAGCTTCACCATCAACATCGGCCCCAGGCCCGCTGCGGGCACCGTGCGCTTCATCATCGGCCTCGGTGAAAAGCCCGGGGTCGCCGAGGCCGCTTACACGGCGTCGGTCAACGGCACGGCTTGTGCTGCGGCGGTGGATGTGGAGAATCCCGCCCAGCTCCCCGGCGCGGTGCGCGCGATCGCCTTCGACTGTCCGCTGGACGCCGTGAAGGATGGTGGGAACGTCTTCACCGTCCAGCAGCCCACGGGACAACAGATTGTCTGGGCGGAAGTCCGGGTGGAACCGGGAGTGGGATAAAGAAGGATTTTTCCCACAGATGGACTCAGATGGACACAGATAAGAAATGACATTGTAAATCGCGTTTCCTGCACGAAAACCGAGCACGAAGGATGGTGCGCTATGGACGAGGATTTTCGGAAGTTCCCATTTGGCAAGGAGACCTTTGAGATTATCGGCTGCGCCATGGAAGTACTAAACGAGCTTGGGCACGGATATCTGGAGAAACCCTATGAGAATGCGATTACTGTCGAATTCCGGCTTCGGGGAATTCCGCATGTCCAGCAGCGTCTGTATAAGATTTTGTACAAAGGTGAAGTCGTTGGCGACTACATACCGGACCTCATCGCGTACAACGCTGTCGTTGTTGACTTGAAGGTAATCGAGCGCATTGGGAACAATGAAATCGGCCAGATGTTGAATTACCTGAAGGCGACTAACCTGCCGGTAGGCTTGATTATCAACTTCAAACGCCCAGAACTCGAATGGAAACGGGTGATTCGCTAGAAACTCACGGGATAAGCCGTATGTCTCGCACGTGTATTTGCGCCTCATTCATTACTTTCTTATCTGTGTCCATCTGAGTCCATCTGTGGGAAACCATTTTCCCAGTGCTCATGCGTATGCTAAAATGCCCGCCTGCGCATATGCCCGCGTTTTAGAGCAATATAACTTCATCCCCCTTCCCATTTCCCATCAGAGGATTTCATGCATGAGCATCGCCTTCACCAAGCTCCACGGCCTGGGCAATGACTACCACTTCATCGAAGCCGCAAAGTATCCCGGTGTGGACTGGCCCGAGCTCTCGCGCCAGATGAGCCACCGCCACCTCGGCGCGGGCTCCGATGGCATCATCCTCATCGACGACGGTGGTCAGTTCGACTTTTCCATGCGCATCTTTAACGCCGACGGTAGCGAGGCGGAAACCTGCGGCAACGGCATCCGCTGCTTCGCCAAATATGTCTTCGAACGCGGCCTCACCGACAAAACTGAGTTTGTGATTGGCACTCTCGCAGGGCCCAACGCCGTGGTGCTCAAGACCGAGGGGGGCAAGGTCGTCTCCGTCCGCTCCAACATGGGGCGTCCCCGCTTCGAGCGCTCCCAGATTCCCATGCTCGGCATTCCCGGCCAGGTGAAGGAAGAGCCCATTGAGATCGACGGCCAGACCCTCCACGTCACCTGCGCGAACATCGGCAATCCCCACGCGGTGTTCTTCGTGAACGACGCCACGGCGGTAAAGCTCGCCGAGATCGGCCCGAAGATCGAGCATCACCCGAGTTTCCCCGAGCGGACCAATGTGGAATTCGTCAACATCGTGGACCGGCAGAACATCGTTATGCGCATCTGGGAGCGGGGCAGCGGCATCACCATGGCCAGCGGCAGCGGCTCCTGTGGCTCCGCGCTGGCATCGATGATCACGGATCGCGTGGACCGGCGTGTCAACGTACACCTGGTATACGGCGTGCTGGCCATAGAATGGGCCGAGGACGGATGCGTCTATCAGGAAGGTCCCGCGACCGAGGCCTATTCCGGCGTCTGGAATCACCCCATCCCCATGGCGTGAACCCTACCGCACCTGCTCGATCTCGCTGCTGCCTGGAAAGCTCATATAAGTCTTATCGGGCAGTAGCTCGTAGTTCGTGCCGAAATACTTATTGAATACGATCCGAAAGGTGTTCACCGGTGTGATGCCTGGATAGAAGGCGCTGAAGTCGCCGTCGGGAAAGTAGATGGTGTTCAGCACCGCCGTGTAGTCGCGGATATACTCCTCCCGCGTGCCTTTCCACGGAATCAGGTCTGTGCCCGCCGTGCTCTGCCAATCGGAGCGGCAGCCGTGATCGCCCTGGATGATGATCACCGAATTCGGCTGGCGATCGCGTATGCGATCGATCATCGTGAGAAAGCGTTCGTTGATACACACCACGGAGTCGCGGAAGCCCTCGTAGTACGGCGGTGTTTCCGCACGCGTTTTTCCCTCGGCGTCGAAGTTGTGCGGCATGTGGGGCGCCATCACATGGGCAAAGACAAACATGGGCTTGTTCCCACGGCGCACTTTGCCCAGTTCTTCGAGCACGAAGAGGACCCGGTTGGCCTCATTGGAACGGGAGTAGCGTTCCACCGGTGATCGAAGGGGCGTCATGGCCAGGTAGACGTGTTGGAGTTCCGTCAGCAGGAAGGTGTCCGGTTTCACGAAGCGGCCGCCCTGAATCTCGGTCGCCGCAACGCCCGAGGAGAATGTCGGGAATTCGTAACCGTAGCCCGCAAGGAAATCCATCACCTTACTCTCCCAGATCTGGGACACAAAATCGGGCAGGGCCTCGTTCCATTCCGCCTTCAAGTGCTCGGGGTCGAGGTAATCGAGATTCATGGACGACGCCAGCGACATCTGTGTTTTGGGATAGTTCGAGTGGGCATCCTCCACCACGTGGAAGCCTCGCGCCTTCAGTGCATTGAGGAACGGCGTGTTGTCGTGGCCAAAGGTATCTTGAAGCACATCGGCCCGTGGATAGGAGTCGGGGATGATGTAGTAAATGTCCGGAAGCGCGGCCAGGGCCGCGGGGGTCAGGCTCGCCATGCCCGGAGTCGCCACCGGCGCCGCGGGAGCCCCCTGTCGGATGCGCGCAAGACCGTAGGCCGTTAGAGGCACCACCAGCAGGCACAGTCCGAGAAGATTCAGCGCCCGCGTCAGCCCGGCCAGATCGCGGTGTGTCCGGCAGAGCCACAAGAACAGCGCCGTGCCGCCCAGAGCAATCAGCGCGGCGACGGTCAGGACAGGCAGGGGTGACGCACTCGCGCGCAGGGCCTCCTTCAATCCGTCGGCCAGAGCGCCATAGGCGTGAAAGGGCACCCAGAAAGCGGCGATAAGCAGTGCGCACTTATGGTGGTCGCGCAGCAGCGCATACAGCATTCCCCAGAGTACGCTGGCAATCACCGTCACGACCGCACAGGGCAGCCACACTTCCGAAAAATGGGCATCGCCAATATTGCGGCTCAGCAGCGATAGGGCGGGAAAAAAGCCGAAGAGCAGAGGGAACCAGAGGAATGTTTTTCCGTTCACGGGCGACGCCTCAGGGGTGGGTGCGGTTTTTCATCCGATACAGTGTCCGCAGCGTATCGTCCACCGGTGACTGGGCCTCGATAGAGAAATACTCGCCGAAGCCCGCCTCAAAACCTTCCCGGGTATAACCGGGAAAGACATCCTCCCGCGTAGCCAGCATGCGGGCCACCATGCTGTCTTCCTTCGGCACGAATTCGATAATCAGGTGTCGGCAGGTTCGGGCAAAGAAGGCGGCCGCCTGGCCAAGGGGCACGTTATTGCCGATGCAGAGGTGATGAATCAGGGCCAGCCCCATGGCGCAGTCCGCCGGGCCGCGCTGGAGCAGACTGGCCCGTTCTTCATGGGCCCAACCCAGCGCCGGACTCGGGTTGGACAGATCCATCACCAGGGGCAGCACGCCCTTGGGCGACTCTTTCTCCCGTTGATAGAGGGCCTCCACCGCGCCGTAATCCAGATCCATCGCCACGGTCACCGCTCCGCGCTCCGCCGCCAATGCACTGTAGACCCCGGTGTTTGCACCCAGGTCCCAGACGGTCGCTGGCGCGATGTGATCGAGGTAGTCCCGCACCAGCTTTTCCTTGGCCCGCGCGCCCGCCTCGCTATAGTTCGTGTGGGCGTAGTAATCACCCCAGGTAGTTTTGTCCGACTTCCGGACCAGGCCGCCGATGGTGGTTCGAAGATTATCGACAATACCCAGCAGGCCCTGGCGCGATACGTTTACCGTTTTCGCCGTGCCAGCCGCGGGCCCCTGGCCCACCTGCGCCCGTTCCCCCCGAGCCAGCAGGTGCAGATGCAGGAGCAACCCCGGTTTCAGCCTCGAGCGCCAGGGCAGTGCACGCGCCGCGAGCGGCAGGGGGATTCCATCGATAAAACCGCGCATGAGCCGCGCCACGCCCGGTTCGCCATAGTACATCAGGGCCAGCGGCGCCAGGAAGTGGCGGCAGAACTGACCGTAGGCAATCCACGGCTTGCCTTCCACGTAGGGATCGAAGGAAAGGGTATCGATGAAAATCGGCCGCGCGCCCCGAAACTGAATATTGAAAGCGCTGGCGTCCTTCAAGCACATCCCGTGCTCCATGGCGATCGATTGAATCTCAAGCGTCAGCAGCGCCGCGTCGCGGAGTTGTCCCGCGCACCATTCATAGGGATAAGAAATAAAGGCGATCGGCTCCGGCGCCAGTACCCGGACCGCATCTGGGGTCTGCGCGCGCGCCAGGGACATTTCCTCATGGGAAACGAGCAATCCATCTTTGACGAGCTTCGCGTAGAGGCCCGAGGCCATAAGCTGGTCGTAGTGTGGGCCGTAGAGAGCGTTGACCTGGCGCAGCAAGGCGCCTTCACCGTCGCGGTAGACAAATCCGCTGGGGTCACGAAATGATGCGGCCAGCCGGCCTGATTCCTGCACGAAGAACTCTCCAATATCCATTGGTCGATAGTGTCGATACCACGCTATTGGCGCATTAAGGCGTGTGGCACAGGTGTCCCGCCTGTGAATTCACAGCCGTGATCCGCCGCAGGCGGATGCCACATGCCTTAATGAACGAATAAACTACACCGTGTGCACGGCCGCGGCGGCGTTAGCGCGGTAGTCCCGGAGGGCCTCCGGTGCGGCGGCATCGCCCAAGCCCGGCACGTCCTTGGGCCCTACGATGATGCGCACGCCGCTGAAACGCTGGCAGCGCGCGACATCCTCCGCCCCCATCACACCTTCGGTTTCCACGGCAACGGCATACTCATGGTAACGAATGTTTTCACCGGCAATGCGGATGCGTTCAAAAGCGGCGCGGGTCATGGCGTGACCGGGTCTTATCGGATCCGCACCCACCAGCAGCAAGCGCCCGATTTGGGGCAGTAGGTAGTTTATCTTCGTGAGTGACGTTGTAGGCAAAACCGCCACGCCAGGCACGTGGCCCGCGTCTTGAATGGCTGTGAGCGTGCGATGAATGTGGACACACGTTTCCAGGTGAATCGTGATCGTATCGGCACGGCTCTTCAGGATCTCCGCCAGTATGAGGTCGGGCTGCTCAATAAGGAGATGGTAGTGGCATGGCAGCTTCGTCATGTCCTTCGCCGCGGCTACTACGGAAGGGGCGAAACCGTAGCGGGGGATGAACTTCCCGTCGGCTCCGTCGAAATGCAGCTCGTCGATGCCCTGGGCATCGAGGGTACGAATGACGGACTCCAACTGGAGGGGATTGAACTGTTTCAAGTCTGCGGCGCAGATCAGATTGGCCACGGGATACTCCTTTGGGCGATAAATTCGGCAGGCGATTACTGTACCACAGGCCCTCCCGGTGCGGCCACCGCGTGATCAATGCGCCCACTTCGGTCCACGTTGTCCAAGTACGCGCGGGAAGGCTGTGCCGGCCCTTTGCCGTCTCACACGGGCATTTCCAGCAGCCGCGCCACATCCCCCGCGAGCGGTAGCGAAGGCTGGGCGCCCGCTTTCGTCGTCGCCAGTGCTCCCACGGCATTGGCATAGCGCAGGGTCGTCGCAATGTCCCCTTCGTCCCACGCCACGCCAAGCGCCCCGGTAAAGGCATCGCCCGCCGCCGTTGTGTCCACGACGTTCACCTTGAAGGGGGGCGCGTCGAAGCTCATGCCCGCGCCAAAATAGCGCGAGCCCCGGCTCCCCAGCTTCATCACCACATGGCGCGAGCCAAAACTCAACAGGCGCAATGCCGCGACTTCCACATCGGCATCGCTTTCAATCGTCATGCCGGTCAGGCGCTCCGCCTCGCTCACATTAGGCGTCACCACCGTGGCTTTCCCGAGCACAGCCTCGGAAACGGGCTGGTCCGACCCGATATCGAGGATGGACAGGGTGTTCGTCTCCCGCGCCAGATCGAGCGCGGTCTCCACTACCGCCACGGGCACTTCGAGTTGCATCAGCACCGCATCCGCGGCTTCGAAGGCAGCGCGGCATGCGAGAATATCTTCCGGCGTGAGTTCGAAGTTTGCGCCAGGAATAACGACAATGGAATTCTCGCCCTCGTCGCTCACTTCGATAATGGCCGTGCCCGTGGGCGTTCCGGAGACGCTCTTGAGGTAGTCCAGCTTAACCCCCGCAGCGCGGAGGCTCTCCTTCTGCTGAATCCCAAAAGCGTCTTCCCCAACACAGCCGAGGAACGACACGTTTCCACCCAGCCGCGCGGCGGCGACCGCTTGATTCGCCCCTTTGCCCCCGCAAATGGTTGCGAACGACGTTCCCATAAGGGTCTCGCCCGGTCGGGGGATGCGCGACACCCGGGCTACCAGGTCGATGTTGGCACTGCCGATAACGAGGATACTACGAGCGGTCATGGTTTCCTTTTCCGTCCCTGCACATCCGGCAGGCGGGCGTAGAACGCGTCCCAGGTTTTCCAGCGCCGCAGGGCCTTTACTATGTCGGGCAACGGCGCTGCGTGAATTTCGTCAAAAATGTACTCTTCGGAATCCTGAAGCGCAAAGGCGAGTCGTTCCACCGGCGGGGTAAACTGGGCGTCGATCCCCGGCTTGTTGCCCCGGGGATCGATACGGTACCACCCAAACACCGGCAGGTAGACCGCGTTAAGGCCGTGGGTGCAATAGGGCGGGCCGCAGGCGCCGATGCTCAGGCGCTGATAGACCAGCCCCGCCGGAATCTTGTTGGCCCGCAGAAGCGCCGCAAGCAGGTGCGCCTTGGCATAGCAATAGCCCGTGCGCTCCGCGAGGACCTCCGATGCGCAGCAGGTCACCGGATTCATGTGATAGTCCACGCTGTGCCGGATTCCGTCCCGTACCCATTCAAAACAGGCCCGCGCCGTGGCGACAACATCCCCATCGGGCGCACGCAGCACTTCGGCTTGTTGACGTACCGCAGGGTGGTGAAAATCAATGACTTCATCAGACTTGAGAAACGCATGCAAATCGGATTCGCGAGGGAGGCCCTGCCCTGGCATGGCGATCTTCCGAGCGGGCGCTTTTTTATGCATTGCCAGCCGCCACGCCGGCCACAATCGACCGCGCGGCAAGCTGTTCACCGCGGTGTTCGAGGAAGCAGCAGCCCGGACAAGGCGCGAAAAGCTGTTTCTGACAGGTCTGTCGGAAGTCCCGCATCTCCGCGTTGTGCCAGAGTTCCTTGAGGGAATTCTCCCGCACGTTGCCCACTTTCTGGAGCCAGCAGGGATAGGCATCGCCGAGGCGCCCGATGATGAGCGTATTCCACGCGTTCCGGCACTGATAGGCCTTCAGGTCAATACCACGCCCGTCGTAGTAGTCGAGCAGATCCTGCCGGGGCATGCGCGGGAGCCGGACTTCAACCCCGACCGACTTCGCCTCGTCCAGGGTCCGGTTCAGGGCGATGGAAAGCTCGGAACGATTGATGCGCGGCCAGTCAATATCATCATGGTTAAACAGAGTTGGGGGCTTTTCTCCGAAGCCGGGCAAATCGTGCATGCGCGTTTCCGTAACCAGATTCAGCACATCCACACCCGCATCCTTCACCATGCGGGGCATGTAATGGAGCACATCGATATTGTCCCGCTGGATCACCGTGGTCACGTGAATGTGGGGGCAGGTCTTACCGCTCGCATCGCGGTGGTGGCGCAGGCGCTTGAGCCCCGCCATGCTCCGGTCCCACGCGCCCTTCATTTTTCGGATTTCATCGTGACGGTCGCCGGGACCCTCGATGGAGGTGCCCGCGAAGTTGAAGCCTGTGCCGCCCGTGTGGCGGGGCGCCAGCGCCACGATGGCCTCGGCGCGTTCCTCGGGCAGCATGGTGGTATTGGAAATGAAATGGGTGCGCGAACGTCGGCTGGCAAAGGTCAGCAGCTCCATGAAGTCCTTGCGCACGAAGGCCTCTCCGCCGGTAAAGGTGATCAGGCTGAAGCGGGGAACCTGTGCCAGCACGTCCAGCCACTCCTCCGTGGAGAGCTCGCCCTGTTTCTGCTCCTTGATCGGCACGTTTTCAAGCCAGTCGATGTACTGGCACATTTTACAGCGCAGATTGCAGCGCCGCGTCACTTCGATAAAGTAGTGCCATGCCGGGAAGGAATAGCCCGACTGCATATAGCGGTACGGCACCTCGCTGTACATCCGCTGCGCGAAGTCATAAAGTCGTGCCAACTGGAATCGGCTGGCGCCATTTCCGCTCATGCTCGGCTGCCTCTGTCGCGACGGCTGGCGATGATGCCGACGCGGGTAAAACAAGGCCGGCACTTGCAATAGACCGGCACGCGTTCTATTCTACCACCGGCCCCGCCACAGGTACGAACTGGGGCATCGCGGGCTGGCAGCACGCACTGAGATGGAACCCGACTCATGCATCTCGAAACTTCCGATGGAACGCGCACCTGCGTCGACGCTCCCCGTCTGGCGCGGCTCCTCGAACGGCCCGCGCCGCTGATCGCCCTTCGGGGTCCGGGCGCCGCGCTGGTTGCCCTCCATGCCCGTGGGCGCTACTACAGGCTCCTCCACTGGAATGGTCGCACCTGGCAAATTTCGCCCCCCGAAGTTTCCGAGTCGGCCCTGAAAGCCCGCTTTATCGATTTTTTCAACGGCGGAGGCGACTGGCGCGGCAATCTGGCGTGGGAAATCCTCCGTCGCGCGCCCGGCAGCGTCGCTTTCCCGGCGCTGCCGCCAGGCCTTCACGTATTGCTCACCTTTATCCTTATGTTCGGCGGCTTTGCCGCCGGAATTCTGCTCGGCTTCAGCGCCGGGCGGCAGGCCGTCCCTTACGAAGGGTTCATGGTCTACGCATGCGCCCTGCTCCTCGCCCCGCCCCTGGCCATCCTGGGTCAATACGCCGCAAGCCAAGTGCCTTCCGCCTGCGACCAGTGCGGCGAACCGGTTATCAATCTTCAGACCGGACGCTTTGCCTATCTCTGCACCGAGTGTGGACACCTCAATATCACCCGCTGGGGCATCCATCGCGGACCCATGACCCCATGACTGGTACAGATCCCGGTTCTTACACTCATGTAATTGACTGCTTTGAATGTGCGCTGTGCTGTGCTATGCTAAGACCGGGCTTGTGCGGGATGGGTCAGTAGAGTCAAGTGAGTCCTTGCAGGGGACCGGAGGGGAATATGTCAGATTGCATCGGGTACACCAGTGGTGCCCCTGGGACACAGGCCCTGCCCGCCCTGGCGCTCACCCAGGCTGAGTTTGCCGTCGCCATTACGGATGGTCGTGGCATCATTACCTATGTGAACGATTCCTTTACCCGGCTGACGGGCTATGCCCCGCAAGAGGCGATCGGGAAATCCATCGGGATTCTGCGGACCGTCCAGTATGACGATGCCTTCTATAACGCGATCTGGCGGCGCCTGACCTCGGGCGAGCGCTGGTCCGACCGCTTGGCCGTGGGCAGGAAGGATGGAGGCGCCTATCGCTCCCGGAGTTTCGCGGCGCCCATCCTGAATCCCGAGGGCGCCATCGCAGGCTACAGTTTTTTTTCACGCGACACCTCCGACGAAGCGAAGCTCGAGGCCCAGTTGGGGCACCTGCAGAAGATGGAAGCCATCGGGGAGATGGCTGCGGGCATCGCTCATGAAATCAACACACCCATTCAATACATTGGCGACAATATTCAGTTCCTTCGCGAGGCCGCCGAAGGCATGATGCGCCTCGCCGAGGCCAGTGCCGCCGCGTGTGAGGCCGGGCGCAATGCCCCCATACCGCCTGAAATGCTCGACGTGCTGGAAAGCCTCCGGCGGGAGATCGACTGGGATTTCCTTAAGGAGGAAATTCCCCTCGCTATCGAACAGTCCCTGGAAGGTCGGGACCGGGTTGCCGCCATTGTGCGCGCCATGAAAGAATTCGCCCACCCGGGCGACGATGAATTGGCGCCGACGGACGTAAACCACGCGATCGAGAACACCCTGGCCGTGTCTCGTGGCGAATGGAAGCACGTCGCCGACGTCGACCTGGCGCTGTCCGCCAACCTTCCCCCGGTCCCCTGCTTTCCAGGGTCCTTTAATCAGGTGCTTCTCAACCTGGTGGTTAACGCCTCCCACGCGATTGCCGATCGCGTGGATCACGACGGCGGCAAAGGCGTTATTTCCATTTCCAGCGCCCTCCGGGACCATACGGTTGAAATCGTCATCGGGGACAATGGCTGCGGGATTCCACCCGAAATTATCAGCCGAATTTTCGAACCTTTCTTCACGACCAAGGACGTGGGAAAGGGAACCGGCCAGGGACTCGCCCTGGCCCATGCCGTCATCGTGGAGCGCATGAAGGGCGCGCTCGAGGTCGATTCGACACCTGGCGAAGGAACCCGATTCCTGCTGCGCCTGCCCTTGGAGGATGGTCTGGATTCCCAACAGCCGGAAGGAGTGAAAGTATCATAAATGACGGACCCCTGGAATACGATAGAAGGTCCATCCGAAAACGTGCAGGCATCCCGTAAAAATGTCCTGTTCGTCGATGACGAACCCAACTTTCTTGCCGGCCTTCGACGCATGCTCCGGGCACAGCGCGACCAGTGGGAACTTTATTTTGCCGGTGGAGCCGACGAAGCGCTGGAACTGGTTAATCGTGTAAGAATTGACGCCATCGTTTCCGATGTCAACATGCCGCGCAAGACTGGATTCGACCTGCTGGCGGAACTGAAAGCGAAGGAGGAAACCCGCGACATCCCCGTCATTATCCTTACCGGAAATGCGGAGAACGACCTGAAGCGCCGCGGTCTCGATTTGGGCGCGACGGACCTGCTCAATAAACCCGTCAACACGGAGGATCTGACCGCGCGCGTGCGCAGCGCCCTCCGGCTCAAGGAGTATGAGGATCTCCTCCGCGAGCAGAACGCCATACTGGAGCAGAAGGTGCGGGAGCGTACCGCCGCGCTGGAGCACTCCCGCCAGGACATCATCTGGCGCCTCGCCAAGGCCGGGGAGTTTCGCGATCAGGACACGGGCGACCATGTGCTGCGCGTCGCCGCCTGCAGCCGCGCCCTCGCCGAGGCCATGAACCTGGACCTGCAGTTTCGCGAGGCCCTGTTCATCACCAGCCCGCTTCACGATATCGGAAAAATCGGCGTCCCCGATGGCATTCTCTTCAAACCGGGCAAGTTGACCCAGGATGAGCGCCAGTTCATGCAGCGCCATTGCGAGATCGGGGCCGCGATCCTGCTCGAAGTTCCCCAGGACGGCAAGGCCGACAATGTGAGTCAGGCCTTTGCCACGGGTGCGGGTTCATCGACGATGAACGGTGGCGATGAGTTGCGCCTGCTCGCGGCCGAGATTGCCATCTCACACCATGAGCGATGGGACGGTCAGGGCTACCCCCGCGGCTTGGCCGGCCACGAAATCCCCCTTTCAGGGCAGATCGTGGCCATCGCCGATGTCTACGACGCCCTCCGTTCGGTGCGCGCCTACAAGCCCGCGTTCACCATGGAGCAAACCCTCGAAACGATGCGGGCCGGCAAGGGCACCCACTTCGCGCCCGACGTTTTTGATGCCTTTGAACTCGTGATTGAAACTTTCGAAGCCATCCGGCGAAATTTCGCCGACCAGGAAAGCGCTGGGGAATCCCATGAAACGAGTATTATTCGTTGACGATGAAATCAACGTCCTGAACGGGCTGAAGCGCATGCTCCGGACGGTGGCGCGGGACTGGAGCATGAGCTTTGCCCAGTCGGGCGAAGATGCGCTCGATGCCATGCGCAAGTTTCCCGACTTTAACGTTGTGGTCTCCGATCTGAATATGAACGGTATGAGCGGCGTGGATTTCCTTATGGCGGTCCGGGAGGAGTTCCCCAATACCGTGCGCTTCGTCCTCTCCGGCAGCACCGATGCCCAGATGATACTCAAAGTCTCGAACGTCGCCCACCAGATCATCGGCAAGCCCTGCGACCCGCAGAAGCTCTATCATTCGGTCGCCCGTGCTTTTGCCCTGCGCGAGCAACTCAACGCGGGCGCGCTCAAGGGCCTGCTCCACCGCATGGGAAAACTCCCCGCGCTGCCCGTTGTTTACAACCAGATTCTCCAGGAAATGGTCCTCGAAGACACCTCGGTCGCGCGTGTGGGCAAGCTCATTGAGCAGGATCCGGCCCTGAGCGTCAAGGTCCTCCAGATCGTGAATTCAGCCTATATGGGCGTCCGCAATCCGGTCTCCAATCTGGTGCAGGCCTGCTCTATGCTCGGCCTGGAGAATCTAAAGAATGTCGTCCTCATGGCCGAGGTCTTCGAGTTGCCAAAGGGACTGAAGCTGCCGCCGAGTTTCAATCTGGGTGCTATCTGGAACCACAGCCTGGCCGTGGGCGAAGGCGCGCGAAAGATCGCGGCCGCGGAAACAAACGACAGGAAAATAGTCGACCGCGCTTTTACCGCCGGACTCCTTCACGAAATCGGCCAGTTGATCCTCGCGTCCCAGCTTACCGAAGAATTCGCCGACGCCATCCGCTTTGCCGATGCGAATCAGGTTCCCCTGGACGAAGCCGAGCTCGAAGTGCTCGGCGCGACCCACAGCCAGGTCGGCAGTTATCTGCTCGAACTTTGGGGACTGCCCGACCCCGTGGTGGAGGCCATTGCATTCCACCTTCACCCCTCCGCGTGCCCCGCGGAAGACTACAGCCTCCAGGAATCCGGCTATCACGTGCCGGAAGAGGCGGTCTTTACCGCCCTGACCGCGCTGCATGCGGCGAATTACTTCTCCGAAGAGCATGAAACCGGCGATGGCGTGAAAGCGGAACTCGATATGGCCTATCTCGAGAACCTGGGATACGCCGAACGGATCGGCTCCTGGTTGGAACACTGTTCCACGGCAAAAACCGTGCAATATTAAGGCACGCCAGGATTCCGGTCAGAACAGGCTTTCAAAGTCCACCCGGGGAAAGCTCTTCAGGGCCGTGCCCGGCGTAGCATTTAGAATTTTGCCGCCGCCTCCCTCGGCCCAGCGCTGAGCACAATTAAAATCTCGCTCCGCTTCTTCCGGCTCCGGCGGAAGGAAGCGATTTTTCCCGCCATCCGTGTATCCCGGCGTGAAGTGGGTCGGCCGGGTGGCGTCCGTCGTCGTCCAAAGCGCGGGCGCGCCTGTAGCGCCCCCCTTCCTCCAGGCGCGTTGCGCGGCAAGTGCCGATTCATAGACCCGCCCGCCCCGAAGGTGGCGCGCCATGCCGCGCCACGCACTGCGCAAGACCCGCGAGTAACCCCGCCGCGAAAGCTCATAACGGTGGTCCGCGCCGATAAGGATGATGGGATCGCAGCCCATGATCGCCGCAATCTGCAGCAGCATGAAGGTCACCGTGAAACCGCGGTAGACCCGCGACGGCTCGTCCGAGAAGGCGCGGGGAAGGGGATCGGGCCACACGCAATTGACCGGGCAACCCTGCCCCACGCGAAGTACCGGCCAGTACTCGGTCGGAAAAAACTTCACCGTTTCCACGGGCATTTCCGCCTCATAAAGCCGGTGATACGTTTCTATCTGGAAGTTGTCGTAGACGCCCCAATAAGTGAAAGGAAAGCCCCACGATTCATAGCCAAGGAAGCACCGGTTCGAACCCAGGGTAATTTCGCCTTTCAGCTTACTCATATCGATATCATTCAGACTCGGGCCGTTCCCCACGACAAAGCAGCGCTCGCCCCGGTGGCGATTGTGAAAGCCGTCCAACAGATGCGGCATGGGCAGGACCGTCTCGCCGCCATGGCCCACGAATGCGGCTTCGCGGAAGCCCCGCCGCCAGAGCGGGCGCAGTAGCGCGTAGTGCGGGGACAAGTCCGGCATCGACACGCCCGACCGGTAGCGCATTGGCACACAATTCAGAGAAATCGGAATATGGATTCGCAGGTTATCCGGCACTTCGATGCGACTCAAATCCTGGGCCAGACTGAGGCGCGGATCGGGGGGGAGCGCGGGGACTGACGTGAGAGGAACCACGACCACCCGTGCCTCGGAAGGAAGGGTGCGCAGCCAGCATTCCAGCAGATAGGCCGATTCCCCTTCGGGAAGGCAGGCGTAGTAGGGATTCATGAAGGCGGCTCCTGCCCTATTGAAGCAGGTTCGCGACCGGGGGGGCAAGTTCTCCCCGAGCGCCGGAATGTCCTGAAAAAGGAGGGGGTGCGCAGCGCGGTGGTGTGGGCCGCACTGCGCACCATGGTGGGGGGGTGTGCCTTTGACCGTCTGACTTGGGGGCAGAACGGGGTGTGTCGAAGGCATTCGATTGTATGCAGGCCGGGGTGTGTTTCCGGACCCATTCTTGCGCATAAAAAACTTAGAAGGCACCCACGACGGTGGCGGAATGGTCGCTGCTGACAAGAACCCAGCTATACTGATAGAGAATGACGCCGAAGATGCACAGGGTCGGCTGGCAGATGGTGGTGAACACCTTTTTGCCGCGGAAAGTGGCAAGATACCAGGCTTTAATCGGGGACTGTGTGCGGATGGCTTCGGGCATTAGCGGGCTCATTTCGGACCTTTCTGTTCCTTCATGGAGGCTCTTGGCTTCGGTTAAACTGTCAACAAATTACCTAAAGCCATTCCCGTGCCAAGAAAACAAAGATGCACGTAAATCACTCAAAATAAAGCGTTTAGGTAAATAAAAAGCCACCCGTCGTACGAGTGGCTTCCTAAAGGGGCCGAAGTTGGGTCCAATTTTGTACAAATAGTGCGAATCAAATCGGTGGCGTACAATTTTGTTGAATACCCGCTGACCCGTCCTGCCCAAGGCGGCATTTCTGCCTGGAAACGGTGCTCAAACCCTCTAAAATGAAGCTATGGGAGCCCTTTGAGGGGCACAATTTCGTACGACGCCTTTTCTCAGTGCCCCGAGTCGCCGTAGCCAATCGCTTCGAGCACCTCGACCTCGTCCGGCGCCAACGGCACCGTGGCACTGTCGGCCGCAACGGATTCCGCAAGGTAGGCGTCGAGCACTTTGCCCATGGACACGGCCCGTTCCTGCTCGCTGACCGACACATCCGCCCACTCTTCGGGGTCGCGCTCAAGACCAAAGAGTTCGCTCTTATTGGCGCCATGATTCCGGATCAGACTGTATCCTTCGCTGAAAACAGCCGACTGGTGCACGGCCAGGGAGGGCCAGGGGCCCCAGGTCTCGGAGAAGATCGCCCCGTTGTCATCGCGACTCCACGCATCCAGTGGCGCTACGCCGAGACGCTTGGCGAGCCAGGGCAGTAGCATCATGGAGCTGGCCAATTCCTCGTGGACCTTTCCCGGAGTCTCGCCGTCGACGACAATCAGTGGCACGCGCACCTGCTCCTGAAACAGGGTTACTCCGTGCCCCATGCCGCCCCGTTCCCAGAATTCTTCGCCATGGTCCGACAGAAAGACGAAGACCGTGTCGGGGTGCTTCTCCCGGATCGCGGTGACCAGTTCTTCGATGGCCCGATCCATAGCCAGACACTCCAGATCATAGCGATGGCGCACAGCCTCCCTGGCTCCGTTGCTCAGGTCGGGCAGGGTGTGGGCGCTCTGGAGCCCGATGGCCGTCTTCACCTGATCCAAATAGTAGTCCATGAAGCGTCCGTCATCGTCCAGAATCGCGCGATCCGCTTCGTTCATCACCGGCTCCGCACCCAGCGCATTCGCCAACGCCGGCGTGGGGCGGTAGGGCGCGTGGGGATCCATGTAGTGGGCATAGAGAAAGAAGGGGGCCGGGAGCTGGGGGAATGATTCCAGCGCAGCCCGGGTCACTTCGCTGCCGGGCGCGCCGTTGCTGAAATGGTACTGGCGCTCCTCATAACCCTGGGCAAATCCGAGGGCCCGCGTGAGATTGGCGTTCGTCTGAAAGGCCCAGGGCGTGTAGCCCTGCGCGCCAAGCCACTCGGCGAGGGTCGTCCACGACTCATCCAGCACGTCACTCGTGGGATGTTCCGGGTCCTCGATCCGCGCGCTGTGCCGCACGCCATGACGGTTGGAGTAAACCCCGGTCAGCACCGAAGCCAGCGCGGGCTTGGTCCAACTGCTGGGACTGATGGCGTTGCGATAATAATCGCCCTCTTCCGCCATGCGCGACACGAAGGGCATGACCGGCTTGCCATTGCGCCGGGCATCGATGCGGTCAGCCCGGAGGGTGTCCATGACTATCAGGACAATATTCGGGCGGGCCGACGGCGGCGCAATCGGTTTGGACGCTTCGCTACAGCCGCTGACGAATAGCAACAGACCACCGATCAACAGATTTCCCGTACGCACCTTATTCATGCTCCCACTTCAATATCCAGGGATCGCCGGTCCGCTCCTGGTGCTTCTTCAATCGGCCCTTCATCTCCGCGAGGCGCTCCTGATAGACCGGGATGTCCGCGAGGTTATGGAGTTCGTCCGGGTCCTGCTCGAGGTCGTATAACTCAAAGGGCGCCCGGTGGAGATAGTCCTGGATCGGGCGCTTCGCAAAGTGGGTGGCGTTGGTCAGCACGAGGTGCTGCCAGGTCTTCGACTCCCAGAGATCCGAGGCGAAAGGAAAAGAAAGGCCGCTGGCGATATTCCACGTAAGCTTG
Organism: Candidatus Hydrogenedentales bacterium; assembly: GCA_041859365.1. Taxonomy (GTDB): domain Bacteria; phylum Hydrogenedentota; class Hydrogenedentia; order Hydrogenedentales; family JAEUWI01; genus JAEUWI01. The sequence goes on from JBHEKR010000100.1 coordinate 48,225, forward strand.
TAGCGCGCGTCACGCAAGACCCGAACGGGGTAGTACATGGTCACTTCGTGAAAGGTGTGGCTGAGGAACACGCTGTCCCACCCCTCGGGCGATTTCTGCTCCAGCACGGACAGGAAAGAACGCCCGTGGAATTCCTCGGGCTTCGCTGCGATACCGGCGTACTCAAGAATCGTCGGCGTGGTGTCGGCACAGGTGATCATGGCATCGGTCACCACGCCCTTCCGCGCGGCCTCGGGATTGCGCACCACGCAGGGCAGGCGCACCCCTGGCTCGTAGCAGTTGGTCTTCGCACCGGGAAAGGCCATGCCATTGTCGGAGATATAGATGATGAGCGTGTCTTCCCAGTGACCCGTGTCCTTCAAGGACTGGATGAGCCGCACCAGGCCGCTGTCCGCCTGCTGCACCGACCCATAATAGGCCGCCAACTCCTCGCGCGTCGCTGCGTTGTCCGGCAGGAACGACGGCACGATCACATCCTTCGGGTTGACGGCATCGGCCGTTTCCCGCTTGAAGGGTCGGTGAGGCTCCACGGTGCAGAAGTACATGAAAAAGGGCTGGGAATCGTCGGCCAGGATAAAAGCCTCGGCAGCCGCTGCCAGATCGCCCGGCAGGATACTCTTTTTCTCGCCCATGAAATCGACGCCCCACGACGCGAAGTCATAGGTCTCCGGCGGGCCCACATGGAGCTTGCCCAGCGAAATGGTGCGGTAGCCTGCTTCGTTCAAGCGGTTCGGCAGGCTCTTGACTGTATCAAAAGTCCTGAAGTGATGATAGTCGTGCTCATGGCCATACTGGCCGTTGGCGTGGTTCAGCAGGCCTGTCAGAATCACCGAACGGCTCGCGCTACACGACGGCGTGGTGCAGAAGGCCCGCGTGAAGCGCGTGCCCGACGCCGCGAGGGTGTCGAGGCCGGGCGTCTTGATGACGGGGTTGCCGTAGCAACCGGCGTCGGTGCTGCCCTGGTCGTCGGTGACGTAGAGCACGATGTTTTTTGGCGCGGCCTGAACCGTGAAGGCCGACAGCATCAGGGACATCGCGAGCAAGACGATTCGGTACATTTTTTGGATCTCCCTTCTCCCTTGAATAGGACGGATAAGTCCGATAGGACCGATTACTCTCATCGGTCCTATCAGACCTATCCGTCCTATCACGCACTTGATTTTCGCGGACCGTGCCGCCCACCATGACAGACCCGTAGCATGCCGCACGTCGTGCCCATGACACAAGCCAACCGGAGAGAATTCACTATGCAACCCAACCGCCGCAGTTTCCTGAAAACCACCGCATCCGCCCTCGCCCTCGGTGCGCTCCCCGCCACCGCGTGTCCCGCCGATGTGCGCCAGGGACAGCCGAACATCCTCGTGATTCTCGCGGACGATCTGGGCTACGGCGACCTTTCCTGCATGGGCGCGGCGGATATCCAGACGCCCCACATCGACGCCCTCATGAACGCAGGCATGCGCTTCGACCAGTTCTACGCGAACAGCCCCGTCTGCTCGCCCACGCGCGCGGCCCTGCTCAGCGGACGTTACGCCGACCTCGCGGGCGTGCCCGGCGTCATCCGCACCCATCGGGACAACAGTTGGGGCCACCTGCGCGAGGACATGGACCTGCTCCCCGCGGTATTGCGGCGCGGCGGCTATCACACGGCCCTCGTGGGCAAGTGGCACCTCGGCCTGGAATCGCCCAATACGCCCAACGAGCGCGGCTTCGATTTTTTCCACGGATTCCTCGGCGATATGATGGACGACTACTACACCCACCGCCGCCACGGGATCAATTACTTGCGCCACAATACCGATGTGATCGAGGCCGAAGGCCACGCCACGGACCTCTTCACCCAGTGGTCGGTGGACTACATCACGAAGCAGCAAAGCGAAGAAGCGCCCTTCTTCCTCTACCTGGCCTACAACGCGCCCCACTCGCCCATCGAGCCGCCGGAAGATTGGCTCAAGAAGGTGCAGGCGCGCGATCCCGCCATGCCCGAGCAGCGCGCTAAGCTCGCCGCGCTCATCGAGCATATGGACGACGGCATCGGTCGCGTAGTGCAGACCCTGAAGGATACGGGACAGTACGACCAGACCCTCATCGTATTCTGCTCCGACAACGGCGGCGACCTCCGCGCGGGCGGTACCAGCGGCCCGCTGAACGGCGGCAAGCAGGATATGCTGGAAGGTGGCATAAAATCGCCTATGTGCGCGGTCTGGCCGGAGAAAATTGCGGCCAGTCAGCGCTGCGATTCGCCTGCGATGACCATGGACCTCTACCCGACCTTCTGCTCTCTTGCGGGGGTGCCTTTCGACCGTAATATCGATGGCGTGAACTTGCTCCCCACACTGCTGGGCGAGGGAAGTGTCGATCCCCAACGTACGATGATCTGGGTGCGCCGCGAAGGTGGTCCCCACGGCGGCCGAGAGTACTACGCCATCCGCCGCGGCGCATGGAAGCTCTTGCAGAATGGCCCTTTCGAGTCACCGCGACTCTACAACCTGAATGACGATCCCGCCGAGGCATCGCCCCTGCCCGAAGGTCACGAGATGTACCGCGAGCTCTTCGCCGCCCTCCGCGAACACATCAACCGCGCGGGAGCCGTGCCGTGGCAACGGGGGGATTGACGCGGATAGTGCGCGTCAGGCCCTACAGCGTCGCGTCAACCAGAGGCCAGCGAAATAATCCGGTTTTTTTCTTGAAAATTATCGCGCGCTGTCGTAGCATTCCTGTTATTGGGATTTACATAGCAGGGCATGGCGGCAGTAACAGGGGTGTCACTCGGTCCCCCGGGGCGCTGTTTTCCTGGCATTCAACCGGAGACAGGGAGAAAATCGCATGGAAATCAATGCTATTCTGGGTGCGGTAGGCGGGGCCATTGTGGGCGCAATTGTCTGGGCGGTGATCGCCGTCTCAACGGGCTATGAGATCGGTTGGATTGCCTGGGGTGTGGGCGGCGCGGTGGGCTATGGCGCCTACGCGCTCGAGGGCCGGGGGAAAACGTCCGGCATCGTCTGCGCGCTGCTGGCGGCCGTCGCAATTCTCAGTGGGAAGTACATGGTCATTCACCACTTCGTGAATCAAGAAATGTCCCAGATCGCAGACACGAGCTTCTCCGAGGAATACTACAACGAGCTGAAAGTTGACGCCGCCGACTTTGCCACGCTCGGTTCCGAGACGGACTACCCGGTCTTCATGGTCTCTCATGGCTACACGGAAGCGGCGACGGCCGACGAAGTGGGGCAGCTGGAGATCGACGAATTCAAGGAGTTCCAGGTGCCAATGCTTCGGGAGTGGAGCACTGCGCCCCCGACTTTCGAGACGTGGCAGGCCGAGGCCAACGCCGAGTCCGAGGCGCTGCTTGCCGACGGGATACCCATGAGCGAATTGTTTGTCAGCACGCTCGGACCGATGGATCTGCTTTTCTTCGCCCTCGGAATCGGCACGGCCTTCAAGGTGGGATCGGGCGGCGAATACGAATAATCAGCGCAGGGACTGACGCGGATCCTCCGAAGAGAGGGCCATCTTTGCTATTCCGCGTCAGTCCCTACAGCACCGATTTGTCCAGACTCCGGTATTGCACCGCCTCGGCCACGTGGTGCTCGGTTATGTCGTCTTTATCTTCCAGGTCCGCGAGCGTGCGGGCGATGCGCAGAATCTTGTCGTAGGCGCGGGCACTGAGGCCCAACGCATTTAAGGCGCGTTCCAGGAGGGACTTGCTCGCTTCGTTGAGCTTGCAATAGTGGCGGAGCGTCTTGCTGTCGAGGTGGGCGTTGTAGCGCGTGGCCCCGTTGCACCGGGCGCGCTGACGCTCCCGCGCGGCGAGCACCTGTGCCCGTACTTCCTCCGTGGTGGGGCCGCTGATCCGGCTATCGGTCAGGTCGTCAAAGCTGAGCGCGGGCACGTCGACGTGAATATCGATGCGGTCGAGCAGCGGCCCCGAGAGCCTTCCGATGTAGCGCTGCACGTCGTTCGTGCTGCAGCGGCACTGTCTCCGCGGGTCGGTTCGGCAACCGCAGGGACACGGATTCATTGCCACCACGAGCATGAAGCGGCTGGGATACGTAACCGAGTAGTTCGCGCGGCGGATGTGGACCAGTCCCTCTTCCAGCGGCTGGCGTAAGACTTCCAGGGCGGCGCGATTGAACTCGGGAAGCTCATCGAGAAAAAGCACGCCATTGTGCGCCAGGCTCACCTCGCCGGGGTGGGCGTGTTGACCGCCGCCCGCGATGGAAACCGTGGTGGACGTGTGGTGGGGACTCCGGAAGGGCCGCGTGACAATCAGCGATTCCTTTCGCGTTTCCACGGGGCACACGCTGTACACCCGCGTGGTCTCCAGGGACTCGTCGAAGCTCATGGGCGGGAGTATGCCGGGAATGCGGGAGGCCAGCATGGTCTTCCCGGTACCCGGGGGCCCCACCATCAGAATATTATGGGCGCCGGCCGCCGCCACGGTCAGCGCGCGCTTCACGTGCCCCTGGCCCTTCACCTCGCTGAGATCCGGTACGCGCAGATGGGCGGTGTGAAAAAGCTCGTCCACCTCGGTCACATGGGGAAGAATTTCTTCATCGCCCGCGAGGAAGGCCGTGGCCTGCTCCAGCGAGCGCACGGGAATCACTTCGCAGCCCTGGACCACGCCCGCCTCGTCGGCATTCATAGCGGGCAGCACGATACCGCGCAGCCCCTGGTTCCGCGCATTGAGGGCCATCGCCAACGCGCCCGCCACGGGCCGCAGCGAACCATCCAACGCCAACTCGCCCACGAAGGCGTACTCCGTGAAGCCCTTGCCATCGATCTGGCACGTCGCGGCGAGCAGCCCAAGCGCTATGGGCAAATCCAGTGCGCTGCCCTCCTTGCGCATGCCCGCCGGGGCGAGGTTAATGATGTTGTAGCCCCGGGGAAAGCGGAAGCCGGAGTTCCGAATCGCGCTCTTGACGCGGTCCTCGCTTTCCTTCACCGCCGCATCGGGCAAGCCCACAATTCGCGTGAAATTCTGCTGACCACCCGTATTATCCACCTCGATGGCCACGGTGTAGGCGTCGATGCCGAGCACGGCTGCCGATTGTACGCGCGCTAACATAGTGAAGGTGGCCCCCGCGATACGGTGGTTAAAGATCCCGATTTGCTCTCGGGTTATTGTGGAAAAATGGGTGTGGGAGTGTCAAGATGGAGCCCCGTCCCGCTTTTGCGGTGACGGCGGGTTCAGGTTCGCTATTCTCTGTCGTCCCTGATGTCCCTGCCGTTCCTGCGACCGATCCTCATGATTTTCTCTGAGCAAGGAACTTGCCATGATAGCCCTCACGCTCTTCCTCATCGCCGCCCTCGGTGACAATGTCGTCGTCAACGGCGATTTCAGCGACTGGCCCACCTACACGGGCCAGGGCCTCACCACGACCTCGGTCGGCGTGGACCGCGAGCAGTTTCTCACCCATTGGTATGGCGGCCCCGGCCTGGGCGCGACAGCCACCTATGAAGTGGTGGACTTTCCGGTGGGCCAGACCGAAGTTCCGAACAATCCGAAGCGGCATTTGCGCATCACCTGGACCGCCCCGCCGAGTTCCGGCGAAGCCCAGCACGTCAATGCTTTTCGCGGCACCTTTTTGGAATATTTCGGTCTTCAGGATGTTCGCATGTTTTCAGGGAAGACCGTGTCGCTTACATTTTATGCGCGCATCGTGTCGGAAGAGCCCGAGGCCATGTTGCCCATCGTCCCCATTATGTGGCACAGCTACGACCCGACGAATCCCGTGAAAGGCGAGGGTTACCAGCTCTTCGAGTCCTCCGGCGAGCCGGGCGTAGTGGCTTTGGCCGAGGGCCCGCCGAACCCGAAGGCGATTTACACGCTCACGACAAAATGGCAGCGATTCGAAGTGCCCATAACCCTGCCCGATGTCTCGGCGATCAAGATAACGCCTGGCCACTACACGGGGCTGGGCTTCGACATGATCACCCGCGCCGCGCCGACCATCGACATCGCGAACGTGGAGGCGCGGGCGGTGGACAAGTAGTGACAGTGGATTCCAGAGGAACATGCTTCCAAGCCACGTTGGCGCTCGATGCTGACCTGATGTCGCTGTGCATGCCCGAATTACTGACTGGACACAAAGGGCCCGCCGCCCTTTCATTTCTGAACCGCCCAGTCTGCTATCATGGGCGCTTCCCACCAATAGGAAGGAATTCACATGTCATGAATCTGGTGTTGGGTGCCATAAAAGGTCTGGAGTTCGACGAGATCAAGCCCTTTCTCCATTCCCTGTTTCAAACTGGCTTCGACGGTAAGGTAGTCTTCTATGTCGGCCAGGCGAGCCAGCCCACGTGCAAGGCGCTGGATGATCTGGGTGTGGAAATTCTCACGGTGGACGAGTACAACACCTTTACCGCCACGCCGATCAACGCCCTCCGCTATTTCATCTACGAACAGTATCTCGCAGGGTTCACGGCGTTGCCGGACAAAATCCTGCTGGCGGACGTGCGCGACGTGGTTTTTCAGCGGAGCCCTTTCGAGATCGATCTGGGCGACGGCCTCTGCTGTTTTCTGGAGAGTGACGAGATGACCCTGGCGACCTGTCTCGCGAATTCCGGGTGGATTGCCTGCGCCTATGGGAAAGAAGTGCTTGGTCGCCTCGGACAGCACAAGATTTCCTGTTCCGGCACTACCATCGGCACCGGGGCCGCCGTACGCGCCTATCTCGCCGCTATGTGCGCCGGGCTGCGCGCGATAGACGAGCGCACGCCCAACATCATGCATGTCATCTCGGGTATCGATCAGTGCGTCCACAACTACCTGCTCCACTCCGATGCCCTCCCCGGCACGCGGCTTTACAGCAATGAATTCGGGCCCATCCTCACGTTGAACTACGTGTCGCCCGAGGCGATTCAGATAAATGATGACGGCCTGATGGTAAATCAGGGGGGTGAGCCTTATCATGTCGTGCACCAGTACGACCGCCACAAGGCGCTTGCCGCAACTCTGCTCGCACGGGTCGACAAACGCGGCTGACGGCCCTTCCTGGCGTCAATGCACGGGCGAGACTTCGGGGTGAGGACTATTCCACGGCTATTCCATTGCCTTGACCGGCCCCGGTCGTATCTGTTCAAATGGAAGTCCAAATTGCTCATCATTCGCGTGCGGTACAGCCCTTCCATTCTCGGAGCGCCGGGCCCTCGCGGCTTCGGAGGTACGTATGAAGCGTCTTGTTTTTTCTCTCTCCCTGGGTATCTGCAGCGTCGTGGCGGCGCAGGACGACATGCTCCGCATTCCGGCGGATGAATTCCTGAGCAGGATGAAGGCGGGCTGGATCGGCCAGATGGCGGGGGTGGGCTGGGGCGCGCCAACGGAGTTCCAGTTCAACGGCGTCATGGTGCCGGAGGATAAGATGCCCGAGTGGCGCCCGGAGCTGATTAACCAGTTCTGGCAGGACGACCTCTATGTGGAAATGACCTTCCTCAAGAGCCTGGAGGTTTATGGCTGGGACGTTTCCCTGAAGCAGGCGGGCATCGATTTCGCCCGGAGCGGTTATCCCCTCTGGCACGCCAACGCAACAGGCCGAAAAAACCTGCGCGCGGGTATTGCGCCGCCGGACTCGGGCCATCCGCAGTTCAATGATCACGCCGATGACATCGACTATCAGATCGAGGCGGACTACTCTGGCCTTATCGCGCCGGGCATGCCCAATGTGCCGATCGCGCTAGGCGAAGTCTTCGGCCGACTGGTGAACTACGGTGACGGCATCTACGGCGGCCAGTTCGTGGGCGGTATGTACTCCGCCGCCTTCTTCGAGACCGACCCGGAAAAGATCGTGCTGGCGGGCTTGGAGTGCATCCCTGCCGATAGTCAGTATGCCGAGTGCATGCGCGATGTGATCACCTGGTGGAAGGCCAACCCGAACGATTGGGAAGCGACCTGGAAACTCATCGAGGCGAAGTACAACGAAAACCTCGACTACCGGAAATTCTCCTGCGGCGGCAAGAAAAAGACCTTCAACATCGACGCCAAGATCAACGGCGCCTATATTGTCATGGGCCTGCTCTATGGCCAGCGTGACCCCGACAAGACCATCATCATCGCCACGCGCGGCGGCCAGGATTCGGACTGCAATCCCTCCAGCGCGGCGGGCATCCTCTTCACCTCGCTGGGCCTGGAAAACATCCCCGAGAAGTTCACGTCGAAGCTCGATCTGGAGACCAAGTTCACCCACACCGACTATACCTTCGCCGGGCTGCTGGAAATCTGCGAGAAGCTCGGGCGCGACGCCATCGTGCGCGCGGGCGGCAAGATCGTCACCGAGGGCGGCAAGGAAATGCTGCTGATCAAGCGCGAAGCGCCGAAGCTTCGCCCGCTGGAGCAGTGCTGGATGCCCGGCCCGATTGCCAACAGCAAGTACACGGCCGAGGAAATGGCCGAGAAGATCCGCCCCGATGAACTCACCGATGGCCGCACCGATATGAAGCCCATCGTGGCCGAATTTGCTGAAGGCTGGAACGTGGAAGACTGCGGCCTGGAAATGGATCCCGGCATGCGTGCGGACTTCCGCGGACGCCAGCGCGTGCTCCTTACCCACCCCGACGACGGCGAGACGCCCTGCATTCTGTGGCGCGAGGGCACCCTGCCCGCCGGAACCAAGGCCAAGCTTCGTCTGGTGGTGAGCCACCACGACGGCGGCGACTGGGATCTGGTCGTGAAGCTGAACGGCAAGGAAGTGGTAAATCAACCGGTCAGCGAAAAGACCGTGGCGGCCGACGGCTGGCTGACGGTGGATGTCGATCTGGCGCCCTATGCGGGCCAGACGGTAAAGGCTGAGCTGCTGAACAAGCCCACGGGCTGGTTCTGCGAAGCGGCCTACTGGGGCGAGATCAAGCTTATAGGACTTTGAGCCGTCGGGCGCTTCGCCCGAGGCGGGAAGGATAGTTCCGATGTTACTTCGATGGGTCATGGCAATTTGGTTCGCAATTCACTGCGGCCTTGCCATGGCCCATTCGACGTTATCGGCCTATGTCCAGCATGACGTGCTCCTCGAAGCATCGAAAGATTACCTTGACCTTACGGTACAGTTGACCTTCTTCGACGACGAGGCGGAGGCCCGGCGCGATGCGCTCGATGTGAACGGCGATGGAGATTTCAGCGCTGAAGAGCGGTCGGTTTTCAAGGAGGCGCTGTTGGCGGAAGCGGAAAAGGCGCTGCTCCTGCACGTGGCCGGTACGCGGGTGGAGCTCGTGTCCCGATTCGACCCCGAAATCGAGTGTACTGTTCCGCCCGGTGGCGAGGCCCACCTGCGCTTCGACATTCGCCTCCATTTCTTTGCCGATTTGCCCGCGTTGCCCGATGGGAAGGCCGCGTTGGAAGTGCATGACAGCCTCTTTGCCGACGTTCCGGCAATGGCTTCCCTCCGTGTCGCCGCGAAGGACGGGATTCAGATCAGCGCGGCCAACGGGGGCCGTGAACGGCCCAGGGCGGAAGGGGCCGACGCACCGCTGATCTTTGAGGCCCAACTGGGTGGGAATGGGAAAAGCACCGGGAGTACCTCGGCGCGATAATAAAGGGAGAGAGACCATGAAGCGTATGGGAAGGCTTTGGGAATTTACCGTGTGGGGAATCGCGTTGGCATTGGCGCCACTCGTCGGGGCACAAGGAGCCACCAGCGTGCCGGGGGCGTCGGCCCTCTCCGCCGCGCTGAGCCAGTATCACGGCTACCTCCTCGATGAGGCGACCCGCACCGCGCTGGACGAAGTGAACCGGGGACTGCGACGCGCCGAGCGCAACATGGAGCGGGGCCCGGATGACGCCACCAAAGCCGACGGTGCAAAGGAGCGGGACGAAAAGGCGGCGGCGCTCATCCAATTGCTCGATGGTGTTCCGGCCCTTGCCGAGCTGACCCTGCCGCCCACGCCCCAGGCCTTTCCAAAGCTGGAGGTTTCCCTGCCAGGCGACTCGGGAGCTCTGCTCTATCGCATCAACGCGGGTGCCGGCAATCCCCAGTGCGCCCTGGCCGAGCTCGATTTCTCCGGCGGGCGTGATCTCGTCGACGTGGACGGCATCGACCCCGCGCGCACGACCTACCTGCTGATTTCCCTGCGCAATGTGCCCGCGCGGAGTGTATCCGTCCGGGTCTTTCTCAATTTTCCGGGCCGCGAGCGCTATACCCTGCCGCTCGAAATCAGCACGCCGAAGCAGGGGCGCTTGAAGCTCGCCGTGCTGTCCGACGACACCGGCGAGCCCACCCCCGCCATGATGCGGCTCCTGTGGAAGACCAACGGCAGCGAGTACAAGCCGCGCAACGCCCTCGAGTTCGCCCCCCAGTTCGACACCCAGGGGTCGAGCACGGGTATCCGCCGCGCCAATCTACACGGCAAACTCGCCGGGAACTACTGGTGCGTGCCCGATCCCATCGACATGACCCTGCCCCCCGGCGAGTGGGAAGTGGTCATCCGCCGCGGCACGGAGCACGTGCCAATTATTGACACCTTCACC
>JBHEKR010000120.1:0-28922 GCA_041859365.1 Candidatus Hydrogenedentales bacterium
ATGCTCGGTAAAGCTCATGCGTAATTCTTCGTCGGACACGTTAACATCCTTAGTTTCCATATACAATCCCGCTATTATACAAAAGAAACCGGGCGCCTTTACAGACACCCGGATGGTAAATCAACGCTGGATTGGACTCGCCTTCGTACTACGGGGGATTCACTGGATTTTAGAACGGGGATCGGCCGCCCGATTCCCGGTCGGGCGAATCGTCGTCCGGTCCCGGATCGGCAATCGAGGGGGCCTTCGCCGTAGGATCAGCCTTTTCCACCCATTCCTTCAACGCCTTTCCCGGCTTGAAGATGGGGATGCGCTTCTCCGAAATCGGCACCGATTCGCCGGTACGTGGATTGCGGCCCTGACGGGCATCACGCACCTTGACCTCGAAAACGCCGAAATTTCGGATTTCCAGTCGGTCCACGGCCGCCAGAGCCTCGGTGATAGTCTCCAGCGTGGTCTGAACCACGTCGGAAACTTCATTCTGGGTGATACCCAAATGTTCCGCAACGCTTATCACGAGCTGACGCTTCGTCACCGCAGCACCTTTCCGTAGGACAGACCAGTTGACGTATCGACTTTGGCTACAGACCGAGCGCGCTGCGCCACGGCGTCGCAAGTCCGCCGGGATTGAGCGCGATAAACCCGATAATGAGACCAAGCACCAGGAACAGGATGAGCACGGTCTTGGTGTTCTTGCTCATTCCGCCGCCGCCATCATGCACCGCCGGTCCGCCGGGGGCCATGATGAAGATCTTCTCGCCGGCTTCGGCGCGCGCGCGCTTGTCATCCACAGACCCGAGGGTCTCGTTGATGGCAATGAAGGCGCGGTGCCATTCCTGCTGGAGCTTCTTCACCGCCACTTCGGACTGGGAGTAGATCGCCTCAAGGCTGGTCGCGCCCGACACGATATTCATCGTGTTGCCGTCCAGATTGTAATCATCCGCGAGGGTCTCGCGAAGCACCTTGTGCGTGCGGGCCAGTTTACTCTTAATCTTGAGAAACTGGGTCTCCAATTCGGCTTTATTGATGCCGGGTTCGGGGTAGCGCGTGAGAATCTGATTGAACAACATCCAGTCGTTCATGAACTCCCGGCACAACTCCACACGACGCACCATCTGGTCAACGATTTTCTGTTGTTTCTTGCTCAAGGCCATGGTAAGCAACCACTCCGCGTTTGTGTCCCCATGAGGTTCCAAGTAATCTAACATACGGGCAGGGCAATGTCAATGTGCGCAAACCGATTTAAGTCCGCAGATTGTAATCGCTTAGCGAAGCCCCGTTCCCGCATTAATTATAGCTGCAATTCCGTAAAAACACAAGCTGAACTCCCTGAAACGGGAGCACGGGTTTTCCTACCCGTGTATGCGCCATAGGCGCATCTAGAACCTGCACCATCCATTCGTGCTGGCCCAGAGTGAAAACAGTATCGAAAAGTTATCGTGCAACTGCGTTGCACGGTACGCGGGTAGGAAAACCCGCGCTCCCGTTTAGCGCGCCGAACCCAATCGCAAAAAATTCTTGATAATCTGCTTCCCGCATCCCGTCAATATGCTCTCGGGGTGAAACTGGAGGCCCCATACCGGGTGCTCGCGGTGCGCCACCGCCATGATCTCGCCCGCGTCGGTCTCCGCAATGATCTCCAGGCAATCGGGACAACTGCTTCGCTCGATAATGAGCGAATGATAGCGCGTCGCGTCAAAGGGCGACTCGATCTCCGCGAAAAGCGGATGGCCCGTGTGATACATCTGGCTGACCTTGCCGTGCATGATCCGATCCGCGCGGATGACGTTGCCGCCATAGGCCTGTCCGATGCTCTGGTGCCCCAGGCACACGCCGAGGATCGGGAAGTCTTTGCCGAGTTTTTCGATGAGCTCTACCGAAATGCCCGCTTCGTTGGGCGTGCACGGTCCCGGCGAGACCACAATGTGATCGGGACTCAGCGCACGTACCCCTTCCACGTCGATAGCGTCGTTGCGGAAAACCCGGACGTCGTCCACCTGCTCGCCGAAGTACTGCACCAGGTTGTAGGTGAAGGAATCGTAGTTGTCGATAAGGACGATCATGATTCGAGGCCTTTCTCCGCAAATTCCACGGCGCGAAAGAGCGCCTTGGCCTTGTTCTGGGTTTCCTCGTACTCCCGATCGGGATCGCTGTCGTACACAATGCCTGCGCCCGCCTGGCAGTAGGCCATGCCCTCCTTCACCACCATAGTGCGAATCAGGATGCACGTGTCCATCTCACCGGAAAAGCTGATGTAGCCGCAACCGCCCGCATAGGGCCCGCGACGTTCCGTTTCCAGCTCGTCGATGATTTCCATGGCGCGAATCTTGGGCGCGCCGCTGACGGTGCCCATGGGGAAGGTCGCCTCCAGCGCATCGAAGGCGTCGCAGTCGGATCGGAGCTGACCTGCCACTTCACTTACGATGTGCATGACGTGGGAGTAGCGTTCGATGACCATGCGCTTGCCCGGAACGGGCGCCACAGTGCCGGGCTTGCTGATACGCCCAATATCATTGCGGCCAAGATCGAGAAGCATGACATGCTCGGCGATTTCCTTCTCATCCGCCAGCAGATCCAGTTCGTGGGCCTTGTCCTCCTCGGGGTCTTGCCCCGGGGGCGCGTGCCGGCTATCGGCCGCACCATGGCAATCCCCTTCTCCACCCGGGTCATCACTTCTGGACTGGAACCGACGAGGGAGAAGCCGGGAAACTGCATCAGCAGCATGTACGGCGAGGGGTTGATGGAGCGCAGTGCCCGATACAGGGTCACCGGGTGGGCGGCCACCGGGCGCTTGAAACGCTGGGACAGCACCACTTGGAAGATATCGCCCGCGCAGATGTATTCCTTGGCACGGCGCACGATGTCGCAGAAGGCTTCGCGGGTGAAATTGGACTGGATGTCATTGGGCAGATTGCTGGGCGTCGGGTGTACCTGGGCATCCGCCAGGGGAGCCTTGAGGCGCGTCTCCAGTTCCTCGATCTTGCGCAGGCCAAGGGCGTAGGCCGCTTCGGGGTCACCGTCCACATGAACATTCGACACTATCTTGATGACGTTGCTGCCGTGATCGAAGATCAGGATGGTGTCCGTGATCACGAAATAGAGGTCGGGCAGATTCAGCGTGTCGGGATTTTCATCTGGCAGCGTCTCAAAGAAGCGCACCTGATCGTAGGACAGGTAACCCACAGCCCCGCCGTGAAAAGGCGGCAGCCCCTCAAGTTCCACGGGTGTGTAGGCCGCCATAATCTTGCGAAGCTCGCGCAGGGGCTTCTCGGCGCTGTAAGTCTCGGCTACGCCACCCCGGATCACCGTCACTTCCTTACCCTTGGCGTGGAAGATGACCGAGGGATTGGACCCGATGAAGGAATAGCGCCCCAGCGAGCCGGCCTGCTCCACGCTCTCCAGCAGAAAAGCGTGGTCCTGGCCCTGGGATATTTTCATATACGCGGAAACCGGCGTTTCCAGGTCGGCGAGGATTTCCCGGTATACGGGAACCAGCGCGCCGGGCTGGGCAACGGCCTTAAAGTCTGACAAAGATGGGTGTATCATGGTTCGTTCCCTTGCAGACGCGCGGCGGCACGGGGGCCGACTATTTCGTTGCGACGCCATCCCCCGCGAGGGTGAGGCTTTCGTCATCGTTCACGCGCCGATAAAAGCAGCTTGTTTCATTGGTGTGACACGTGGGGCCGACGGGATCGCATTTCAGGACGAGTGCATCGCCGTCGCAATCGATGCGTATTTCCTTCACGTGAAGCACGTTGCCGGAAGTCTCGCCCTTGAGCCATAGCGTCTGGCGGGAACGGGACCAGAAGCAGGCCTTCTTTTCCTTGAGCGTGATCGAGAGGGACTCGCGATTCATATAGCCCACCATAAGGACCTGGCCATTTTCATGGTGCTGTATCACAGCACAGACCAGCCCCTTGTCGTCGTATTTAAGCAGATCATCGAGGGTCATGGCGGAAACTCCCGGGGTTGTGAAGGCGAAACCGAACAGGGGCCTTCAGGCATGGAATAAGGGAAGGGGGCGGCGCATAAGGCCAGCCGGAGAAGGGACTGGCCTAGGAAAGGACAGAATGACGCCATCGAAAATTGGCTTCGACTGTATGCGTCATGTGTCGTTCTCCGTGCCAGTCCAGCGGGGGATATCCCGTGAGGCTTTACTCTAAAACCAGGGCATGCGTACTCCCGATTTCCACGCAAACTTCAGCGCGCAGAACAGGAAACTTGCGGTATTAAACTACGCCAGCCTCAACCGATTCAAGTCACCGTTGTGGACGGCGCTTCAGGACTCGACCGCTTCGCAGCAAGCAGTCGTACCGTGATCGTGGCGAGATCCTCCCGGTCATATCCGGAAAACGCCTCGTCCAGCGGAAAATCTTCCGGAATTCCGGCCGGGTCAACTCCGTTGAACTGCCGGATAATGTCGAATCCGGCGTCTTCAAAAAGTTTGACGAGATCCGAACGTCGCAGTCGATTCGTGTAGGCAAACTGGTTACCCGCGATCCATTGCCACTGCTTTTCCGAATAACGCAAAAAGTTTGAACGGCCAATGGACGAGTCCTGGTGCTGGAAGTGGTCACTCGGGTCGATAAAATGAATCGCGAGCCCATCGTCCTTCAAGATACGATTCGCTTCACGCATTATCCCGGCAATTACATTCGCGGGTACATGCTCAAACACCGTTACAGAAAGATGACAATCAATAGACGCCGCGGCCAGTCCCGTGTTGGCGGCGTCACACGGCGCAAGATAAACAATACCGGCGCGCTCCATGAATTCACGTGGGCGATCCTTGAACTGCTCAATCAGGTCAAACCGCTCCTTCAATACTTCTGGGGGGGGGGCAAAAACCGCCAATTGCCGATCATAGCGCCCCCTGTCCGACGCCAACCGATTCAACAAACCCCTGAGAACGTTATAGTCCAGTCTTTGATAGAGGTCAACAGTAATGACCTTTTCTGCTCCCAGAAGGCTCAGGCATACCGGCACTGTGGGAAGGTGCCCCGTCCCCACTTCGAAAAACGTCGCCCCCGCTATTGGCCTGCCCGCCTCCTGGAGCCATTGCGCCAACTCGATAAACATCGGGAGACGTCCTTCGGGCTTGTCGCTTATGCGCCCCAGGTGACTCTGGAGGAATCTATAGGTTCGAGCGCCCCCAGGTACCGCATCGAAGCTTTTCAATATGGCCGCCTTGAACTTCCAATTCATTCGATTTCTCCAGATAGGATTTCGGCACCCCAAGGCCCTGCGTGCGACAATTTGCCCCTCAACCTCGGATCATGACGTCGCTTTACAATCAGGATCGCACAGCGACCCCGTGTTTTGCAAGATAGTCCCGCGCTTCCTGGATGGTGTGCTCGCGAAAATGGAAGATGGACGCGGCCAGGGCGGCGTCGGCCTTCCCCTCCACCAGCGCGGCCCGCAGGTGCTCCAGATTGCCCGCGCCGCCACTCGCGATGACTGGGATTCCCACGGCTTCGGCCACGGCGCGCGTCATCTCAATATCGTAACCGTTCCGCGTTCCGTCGGCATCCATGCAGGTCAGGAGAATCTCCCCCGCACCCCGGGATTCCACTTCCTTCGCCCAGGCGATGGGTTCGAGCGCGGTGGCCCTCCCCCCTTCGCGCCCGCCGTGGCTTTTCACGATGTAGGAGCCATCTTCGAGCTTCTTCGCGTCGATGGCGACCACGATACACTGGGAACCAAAGCGCGACGAGGCCTGATTTACGAAATCGGGGTCCTGAATGGCCGGGGTGTTGATGGAGACCTTGTCGGCGCCCGCTTCGAGGAGTCGGCGGATGTCTTCGAGGGTTCGGATGCCGCCCCCGACGCAGAGGGGCATGAAGACCTCTTCGGAGGTCCGGGAAACTACATCCAGCATGGTGTTCCGGTTGTCCGTCGACGCCTGAATATCGAGGAAGACCAGTTCGTCGGCCCCCTCTTCGTCATAGCGACGGGCAATCTCAACCGGGTCGCCCGCATCGCGGAGGCCAAGAAACTGAACCCCTTTGACGACGCGGCCATCGGCCACATCAAGGCAGGGAATGATTCGTTTAGCTAGCATTTTGGTACCTGTAGTTTGGCCCGGCAGTGTGTTGAAACATACGATACTCTACCGGTTGAAGTGGGTAATCCAAACCTCGTGAGAGTTTCGGAGAACCACAATTAGACTGGATTCAAGTAGCTCTTATTGGAACGGCGCGGTACATTTGAAGCTGCAACGCTCTTGGCCCCGGAGGGGCCGCGGAACTTAGCCCAGGGTGGAGCGAGGTACGAGCGCAACCCTGGGAAAAGTCCGAAAAAACCGGCAAGCCCGCGAAGCGGGTGACGGAAAACGCGGACAGGGACTAACGCATTCCTTGGCCTTCCGCCGCCCCCGTTGGGGGCTTTAAAATCGGGTTGATTCGTGTTCCCAGGGTTCCGCTCGTGCCTCGCTTCACCCTGGGCTAAGTTCCATCGCCCCTCCGGGGCTGAGAAATGTACAGTTCCGATTAGATCGGGAGAAATGCACACTCAGGTCGGTTCTCAATTGAACCAGCCCCAGCGCTTCTTTTCCTGGCCCGCATTATTCGGGTCGTCCTCGCCCTCGGGAATGGTGACGTCTCCCGTATGCTCTTCGGCGCCTTCCACGGGGGAATCGTGGTCATGCGTCTCGGCGGCCATTTCATCCACGTGAGCATCCTGGAAAGGCGTGTGATCCTCAGCGTCCGTCTCCTCCAGCACCGCGTCGTCTTCTTGCGCCAGCGTCCCACCGTAAGCCGGTTCATCGTCCAGGGCGCCTTCGACCGCCTCGTCCGCAAGACCCGAAGCAACTTCGGATCGGTAGGGAGCCTCCTCTTCTTCATCGCTCTCCACCTCGGCATAATGCGCATCGCCATCCTGGGAGAGGGGCTCATCAAGCACGTCCATCTCCATCGGGGCTACGGCATTCACGGAGGTGGAACTTGCATAGATCGGCTCATCCGACTGGGCGGTGATCTCCGCCTCCTGGGACTCCCCCAGACGGTCCTGGCCTCCTTCGGTGTGGAAGGCTCCCACCTCAACGGAAGCGGGCTTGCTCACATGGAGCGGCTCCAGCAACTCGGAACGGGCCGCCGCCTGGTTGGAGGCGTCGTGGCTCGTATCCACGGCGCTGGTCTCCATCGCTTCGGCGTTGCTGTCTTCCAGCTCTTCCTCGATGGGGCCGCTGCCGATGGGCTCGCGGGGGCCGGACAAGGTCAGGGGCGCGGGGGGCGCTTCCAGCAGTTCCACCGGGGCGCTGTGGCTCAGGCTTTCCTTCCGGATGGCCTGGCTGGATTTCTTGGTGTTGACGACGATACCGGTGACCTTGAGTTCGATGGTGGCAAGGTCCTCGATGCCGAGATGCTTGGAGGCCGTCTCGGCGATGTAGTCCGTCACCAGGCTGGCCAGAGCACGGGCATTCTGGCCAGGTCGCTGATACAAGACGACCTCGGCACGGATCAGCGCGCGTCGACCGCCGTCCTGCGGGTCCACCTTCACATTGATGCGCTTCACTTCGGGCATGCGTGCGAGGACGTGATTCAGAGACTGCTCGACGGTATCAAGCTGGATCTGCACTTCGCCGTGGGGGCCGGTGTAGCTGATCTTCTTGGGCTTGCGCCACTTCCTGGACTTGGGGGAGAACCCGTAGATGCCGAATACGAGCGCCACGATGGAACCGGTGAACCAGAGACCCTGAACCGTAAGCACATCTTTGAGAAATTCGAGTTGCTCGGGAAGTTTCGACTGTAGATCGCTCAGAATCGTGGGAATCTGATCGAGGTAAGGCTTGATCTCCGGAATATCCGCCAGTCCAAGCGCGAAGACGAGAGAGACGCACCCCACAATGGCTACGACCAGACTGAGCAGCTTAAGGATAAAGAGTTTCATGGAGTATGCTCCTTCTATGTGTCCACGGGAAGCCATGCCTCGCGCGGCAGCGGAACCGGCCCTCGGGCGGCTGGATTCCGCCCTACCAGGGAATATCTACGCCAGGCGGGAACCGGTACGGCGACAGGCCGCCACGTCCGCGGGCCGCCGCGCCCCGGGCCTATGCGGACCCGGCGCCTGGGCTAATCATACGGCCCCCAGCACTCTCTCTCCTTAAGAAACGCGCGACGCGGATCGCCCCCGGGACTAAATGTGCTTCGGGAGGTATTCGTCCAGCAAATCCGGTCCCAGATCACCCCGGCGGAAGCGATCACCCCGGACAATCCGGGCGCAGAGCTTCGCCGTCGTGCTTACCCCTTCCACGATAAACTCATCCAGAGCGCCGCCTAAACGCTCAATGGCCTGATCGCGATCTTTACCCGTGGCAATGACCTTGGCAAGCAGGGAGTCATAGTAGCGTGGCACTTCATACCCGGCGAAAAGGTGGGAATCCACCCGCACGCCCGGCCCGCCCGGCATATGGCAGCTCTTGATCACGCCCGGGCTGGGCATGAAGTTGCGCTCCGGATCTTCGGCATACACGCGGGCCTCGATGGCATGGCCCGTGACCTTCACGGAGCTGTAACCCAGCGGTTCACCCGAAGCCACGCGAAGCTGTTCCCGGACCAGATCGAAACCCGTCACTTGTTCGGTTACGGGGTGCTCCACTTGGATACGCGCGTTAAATTCGATGAAATAGAACTGGCCATTGGGCGCCAGCAGGAATTCCACGGTACCGGCGTTGGTGTAGCCAATGGCCTTCGCGGCCTTCAGCGCGGCCTTGCACATCTTCGCGCGCAGGGAACTACTCAGCGCCACGGAGGGCGCTTCCTCGATCAGCTTCTGGTGGCGCCGCTGGATGCTGCACTCGCGCTCACCGAAGGTGACGATGCGCCCGTGCTCGTCCGCCAGAATCTGCACTTCCACGTGGCGCGCGTTTTCCATGAACTTTTCCAGATACACGCCGCCGTCGCCAAAAGCCGCCTCGGCTTCGTTTGAAGCCATCGTGATGGAGTGCTTGAGCGTGGCATCGTTATGGGCGATGCGCATACCCTTGCCCCCTCCTCCCGCCGCCGCCTTCACAAGGAGCGGATAGCCGATCTTCTTGGCGAGCTCCAGGATCTTCTCGGGGTCCTCAATCAGGCCGTCACTGCCGGGAACGATGGGCACGCCCGCCGCCGCCACGGCCTTGCGGCACGCGGCCTTGTCGCCACTCAGCGCGATCGCCTCGGGGCTGGGCCCGATGAACTTGATATTGCAGTCTTTGCAGATACTGGCAAATTTCGGGCTCTCCGAAAGGAAGCCGTAGCCGGGGTGGATGCCCTGGGCATCCGTGATCTCCGCCGCCGATATGATCGTGGGGATGTTGAGGTAACTCTTGCTAGGCTCGGGTGGTCCGATGCAGATGCTTTCATCGGCGAGGGCCGCATGAAGCGAATCCTCGTCGGCGGTCGAGTAGACGGCGATGGAGGTAATGCCCATTTCCCGGCAGGCCCGAATAACACGGACGGCGATCTCGCCCCGGTTGGCAATCAATATGCGTCGCAGCATGAGATATAGTCTTTCGTGGTCGTCAGGACGGTCGGATGGCGAAGAGGGGCTGTCCGAATTCGACGGGCTCCCCGTTCTCCACCAGGATGCGTTCCACGATGCCGGCGACTTTGGCCGCGACTTCGTTCATGATCTTCATGGCTTCCACGATACACACGGTCTGATCGGCAGTGATGCGATCACCGAGTTCGACAAAAGAGGGCTCGCTTGGGGCGGGCTTGAGATAAAAAGTCCCAACCATGGGCGAAGTGACCGCCACCAAGCCCTGGTCAGCCAGGGTCGGCTCCTTGGACTCGTGGGCCGAGCCGAAGGGCGTCGAAGGTGCGACTGACGGCGCGGGCGCGGCCATGGGGGCCTGCACCTGGACCGGCGCGGGCATCGTCATGTAGGTCTCGGACTGCTTCGTGAGCCGAATGCGGCGACCTTCTTCCTCGATTTCCAATTCGGACAGCTTGGAGTCTTCCAGCAAGCTGATAAGTTCTTTAAGTTCGTTTAGATCCACGGATCTTCCCTCCGTCTTGGACGGCGTGACGGGCGCGCAAGTCGATTTGCGCGGCCCAGTTTCACCAGTGTAGCACCTCGCCTAGGCGTTGATGCGTTCCAGATATTTTCCGGTGCGCGTATCCACCTTCACCACGTTTCCCTCTTCGAGAAACAGAGGCACTTGAATGGTCACGCCCGTTTCGAGCGTGGCGGGCTTGGTGCCGCCGGATGAGCGGTCGCCCTGGACACCGGGGTCGGATCGGGTAATGGTCAATTCCACGCTCAACGGCACCGTCAGCGCAATCGCTTTGCCGTTGTGGAACATGATAACAACATTCGAATTTTCTTTGATCCAGTTGGCATTGTCGCCCACCAAATCGGGATTCAGACCCAACTGTTCGTAGGTCTCGGTATGCATGAAATGGTAAAGATCACCGTCGTGGTAAAGATACTGCCAAGTCTGGGATTCCACCCGGGCTTCTTCGAACTTTTCGCCGGACCGGTACGTCTGCTCGATCACCCGACCGGTCAACAGGTACTTGAACTTGGTACGGACAAAGGCGGGGCCTTTACCCGGTTTTACGTGCTGGAATTCAACAATTTCCATCAGGCCCTTGTCGCTCTCTACGACCAGACCATTACGAAAATCGGCGGTGCTGATGCTCATCTATTCAATACCTTCAGTTCTTTAGGAAGTTTCGTAAGAATTTCACAACCCGTTTCGGTTACCAATACCAAATCCTCAATCCGCACCCCGCCCTGACCCGGAATATAGATTCCCGGCTCGACCGTTACGGCCATACCGGGTTGGAGAATCGAATCCGAGTGCTGGTTCAGGCGGGGCCCTTCATGGATTTCCAGGCCAACGCCGTGGCCCAGCCCATGGCCGAAGTACTTTCCGTACCCCGCTTCGGTGATGATACCGCGTGCAACGGCGTCGGCATCACGACACGAAACGCCCGGCCGAATGGCGCCAAGCGCCGCCAACTGGGCGGTTAGGGTAATTTTATAGATTTCCTCAAACCAATTTCCGGGGATGGTACCGAATACGAACGTTCTAGTCAAGTCAGAGCAGTAGCTTTCGAGGATGCAGCCAAGGTCCAGAAGGACAATATCGCCGGATTCCAGGCGCTTTTTCCCCGGTACACCATGGGGGAGGGAGCTCCGGGAACCAAAAAGCGCAATCGGTGAAAATGACGAACCCAGCGCCCCGCGCTTCTTAAACTCAAATTCCAAATAGGCCACAAATTCGGCTTCGGTGATACCTTCTTTCAAGTGCGGCAGCACCGATTCCAGCGCGGCCTCCGCCAGGGCGCTAGAAGCCCGAAGTTTTGCCTTCTCATCTTCCGATTTCACCATCCGGGCCGTCGTACCCAGCCCTTTCACCGGCACCACCGCCGAGCCCGCCGTCCGCTCCACCGTCATGCTTTGATCCAGCGAAAGCGTCGACGGCTCCACCGCGATCCGGCGCACACCCAACCCCTTAAGTCGTTCGCCAGCGGCAGCTTCCACGCCGCCCGCCACCTCCTCCACCCGAAAGCCCTGAACCTGCTCGCCTGCTTGTTCGGTGTAACGAAAGTCGCACAGAAAAAGGGCATCGGTCGGCGTAATCAAGACCGCCGACGTACTGCCCCGAAAACCGGTCAGATACTCGTTGGCCGGGGGGAAAAAGCTGACGAAGGCGTCGCAGCCGTGGCTTTGCAGTTCTACGCGAAGGGCGTCAAGCCTCGATTCCATTGTGGGTACTCTTTCGTTGGAACTAAAACGGCCAAAGGGAAACGGCTGCGTCACCGCATCGGAACATACCGAACAACACCCTCAATACCAAGCACTTACAATTGACGGAGGGAAAACATTACGGTTCGGGCCGACGCATGCCGAGAGGGCCTCGAAAGCCGCCCGATTTCGATATTTGCGTGATCATACGGCCCCGTCTCCCCTATTGCAAGCCAAGATCCCAACGGGCCTTCTGAAGACGCTCTCCATCGCTGCGCAACGCTGCGGCGCGCCGGAGATATTCTTCGCTCTCCGACGCCTTTCCTGCGTTCTGGTATGCCTTCCCCAGTGCGGCCAGCGCCTCCGACTCGGCGAAGTAGTAGCTCGGCTCCAGGTGGCCCAACTCGGTGGAACGACGAAAGCTGAGGAGCGCTTTTTGGAAATGCTCCAGGCTCTCCCCCCCCTGGGTGTGGCTTCCATAGCACCATTCGGCCCAGGCGAGCATCTGGTGCATATCTTTATGCATGGGGCTCCGGCGGACGGATTCTTCGGCCCAGTGGAGCATCGCGGCCAGCCAGTGCGCCTTTTGCTCGTTCGGTTCCCGACCGTTTTGCTCAACCAGCATCTTGTAGAGGCCGCTGATCAAGTACGCCGTCTGGTGATCGTGGGGGAATCGCCAATCCAGCCGCTCCAGCTCGGCCAGCCAGGCCTCAACCCCCGCAACGGCGTGGTTCCGGGCCGCCCAGGGGCGCGAAAGCTGAAACACGGCGTCGGCGGGCAACGCCGATTCCGGCGCGAGGGGCACCATACGCTTCTTTTCGGGATCGGGCGCCAGAACACGTCCCACGTCAAAAAGTATCGTGCGGTCGTCGAGCAGCGTGATGGCCTCGCCGATGGAAATTGCGGGCGGCGGGCCTGACTTTCCCCTGGCGGCCCAGGCCGGACCATCGACAAGGAAAAACGAGGCGGCATTGTGACGCGAGTCGTTCATGGAACGATTGTTCACGTTCACAAATCGCCCGCCGTTCATTGAGAGGTCCTGAAGAAAGGGACGCAAGGCCGCGCCCCCGGTCAGGGCCGCCAGCAAGAGAATCGGCAGGACAACGATTCGTGCGCGCCCCGCGGCGGGCTCCACTTCGGGGAGGGCAAGGCTCCAGAACAGGCCCGCAGTGGCCAGAACGTACATGACGAGGGACGGATGGGAGAAATTGATATCCAGCAGCGAATGGAGCAGGAAGGCCAGCACCCCCCCATACAGTCCGAGCAACAGATAGCGACGGGCCGGTTCGGCCTCGGTGCGAATGAATTGTTGCCCCTTCCACAGAAATACTCCCCAGAAAGCCAGAAAGGCGATCACACCCGGGAGTCCCGTCTCGCACCAGGCCTGGAGCACTGCGTTATGGGCATTTTGCACGTCGCCCGCGCCGAGATACTGATAGGGTCCATAGGCAATCCGGAAATTCCCGAGGCCAACGCCTGTGGCGCTGTGATCGAGGGCCACCGAAAGGGCAACCCGCCAGTAGCTCAGCCGGAGCCGCATGGAGCCCGGATCGGCCAATTCCCGGACCGTGATGTCCATCCCTTCCCCACTCACGGCGGTCGATGGCACTGGGGGGCTGTCCTGGGCGCCCGCAGAATCCAGCACGATTACGGGGATTAAACAGAACGCGATCACCAGGAGGCTCGCGGCGGCGCCCTTCCCCATACGGCGCAACACCCCGCCCATACCGCAGTGCATGACGACACAGATGCCCGCGGCGGCCAGCAGCGCCAGCATGGCCCCACGGGAGTAGGTGATCCAGAGGGCTCCGCACAGCACGGGACTGAGCAAGAGCGCCGCGAAGGCCCCCAGCGCCTGGCCCGCGCGCGCCTGGCCGAAATGTCTCGCGCCCAGCAGAAAGCACGTGGTCCCAAGCGCCGCTGTCAGCACCGAAAGGCAGGTTAGATTCTGTGAGGTGCCGAACCACGGGGACTGGCCGAGAGAATAGGCCAGGGGAAGTTGTCCCAGCAGGTAGAGCGGCACACAGATTACCGCAAAAAGCGCCACACCCCATGGCGCAATGTGACGCCAGCCTGTCACGGCCGGGCAATGCTCGGGAGTGGGTCTGCGGAGCGCCGCGACCCCGTTCCAAGCGCAGGCGAACGATGCCGGTATCCCCAGAAGAAGCAGCGCCGCCAGAGCATTGGGAAATACCATGCTGGCGAAGGCCCGGTTCAGATTGAATCGACGCGCGAGTTCGGGAGTAAATTCGGTGGCCCCCTTGAACCACTGGGCGAGGCGTCGTGGATCTTCCTGAAGGTATTCACGAATCCATGGGAGCACGTACCACAAGTGGGGATAGGCGAAGAGCGCCTGGCCCGCCATGCCGGTGAGAAGCCCCAGGAGCACAAGGGTGCGGCCGACGGGATGGGGCGTGGCATTGATGGCGAGAAAGAATGTAACGCAGCAAGCGGCCCAGTGAAGCAGCTCGCGGTACGTGGCGTCGAACTGGATGCTGTTGACGCTCGAGACGAAACAGAAGCCAATGTAGCTCGACAAGAGGATCAGCGGAAGTCGACCGCGCAGGGGGCGCGCTTCGCGCAGGTGTCGAACCGACCACAGGCCTATCAGGTACAGCACCGCCCAGAGAAAATAGAAATTGTCCGTGGGGTAGGTGAACCCATCGAGCCAGGGGCGCAGAGCGAGCACCACGGCCAAGCCCAGGGACACATGAATGTAGCCCGCGCCCAGGACGAGGACAAATCCGGCTATCACAACGGCAATATCCACGCTGTGGAGCGACGCCGCGCCGAGCACGGGCTCCATCCGTGCACCTGCCAGAATCAGCAGGGCCTTTTTCAGGCCCAGGAGATCATTCCCGGCAGCCAGCAGCGCCAGAATCCCGCCCCAGGCCGCCACGCAGAACAAGGCCAGCAGGGCCTTTCGCGGCGGGACGAAATCAGCAGGCCAGAGCGAAGGAACGCCGTCCTGCCCGGCGGAAACCGGATGCACTGCCGTTTTCGGGCGACTCATCGACCGCTCCCCCCGCTATCCTTACCCGCGCGCATCAGCAACACGATTAACAGGAAGACGCCGATGGTCTGGAGCAGGACAATAGCGGTACCGCGCGCATCAAGCAGCGGGAGGAAAGCGCCCCCCAGGCCAATGATCGCCGCGACGAGCAGTATGAACTCCACCGCCTGGCGCGGAGACATGCCCAGATCGACCAGTCGATGGGAAAAATGGCGACGGTCCCCTTTCATAAGGGGCGCGTCATGCTTCCAGCGGATGAGCAGCACGCTGGCCATATCGAAGAGGGGTACCGCCAGCGCGAGGAGTGGCGCGGCAACGGCAATTCTGGGCGTTCCTTCCACATGAAAGGTGCCGAGTACGGCAATGGTCGCCAGAAAGTAACCGCAGAACATGGCCCCGGCATCCCCCATATAAATTCGTGCGGGGCTGAGGTTGTGAATGAGAAAACCGGTGGTGGATCCGGCAAACACGAGGAGTAGAAAGCGCACGAGCGGTTCGAAGGGCACCACGCATAGAAAAAACGACAAGGCGGCAATGATCGCGACCCCGCCGCAGAGCCCGTCCATGTTGTCAAGAAAATTCATGGCGTTGGTCAGGAGCACAACCCAGAAAATGGTGGCCAGACCGGAGGTCCAGGTGCTGGAGAAAACAAAAAGCTCGATCCGCACATCCGCCAGCACCAGTATCAGGCCCGCCAGGATTTGCCCGCTGAGCTTTGCCCAGGGATTCAGCGCATGTCGGTCGTCCACAAGCCCCAGAGCGAAGATGACGAGTCCACCCGCCAGAATCCCCGCGAGCTTTCCCATGCTGCCATCACCCAGCGCCGTGGCGAGCACACGCTCGAAATCATCCAGCCCGACGCGTTCGAGGGGAAGCAGCACGAGAGCGTGGC
This sequence comes from Candidatus Hydrogenedentales bacterium, assembly GCA_041859365.1. Lineage (GTDB taxonomy): Bacteria > Hydrogenedentota > Hydrogenedentia > Hydrogenedentales > JAEUWI01 > JAEUWI01. The sequence continues at coordinate 15,582 of JBHEKR010000120.1, forward strand.
CGACCACGACGAGATAGAAGGCCGCCACAATGGCCACCCCGCCCAGCAGCGGCACCGGTTCCAACTGCTCCTTGCGGTCGCCGGGATGGTCCAGAATACGCCAACGCAGGGCGAGTTTCCGCACCAAAGCGGTCAGTCCGGCGGAAAGCAGCGCGGAAACAAGAAACGTGTAGGCGTAGGCCGAATACATCTAGCGACGGCCCGCCAGGGCTTCACGATAGAGCGCAAGTTCCTCTTCCGCCAGGATCCGCGCATCGAATTCCCGGCGGATTCGCTTCGCGGCATAGTCCCCCATCACCGCCCGCCCCTCTTGGTCCGCCAGAAGGCGATTGACGGCGGCGGCCAGGGCCGAGGCATCTCGGGGAGGAACATTCAATCCGGTTTTCCCATGCTGGTTGATAAACTCGACTCCTGTACCCAGTTCTGTGGCCACAACGGGCTTTCCACAGCAATGGGCCTCCATGATAGACATGCCAAAGGCTTCGCTGCGTTCAACGGATGGGAAGACAAGCAGTTCACAGGCGTGCAGGTGCGCCACCAAGGCGTCGTGCGGCAGGTAGCCGGGAAAGTGTACCGGCACGCCCATGGAGTCGGCAAGCCGACGCACGGATTCGCCCGCGGGCCCATCGCCCGCGATAACGACCGGAGCAGCGATACTCCGCGCCGCCTCGACAAGCCAGGGAAGTCCCTTATAGTAGCGGTGTCGACCGGTGAAGAGCACGAAGGGTCCGCCATAGCGCGATTGCAGGGTCTGAATCTGCGCCAGCGGCGGGGCCGGGAAGTCCTCGGGCACGATCCCCAGCGGCACCACCCGGCACTTGTCCCGGAAGGGCGCCAGGGATTCGGACGAGATGAGGTACTGCGCCGAGGTGGGTAGGATCAGGCTCGCCTTGCCTAGAAGTTTCTGTTGAAAGGGACGATACACCGCCATGGCGCGGGCCTGCCGAATGACGTCACTGTGGTACCGAACCACCAGCACACCCCGGGGAGGCGCGAGTAGCCAACTGAGCTCGGCCGTGGGATTGGGAAGGTGCAGAACCACAACGTCGGCATCGGCCCTGCGGAGATGGAGCGGATAAAGGGGAGAGACCGGCGCACGTTGAAAGCGACCCCACTCCCCCACTTCGGTCACCATCGTGCCGTCGCGTTCTACGCGACGTGTGGCGCAGTCCCGCCCGCAGGTGAGGGCTTCCACCTCGGCCCACTGCCGCTGGAAACGGCACGCCAGCGCCATATGGCGCTCGATGCCACCGCTCACGGGCGGGTCAAAATCTTTGTAGGCGTGGAGTATTTTCAAGGGCACCGCATGATCGAAAACCGGACACATTGGGTTGGCGGGGAGCCGAAGCAGACTCCACCCTGCGGCTTGACACCCCGCCGTATCAGGTCGGTACCGCCCCGCTTCACAGGATCTTTCTGTGTCCTACACACAATATTCATACATATCGAGGATAATCCCGGCGTCGCAGGTGATATGGCAGTACGGAGCGCAGTATGAATCCACCCCAGTTTCCGAAAGCGCTATTTGCGCCTCACGCATACGCGGCACTTTTCCTTTGCACAGCGGGAGAACTGTCCTATACCCCGGACAGCCTTCGCTATCTCGGGGTATCGGCACTGGGCGCGGTTCCGCTGGCTGACGCTGGTTGAATCCGCGCCCAGTGCTTCACCGAATCACTTGGGACATGTCCAACTCGGACACATCCACATTCCCCATCTTTGCACCATGGAGGGTGGTTCCGTTCAGGTTGGCGACGGGCAACTTCCCGAAGTAGCGCATCCAGAGTCGGGCGCTTGTCAAATCCGCGAGGGTAAAATCGGCTTTGGACAGGTCCGCCCCGCTCAGATTCGCGGCCCTGAGTATCGCCCGATTCAGATCCGCCCCCCGCAGATTCGCGCAAAAAACATTGGCGTCGGTGAGGTCCGCGCCGATAAGCCGCGCTCCTGAAAAGTTCACGCGGCTCAAATTGGCCTTGATTAGTATCGCACCGCTGAAATCGGCATGGCTGAAATCGGCATTGGTACACTCGCTGCGCGTGAGATTGGCCCCGGCAAGATTGAGCTTCTTGAAGTTGATCCCCTGAAGCTGCCGTCCCTGTAGCACCACACCTTTGAGATCGGGGAGCTCTTCGGGATTCTCCATGCGCCAACTATTCCAGGCACTGACGCCCGCATCCAGCAGGGCTTCGATTTCCGCACCAGCCATCCAATTCGTCCTTCCCTGAATAATCACTGCTGCCCCACCCAACAAACCAACCAAAGTGAGACGCGTCCCTGCGTTTCATCAGCCCGTTTCGACAAGCTCCAGCCGGAGCAAACTGAACTCCATACCACGCATCGGCGCACCGCCATTGTGGAACGTGACACCGCGATAGTACTCGGCATCCACCGCCACGTGGGTATGGCCAAAATACACCGTGTCGACACCGTGAGGCGTACCGTGACCAATATCATGAATATATTCGTGCACGCGCTTCAAGGTGCGCTGGGGCGGGTGCACCAGCCGCGAAATGGCGATGTGCGCGCCCGCCTTGAAGGCGGCGTCGTAGACCCTGTTTTTTACCCGGCCCTGCTTCTTGTGATGGAGCCAGCTTGAACGGTAGGCCTCAAGCTGGGCGTGGCTCATCTTGCGGGTGGCCATATCGCCATGGAGAAAGAGGGTGCTTCCAACGCGCAGGTAGTACGGGTGCCAGGTCAGATTGGGGGTCCTGCGCGCCAGGTCCGAGAGGGCATCGATGAAACCCTGGACATGATCGTGATTGCCGAGGTTCACGTGGAAGCGGCAGTCGGGATAACGGGCGGCGAGTTCGGCGAGAAATTCTATGGCCTTTTCAATGGTCTGATCCACGCTTTTCAGCATGGTCCACTTGAAATCAAACGTGTCGCCATTGAAAACGAATAGGTCCGATACCGCGGCGGCCTCGTAGATTTCTGGAAGATGAGACTGCCAGTTGGAACGCTTGCAATACATGTGCAAGTCTGACACGACGCATACCGACTTCATGCCCGTCCTTTCCTTCACGTGAAACGGAACTGCTACGGCGCAAGTGTATCATATGGGCAACCCCCGCTGCGTGAATTGCGTTGGCGCCGACACGTTTTTCTCGCCCATTTGTATGCTTTATGCAATACTGGTGCGCCCGGAGTCCGCTTGCAACCGAAATCCGCAACCGGGCTATAATCTGCACATTCAGCGGCAACACGAGGAATACGATAAATGAAGCGCAAAGCCGAATTCTTCTGGCGGGGTCTCCCTTTCCTTTCCCTGGTTCTTCTCGGAACCCTGCTGACGGGCTGCCCCGATCCCGATCCGGACCCCGATCCGGACCCCGATCCTGACCCCGCCGTCGGCTTCCTCGTGCCCCAGAAACTGGCCACGGACGAGGGGCCCGAAGCCGTTGCGGTGGCCCTGCTCAATGACGACGCCTTTCCAGACCTCGTAACGGCCAACCGGGCCGACAATACCCTCACAAGCTGGATTGCCGATGGGGCGGATGGCTTTACGACAGGACAACGCCTGCTCACCCGGGCCACCGAACCCAGGGCCGTGGCTGTGGGTGATCTGGATGAGGACGGAAATCTGGATATCGTTTCCGCAAACTCCGGAAGCAATAATCTCTCGGTGCTGTACGGGGCTGGCAACGGAACCTTCACCACCGCAGAACTACTGGCGCTGGCCGCCGGAGCCGAACCCCGCGATGTCGCGATCCTCGATGTAAATGAGGATGGGCACCTTGACCTGGTGTCGGCCAACAGCGGCCTGGCCACGATATCGTTGCTGACGGGCGATGGCGCGCGCGCGTTTGCCGCCCCGCTGGATCTGGCCACGGGGGAAGGCCCCCGGGCGCTACTTGTGGCGGATGTGAATAGCGACACTCGTTTGGATTTAATCTGCACGGATCGGGACGACGACGCCCTCTCACTCTTCGTAAATGACGCCGATGGAAACTTTCGGACGCGCCTCTCCCTGCCCACCGGGCAAAGCCCCCGCATGGTGGCCGCAAAAGATCTGGACAACGATGGCTGGCTCGATTTGGTGGTCAGCAATCCCGGCTCGTCCAACCTCGGAATTCACCTGGGCGCGGGCAATGGCGCCTTCGACACGGTAATCTTCGTTCCCACGAAGTCCCATCCGACCCGCATCGCACTGGGGGACTTCACCGGCGACGGCGAGGATGATGTGCTTGCTATCCTCTTCGAAGATATCGACGACACCCTTTCCTCCGGTGAAATACAGTGCCTCGCGGGCGACGGAGAAGGGGACTTTGAGCCCTTCGACCTCTATTATGCCGGCCCCGGTGTGGTGGCCCTCGCCGCGGGCGATCTGGACCGCGACGGCACGCTGGACCTGGCCGCCTGTAACGCCGACCGGGACCAACTTCTGATCGCGGCCGGATCCTCCAACAGTGGGCTGGCCATGGAGCGGCGCTTCACCACGGGTTCCCGTCCGCGTATGGTCGTCACGGCTGACTTCAATCGGGACGGAGACCCCGATTTGGCCGTTTCCAATCTCGATAGCGCGAATGTGTCCATTCTGCTGGGCGACGGCAAAGGCGCCTTCGGCGAAGGAACAGAGATTGCCGCGGGCGGCCCGGCACGAGCCCTCGCAACAGCCGATTTCGACGGGGATAACCGTGCCGACCTCGCCGTTACCAATTTAAACCAGAGCCGGGTCGCCATCCTTCTGGGACTGGGCGATGGCGACTTCGAAGCACCGGTGTTCTACTCCGTCCGCGAGGGCGATTCGGCGGGCACCGCCGAACCGCGGTCCATCGCCGTGGCCGATGTGGACAAAGATGGCTCACTGGACATCGTTACGGGCAACGCCGCCCGCGATAGCGTCGCGGTGCTTCTGGGGGATGGCGAAGGCGCCTTTGGCGATGCGGAAGAATTTGACGCCGGAAATTTTCCCCTCGACATTCAATTGGCCGACCTTGACGAGAACGGCAATCTCGACATCGTGCTGGTGAACGGCATTGAAGAGGACGGCGCCGGCGCCCCGACCTCGGCCTTGCGCGTCATTCCCGGCAAAGGCGATGGAACCTTTGACGTGGCGAACGATGTGGGCTATGTGACCGGCGTTGGTCCGAACAGCTTGGCCGTGTCCGATTGGGACAGTGATGGTGATCTGGATGCCGCGACCTGCCACAACAGTCTCGACAATCTGCAGTTGTTCGCCGGACGGGGCGACGGCCAGTTCAGTGCCGGGGGCCTGCTCGCGGCTGGCGACGCGCCGAACGCCGCCGGTGTGGCCGATTTCAATGAAGATGGTCAGCCCGACCTCTTCTCCACAAATGACAATGGTCGGATTACGATCCGCCTCAGTCGGCGGGGGCTGCTCTTCGAGGCGGCAATCTCGCTGCCCATCGGCACCCGCCCTATCGATGCGATTGCCGCCGACATCAACGGCGACGATCACTTGGATATAATTGCACCAAATCGGGATACCGACAACGTTTCGGTTGTGCTCGGTACGGGCCCTGCGGAATAGGGGCAAGAAGAGGTCAGGAAACACCGCCCCGCTTGAAAAATTTCCTTTGCAAAAACGGAGCTTGGTGGTATACTGCAATTGGACTCGGGAACAAGGTCCCAGGCGACCAGGTGAACGGCCCGCGCCAGGGTTTACCGGCGACCAAACGTCGGTACTGGCACCGCGGGGACCCGTGAGCGCCTGAGTCCACGACTGCGGTGAGCGCGATGCTCGGGTCCGCACACATGGCTTGGCCGGACACCAGGCCAGCGGACAAGGTCCCGCGAATGCCGCTGTGAATACGGTGGAAGCAGTTATCAAAAAGCGTTGTGCGCCGTGTCCTCAAAACAGGACGATAAGTGGCCACGTGTAGTGCCCAAACCCCAATGCGCAGATAACGCTGCTACTCCCACCCCAAAGATAAAGCGGAAGTTGCGTAGCGAGAGTGCTTTGTAAGGATCCCAAACAGGATCAGTGCGGGCCATGTGTAGCGCCCAGACCTTACCAGCGAAGCCATTTCGACGCCGCTTCCGCCTTACTTTTTCTGCGGCCAATCCCCCCTCCGAAAGTAGTCCCCAGAAGTCCTGAAGACTCATGGGTCGGATGGTTCGCGTCGCGTGGGTCTGGGGGGTCCACTGCCAGCCTCAAGCCTAAAACTAATTCGTAATTCATAATTCGTAATTGCTACTATTCCCCCATGACAAATCTCGACTACTGGAACACCTTCGTGGGGGAAGAAACCCCCGAATCATTCATGCGGAACTTTGGCTCAGCCGATCCGGAGTTGTGTGTGGCGCGCTTTCTCGAAGAACGGGGTCAGCTATACGGCGTCGTCAATCAGGGGAGCTGGGTCAAGACTTTTTCGATGCCGGAACAGCATCAGACCCTCTCGGTCAAAGTGTATTTGCTGAGCTTCCTCGACGAGACCCGCGACGAATGGCGCCCGGCCCTGGAAGCCAACCCTCCGAGCACGCCCCGACGCTACCGCGAAAAGTTTGACACGGATCGCTATCCGCCGCCCGGCGCCTCCACGGAGGAAAGTCTGGCCGAAGAAGCGGGAACTTACGGGACCTACATCCCGGAATCTGATCACGATTTCGCGGATGGTGATATTGCGAGTGCCACAGCCGCGCTTGCTCCCCCCGAAGCGGACATCGACAGCGACGCCGACGGGGAATCCTCGGTTGTGACGCCGAGTTATTCCGAGGTCGAGGAGGATTTGGTGCCCGAAATGACCGATCCTCCCGTGGAAGATGTGGTTGTGCCGGAAACCGAATCGACTCGAGACGGTTTTGAAACTCCGGACATAACAGAAACGCATTGATTGCGGTACGGTCGCCCTATCGGGCCGCGTGTTTTTCCGCGACAATCTCCCATCCCCCAACGTAAGGGTACGATCGCCCCAATAGATGCCAGGGTGCCTTCATGACATGGGACGCCAAGGCAACCTGCCAGTGTTGACGGAATGAAACCTGAACGATGGCGGGGCGGCTCTCCGTCAATTCGCATTCGCTGTCAGTCAAGAGCACGGTGAAGGCAAACTCCCAGAATCGCTGCCCCATATCATGCAAATGTGCGGGATAAGGGAAAAAGCGCTCCACGGCCCGGTGTTGCATCAGCCGCATGAAGGGGAGCACGTGGGGCGTGCGCGCATAGAAGCGGCCACCGCGTTTGAGCTTTGAAAGCAAGCTTCTCAGTAATGGAACTGGCTCCGTGACGTGCTCCACCACGCCGCTCGCGAGCACGATATCAAAGGATTCGCGCGCGCAGTCGCTCAGGGCTTCCACACGCACCATGGCTATCGAAGCCTCGGGTGGGACCGCGAGCGTCCCAATCCGGTCCACGACCACAATGGCAACCTCTCGGACCCCCGAGCGACAAAGCTCAGCGGCCAGCGCGAGTGCGATGGAACCGTCTCCCCCGCCGAAATCCAGAATTCGGAGTTGCCCCCGAACCCTCAAGGGTGCGAAGCAGCGGTGAAGATGCTTTCCGAATCGAGCGACGTTGCCAAAGGTTACCTGGGCCTCGTCTCGTTCGGGATAAAAAGTCGCATAGAGGCTTGCCAGCGCGGCCTCCGTTGGCATCCGAGATACACTGGCCCCTCCGCAACGCCGACATGATTGCAGATCGATGTCGGGGCTATTCTGAATCCGGAATTCGACTACGGGCCTTTCCCCACCACACAAGGGGCACCCCTGACGCGCTGGAATCAGGTCCGCCTCATCCAGATGCCGTGTCCCATTGAAGGGGAAAAGTGGATTCATGGGTGGCCTCTCGCAATTGTTACGATTCCCCTGACACTACGACGCCGCCAGTACACACCACCACGACGCCGTTGTGGCGATACCATAGCGAAAGCGGACTCTCGAAGTCATCCGCATGGGCATTCGTCAAAAAGACGCAACGACGCACACGAGTGTGGTATACTTTCGCTGTACTCCCCGGGTACGGGCCGCTTCGCGGCCATTAGGGCACGCCTCCTGTATCGCCGATCCTTCGCGTATGATGTGTAAATACAGTCCCTGTGCCGATTCACCCCGGATCGTATCACTGGGCCGCCGTCTCTCCTGACGGGCGGATTTCAACACTGTTCACCCCACGCGCATTGGATACCACTTTGTCTAACGACACCCAAGAAACGACCGAATCCACCGAAATCATTGAGTCTGCCGACGTCATCCGCTTCAGCGATCTGGGACTGAATAAGTCTGTCCTGAAGGCCCTTGACGCCGTGGGCTATGAGACCCCCTCCCCCATTCAGGCGGCGACGATTCCCCCGCTGCTGGCGGGCAAGGACGTCCTCGGCCAGGCCCAGACGGGCACGGGCAAGACGGCGGCCTTCGCGCTGCCGATTCTGAACCGGATCGAGCTGGCCCAGACGTTTCCCCAGGCACTCGTGCTCGTTCCCACGCGCGAACTGGCCATCCAGGTCGCGGAAGCTTTCCAGCGCTATGCCTCGCACCTTACGGATTTGCACGTGCTTCCGATCTATGGCGGCTCGGACTACGGCCCCCAGGTGCGCAACCTGAAGCGTGGGGTCCACGTGGTCGTGGGCACGCCGGGCCGCGTGATGGATCACATGCGCCGGGGCACGCTGAACCTCGAAAACCTGACAACGCTCGTGCTGGATGAAGCGGACGAAATGCTGCGCATGGGCTTCATCGACGATGTGAAGTGGGTGCTGGAGCAGACCCCGCCGGATCGCCAGGTGGCGCTTTTTTCCGCGACGATGCCGCGCGAGATTCAGACCATTGCCGAGCGCCATATGCGCAATCCGGAAGTCATCGCCATGAAGGTGAAGACGACCACGGCGGAGACAATCAATCAGCGCTACTGGATGGTGAGTCACACCCACAAGCTCGACGCCCTCACGCGTATTATGGAGTCGGAAGATTTCGACGCGGTGATTATCTTCGTGCGTACGAAGACGGCCACGGTGGAACTGGTGGAGAAATTGAACGCGCGCGGCTACGCGGCCTCCGCCCTGAACGGCGATCTGGCCCAGGCGCAGCGCGAGCGCACGATTAACCGGCTCCGCAATGGCGAATTGGACATTCTCGTGGCGACGGACGTGGCCGCGCGCGGCCTCGACGTGGCGCGGATCAGCCACGTCATCAATTACGACATTCCCACGGACACCGAGCCCTACATCCACCGCATCGGACGCACGGGCCGGGCCGGGCGCACGGGCGAGGCGATCCTTTTCGTCACGCCCCGCGAACGCCGCATGCTGGCGGCCATCGAACGGGCCACGCGCCAGAAGATCACGCTGATGGAAATGCCCACGGCGGACGCCATCAACGATCGCCGCATCGCCCAGTTCAAGAAGCGCATCACCGACACGCTGACGGAAAACAACCTGAAGCTGTTCACGAACATCATAGAGCAGTATGTGGCGGAGCACGACATCCCCCCTATTGAGATTGCGGCGGCCCTCGCGAAGATGGTGCAGGGCGACGAGCCCCTGCTGCTGAAGGATCGCCCCCAGGCGCAAGCCGGCACCTGGGAGCCCACGCCCAACAAGCGCGACCGCGGACGGGGTGGCGACCATGATCGCGGCGGTGACCGGGAAGAGCGCTTCGATCGGAAGCGCCCCGAAAAGCGCGAGCGCACCCGCGAGCCGCTGGCCGAAGGCACGGAACGTTACCGCCTTCAGGTGGGCCACACCCACGGCGTGAAGCCCGGCAACATCGTGGGCGCCATCGCCAACGAAGCTGGCCTCGACAGCAAGTACATCGGCCACATCGAGATTTTCGACGAACATAGCACGGTGGTGTTGCCGGTGATGCCGAAGGAAATCATGGATCTGCTGAAGGACACCTGGGTGGCGGGACAGCGCCTGGGGATCCGCCGCGAAAGCGACGCGCCCGAGTCCGACGGCTGGTTCACCAAGGGTAAGCCCAAGAAGAGCGACAAACCCTTCGTGAAGAAGGAAGGCAAGTCCTTCGAGAAGAGGGATGGCAAGCCTTTCCACAAGAAAGATGGCAAGCCCTTCCACAAAAAGGATGACAAGAAGGGCGCCACCTTCGGCGGACCGAAAAAGGACAAAGATAAGGGCAAGCCCAAGAAGAAACACCGCAAGGGCGGCGAATAGCCTTTACGGGTTTCTTAAACTTAGAGAATGCAGAGAGCACAACGGGTTGATTCCCTTTGTGCTCTTTTTGATTTTCGGACCACGGCACGGAGACGGGGAGAAGAGAAAGGGATTGATAGACACCCATACGGATAGGTGGCCCGCAGAAAAAGGACGCTTCACCTCCACTCCTTTCGACTGATTCTCACCGTGCCGTCGTGTGCTCGTTGTTGAATTGAAGGGAGAGGTCGATTAGTGTATCCTCCAGCGAATCGGCCCGGCGCCAGCCGCGCACAAACACCATCCTTGATCTTTTTTGCAACGCAACCGCCACACGAACACACGTGGCCTCCGCAGGATCCGCTTATGACGAACTTTTCTTGGATTGACGGCAGCATCGTTGGCCTTTATATCATGGCCACCATGGTGGCCGGGATTGCGGTACGCAAGTACGTGGGCAAGGTGGAACACTTCCTGATCGCGGGGCGCGAGATGAACCTCTGCCTCGGCATCGCATCGCTCGCGGCCACGGAATTCGGCATTGTCACCTGCATGTATACGGCGCAGAACGGCTATCTGAACGGATTTGCAGGGGCGACACCGGGCGTGCTTGCCGCGCTGGCCATGTTCTTCGTGGGGTATACGGGGTTTTGTGTGAAGCAACTCCGCGACGCGGGTGTGATGACGATTCCCGAGTTGTTTGAATTGCGCCTGGGGCCGAAGATCCGCTGGGCGGCTGGCGTCGTTATCGTACTGGGCGGGCTGCTCAATATGGGCGTGTTCCTGCGCACGGGTGGTGAATTCCTCGTGGCAGTTTGTGGTTTTGATGGGGATTACCTCAAAATTACCATGACGGCGCTGTTGCTTTTTGTCGCCGTGTACACCATATTGGGTGGGATGCTCTCCGTCCTCGTCACAGACTTTCTCCAGTTCATCGTGATGAGCATGGGGTTGCTGGCCGTCACCATCTTAATCCTGGTACACGTGGGTTGGGATCGCATGACGGCGGTTGTAGCGGAACAATACGGCGCTGGCGGTTTCAATCCATTCCTGAACTCCAAGATGGGCTGGGAGTTTATCGTGGCCAACGGCCTGTTGAGCGTCGCCATGGTGTTGACGTGGCAGACGACCATCCAGCGCCTTCTGGCGGCCAAAGACACGAAGACGGGGCGTCAGGTGTACACGCGCACAAGTTTCTTCTTCCTCTGTCGCTGGTTGATTCCAGTGATCTGGGGCGTTGCCGCACTTGCTGTGCTTACGCCGGAGCAGGTGGGTGAGAATACCCTGCTCGCCATGCCGAAGCTTCTGGCCCAGATCGTGCCCGTCGGCCTCATGGGCCTTCTGGTCGCGGCCATGCTCGCCGCCGATATGTCCACGGACTCGTCCTACATGCTGAGCTGGTCGAGCGTCATCTACAACGACATCCTGGGGCCCTTCCGCAAGGGCGAGTGGTCTGAGAAGCGCGGGCTGCTCTGGAGCCGCTCCATCGTGGCCATCATCGGCGTGTTCCTACTGGTCTACGGCCTTTGGTATCCATTGCGAGGGAGCCTCTGGGACTATCTGACCGTCACGGGCAACATTTACCTTTCGAGCATGTCGGTATTGCTGGTCGCGTGTTGCTACTGGAAGCGGGCGAACAGTTGGGGTGGCGCCGGCGCCATTGCGGTCGGCGCAACCATACCGCTCGCGTTCCTGATCATGGAGCAAATTCCATCTACGCGGCACTTCGCGAAAGAAGTCGTCGGCCCCCAGTTTTCCAACATCGCGACCTACGTCCTTGCGGCGGTTGCCATGGTCGTCGGCTCGCTGTTGAAGCCACAGTCAAAGAAAGGAATTGAGGCATGACCGAACACTGGATATGGTGGACGTTGACCATGGCCTGCATTGCTTGGTACTCGACCATTACCGTATACGTCGCCATTCGCGGTGCCGCAGATATCAAGGGCATGCTCGGGCGACTGGCGAAGATGGGCGACGAGAGCGATGAACAGTGATTTGAATGGCGACGCGGATGGCCGATGAGGCGACCATCCGCGTCGCCATAACAACTCATTTTTCGCAAGCTGGAGCGCGGGTTTTCTTAACCGCGTATGGTGCGACGAAGTCGCACGATAGTCACGGACTGGAAAGTCAGTGCTTCCGTTTGGGGGATTTGGTCACGTAAGTTCAGATCTCAACGATTTTCATGAATTTCTCGGATAGGCGCTCCACGCCTTTCTTCGTGACGCGAACGCCGTTCTCCCACCGCAGGCCGAAGTCGGTGTCGTAGAAGAAGGTATCGACCTGGAAGGTCATGTTCTCCTGGAGCGTATAGGTGGAGGTGGATTCCATCCAGGGGCGCTCGACTTCCATCATGCCGATTCCGTGGCAGGGTCCGTAGAGCATGTACTTCTTGAAGCCGCGCTGTTCCACGAAGTCTTCGTACTCCTTCACAACATCCGCTGCGGGCTTTCCCGCCTTCATCAACTCCGCCTTCTTCAGATGGGCCTCAAGCCCGAATTCCACCAGCCGCTTTTTCCGCGCCGGTAGCTTGCCAATCGAGATGGGCAGGCCTACGCTTGATGAATAGCCCCCCACCCGCGCGCCGATATTGAGCTGAATGATCTCGTTCTTCTTGATGGTGTTGTGGGTGGGTCGGGAGATGGCGTGTTTCGTGGCCGGGCCGCAGAAACAATAGAGCGAGTGGCCTTCGTATTCGCCGCCATTCTGATAGATCTCCCGCTGCGCGATGCCGATCACCTGGAGTTCCGTCATGCCCGGCTTGATCTCGTTGAGGATGGCACCAACGGCGATCTCGCTGATCTCGTAGGCCCGCTTCGCCAGCTTAATCTCGTTGGCGCTCTTGTTGATGCGCAGCGAGATCAACGTGTCGTCGGCTTTGATGAGCTCGACCTTCGGCAGCTCGCTGCAAAGGCTGTGATAGACCGGCAGGGGCATCACCGAATAACCCACCAGTCCGAGCTTGCGCAGCTTCTTGCCGGGCATGGCCATCTTCACCACGTCCTTGAAGTGCGCCACGGGTATTCCGGGATACTCCGGCTCCGCCGACTCCCGGTACTCGACCATCAGGGCGATCTGCTTGATCTTGCTGCGCGTCCGCGCATAGGCCTCGCTCTCCGGGCCGATGATGAGCACCGGCGAGCCTTCGGCAGGAACAAACACGCCCGCCGCCTCAAAAGTCGGCCAATACTCCGACAGGTACCGCACATTGGCGAAGTCGGACTCATTGGCGTGCACCAGCGCCGCATCCAGGCCCGCGGCGCGGATGTTTTCCTGAAATCGCTTTATCCGGCGCGTG
>JBHEKR010000525.1:0-8076 GCA_041859365.1 Candidatus Hydrogenedentales bacterium
TTCCTCACCGCCCAGCGGGCCATGGCCCAGGGCAACCTCGGTGATGCCAAGGTATTCGCCCTGCAACTCGCGGCAAACATGGCGACGATGGAGGCCGATCAGGTCGCCGGTCGCATCGCGATGATCGAAGCCGAGATCGCCCAGAACAGCCAGGCCATCGCCACCGGCGAAGCCACCGTGGGCGAGGCCGAGCACCGCGTGCAGCAGCTCGAAGAACAGGTCGCCCTCTGCCAGCGGGAATTCGGAGCGAAGCGCGAGCAGATCGCCCAGCTTCGCGACGAAGCGGCAGCCGTGGAAGCCGCGGTCGAAGATCTGAACCGTCAGATTGCGGAGCTCGAAGCCCGGCGCAACGGGGAACTCGAACGCCTCGCCAACTATCAGACCAGTCTGGACGATAACCTTTCCGAAGAGAGCCGCATGCAATCGGAACTGGAAGCCCTCAGCGAAGAAGAATCGGGCTCGCGCGAAAACCTCGACGGTGCGCGCGATCACGTGCTGGTGCTCCAGCAAACGGGCGCGGCCCATGCCTCGACCCTCGAAGCCGCGCAAGCCGAACTTGCCGTGCGCCGGACCGCCGTGGCGGACATTGAAAACACCATCCGCCAGGTAGGCGGGGGACCCGCCCCGGAGCCCGTGGCGGAAGCCCAGAACGCCGAAGAGGGGCAACCCGGGGAATGACGGCGCCACCATCGAACGGGTGACCCGCATACCACGGAACCGTGTGCGCCGTGAACCTCGCGCGCAACGCAAAGCATTGTAACAGGAAGGGAATTCCGCATAGTGGCCAGGAAAGGTGAGATTGTCGGTGCCGTCGATTTCGGCTCCCGTGAAGTGCGCGTGGTGGTGGCGCTGGAGGGCCGCGACGGGTCGGTGCAAATCCTTGGCCATGGCACGGCACAGGGCCGCGGCTGCGTGTCGCAGGGTCTGATCCAGGATCTGAATGCGGCGCAACGCGCGCTGAAGCAGGCCCTCAACGCGGCGGAGAAAGAAGCGGGCGTCAAGCTGCCCTCTCTCTTCTGCGGACTTAGTGGCACCAACGTGGAAAGCTTTATCCGCGACGGGCATGTGAAGCTCGATCACGGCGTGGTGGAGATGTCCCATCTGGAGGAGGCGCTGGATCTGGCTTCCCGCGATATCCTCGCGCCGGGCAAGCACGTGGTGTCCTCTGTCACGTCCCAGGAATGGTACGTGGACGATCTCCGCGTCAGCGATCCCGTGGGCATCCGCGGCAGCGTGTTGAAGACCCGTGTCCACTTTGCCCAGATTCCTTCCGTTATCGAGGACAACATCATCACCTGCATCGAGTCGCAGGGGCGCGAGCTGGAAGACCTGGTCTTCCTGCCCATCGCGGCGGCGCTTGGCTGTCTCACGCCGGAAGACAAGGAACTTGGCGTGGCCGTGCTCGACATGGGCCGGAGCACCACGAGTCTGGCCATGTACCGCGACCGGCGCATTCTCACCACCCAGTGTTTTGACTGGGGCGGCTTTCACATCACGCGCGATGTGGCGGCGGGCCTCCAGGTTTCCTTTGAAGAGGCGGACGAGCTGGTGTTGGAGTATGGCCTGTCCGAAGCCCTCATCCAGCGGGAACTGTCCCCCGGCAAGCTTGGCAGCGCCGTGCCCGACGACCACTCCAAAGGCCGCTCCGCCCAGATCAAGCTGAAGAGCGCGGTCCATGGCGCCCCCTCGGTGGTTGATCGCGAAGAGCTGGAGATGATCATCTTCGAGCGCTCCCGCGAATTGCTCAACAAGGTTCACCAGTACATCAACTCACGGGGCATGTCGAAGCACCTCGTGCGCGGCATCATCCTGACGGGCGGCGCGGCCACAATCCGCAATCAGGTGGCTCTGGCCGAGGCCGTGTTTCAGGTCCCGGCGCGGCAGGGCCGTCCCGATAGCCTCGACGTCTCGCCCCAGCCCGTGCAGAGCACGGCCTTCACTCCGGTGGTGGGCGTGGCCCGCCACGGCTTCGAATTTCGCTCGGCGGTGCGCCATGGCCGCGTGAAGATGCAGCGTGGCCCGGTGGGGGCGTTTTTTCAGGCAATCGGTGGCTTTTTCGGGAAGTATTTCTTCTGAGGCGACACTTGGAATAGAGAATTTCCACCACGGAACTTCACGGAAGCAAATTGGCGAGAATTTTCGGTTCAGCTCTTTTTGTTGGGACCCACGGTTGCTCTAAGGATTTCGCAGTCGATTCACTTTCTGCCATCTCGCGCGGGAGTTTGGAATGCCCTTCACTCTTGGCCATCCTGCAGCAAGTCCGGCCCAGGCTGGCGCCGGCCAAACTCGTAGTCCAGTGCATCGTTGGCGCCCTTGTTGCCCTGGGTGTTGCTGGATTCTGTTTTCGCGTCAGAATCTGGATTGACCGCAACTAATACTTGCCACTTTCCGGCCCAGTTGGTATGCTTACACCCATCATGCGCCCTGCATGTCTGGGGAGAGCGGGTTTGCAGGTGTCCGGGGGATCGGGTCGCCGCGCCCTTTTACCAGGGTTGCACGTCCAGCGTGTATTCTTTACGCAGTGTTCAAAACATGAATGCCCCCGTTGTGTTTAACCAGCGGGTCAGGGCAAGCGCCGCTGGCCCGATAGCACGTCCCGGCCCGGGACGCCCGCCACGCGTTCCTGGACCGCAACGATAGTGTTTCCCCTTAGAAAGGATATTAATTCCATGGCGACTGTATCCAAGTTTACGGTGGTGCCGAGGCTGCCCGAGCGGCTGAAGGCCCTCTCTGATATCGCCCACAACCTCTGGTGGTGTTGGAATCATGACGCAATCGATCTGTTCCACCGCCTTGATCGCGATCTGTGGACGGAAGTGAACCAGAACCCCTGCACCATGCTGGGACGCGTGAGCCAGCTCCGGCTCGAAGATCTGGCGGAGGACGACAGCTTTCTGGCCCACATGGACCGTGTGGCGACCAGCCTGAAGACGTACATGGCCTCCAACACGTGGAAGGAACGCAACCCCGAAGCGCCGGAAAACTTCCGCGTGGCCTATATGTCGGCGGAGTTCGGCCTCCACGAGTCGCTGCGCATCTATTCCGGCGGCCTGGGCATTCTGGCGGGTGATCACCTGAAGGCCGCGAGCGATCTGGGCCTGCCTCTGGTCGGCATCGGGCTGCTCTATCGGGGCGGTTATTTCAGCCAGTACCTTAGTTCCGACGGCTGGCAACAGGAAACCTACCCGCACAACGATTTCTACAACATCGCCATCACCCACGAGCGCGATGCTCAGGGCGCGCCGCTGACCATCCGGGTTCCCTACCCCGAGGGCATGGTCACGGCCTACGTCTGGCGCTGCCAGGTCGGTCGTGTGCCGCTTTACCTGCTGGACTGCGATCATCCCGATAATTCTCCCGCGGCAAAGGCCATTACGGCCCAGCTTTACGGCGGCGATCGCGAAACCCGCGTGCGGCAAGAGATCATGTTGGGTATGGGCGGCGTCTACACCATGCATGCGCTGAATATCCAACCCACCACCTATCACATGAACGAAGGCCACGCGGCTTTCATGACGCTGCAACGAATTAAGGACCTGGTCACGGACGAGGGGCTGAAATTCGAAGAGGCCATCGAAACCGTGAAGGCGAACAGCTTCTTCACGACCCACACCCCGGTGCCCGCGGGCAACGACATGTTCGAGGCGGCACTGGTGGAGCGCTATTTCGGGAACTACTGCCGCGAGGTGGGTATTCCCTTCGAGCGCCTGCTCCAGCTTGGTCGCCAGAACCCGAGCGACACCCACGAGCCGTTCTGCATGACGGTGCTGGCGCTGCGCCTTTCGGCGGGGGCGAACGGCGTGAGCAAGCTTCACGGCGAAGTGGCGCGCAACATGTGGAATCTGACGTGGAAGGATATTCCGGAAGACGAAGTGCCCATCACGTCCATCACCAACGGCATTCACACGCGCAGCGTGATCTCCCGCGATCTTTCCGACCTCTATGATCGCTACCTCGGCCCAGGCTGGGTGAACAGTCCGGACGATCACAGCATCTGGCAGCGAATCGACGATGTGCCCGATACGGAACTCTGGCGCACCCACGAACGGCGCCGCGAGCGCCTGGTAAACTTTGCCCGTCGCCGCCTGGTGAAGCAGCATGAAAACCGGGGCGCGACCGATGCGGAGCTGAAGATCTGCCGGGAAGTGCTGAACCCCGATGCGCTCACCATCGGTTTTGCGCGGCGTTTCGCCACCTACAAGCGGGCTACGCTGATACTGCGGGATCCGGAGCGGCTTGAGCGCATACTTACCAATCCGGGCCGCCCGGTACAGTTCATCATTGCCGGCAAGGCCCACCCGCAGGACGCGGCGGGCAAGCAGTTGATCCGCGAGCTGTATCAAGTGGGGCGCGATCCCGATCTCCAGCGCCACTTTATCTTCCTCGAAGACTATGACATCAACGTGGCGCGCTATATGGTTCAGGGAGTGGACTGCTGGCTTAACACGCCGCGCCGTCCCATGGAAGCCAGCGGAACAAGCGGCATGAAGGCCTCGGCCAACGGCGCGCTGAATATCAGCATTCCCGATGGGTGGTGGTGCGAAGCGGAACACCTTGGGCCAAACGGCTGGAGCATCGGTCGCGGAGAGAATTACGAGAGCCTGGAAGAACAGGATCGCGTGGAAAGCGAAATGCTCTATGAATTGCTGGAGAAAGAGGTCGTGCCCACGTTCTACGAGCGCGGCAGCGACGACCTGCCCCGGGAGTGGATCCGCCGCATGAAGTCGGCCATCCGCACGATTGGGCCGGTTTTCAACACCTACCGCATGGTTCAGGAATACACCGATCGCTGCTATATTCCTTCGGGACAGCGGCGCAATGCGCTTCGGGCCAACAAGCGGGCGGGCGCCCGCGCACTGGCCGCGTGGAAGCAACGAGTCCAGGCCCACTGGCCGCAGGTATCGATTGTGCACGTTGAATCGGGCCCCTCCGAGAATCTTCCGGTGGGCACGAACCTCACCGTGACGGCCGATCTTCAACTGGGCGAACTCACGAGCGCCGATGTGACCGTGGAGGTCTACTTCGGCCAGTTAAACGCCGACGGCCAAATCATGGACGGGGTGAGTAGCGAAATGGCCGCCGCTCCAGGAATGAAGAATGGTCTGTCGCGTTTTGAGGGTTCCATCAAGTGCGACCGGACGGGCCAACTTGGCTTTACCGTGCGCGCCATCCCGAATCACGATGATTTGGCGCAGAAGCACGAGACGGCCCTGATTACCTGGGCCTGAGCCGCGATTTCAAGAGAATAAACGACACCCCCGGATTCCAGGTCCGGGGGTGCTTCGCTTTCAGGAACTGCGGGCGCTTTTCAGGCGGGTTCAGATGCCGTGGCGGGTCCGCTCGGCGTAGAAGCCGAGACCCATGGCGTTGAGACGAATATCCTCTTCGAGCCAGGCCAGGTCGGCGTCCACGTCGGTCACCCCGCAGTGCTTCAGGTGCGCCTCGAAAGCCGCGACCACCCGGGGCTGGCAATAGTCCTGCAGGGCATCGCCGCTGAGCGTGGTGGCGGCCGCATCGCGCCCGATTTTTTCCAGATCGCCGATCGAGCGCAGTAGCTGCTCCGCGCGGGTCTGCAGGTCGGAGAAATAGCCGAAGTGGGTCTGATAGACCCATTCCGCCTTACTGTCCAGGATACGTTGCACGCTGATGCGCGCCTCGGCGGGATCGAACTCCGGCGGGGAAGAAGTGCAGACGGTGAAGGCCGGTCCGGGGCGCATGGAACTCATGCGCGACAGGCCGAACGCGTCCCCCGCGAAGAGTGCGTTGGCGCCTGAATCGTGAATGCAGAAGTGGTGGCTCGCATGGCCCTTCGTGTGAATAAAGGTCAAGGTTCGGCTGCCCCAGGTCAGCGTCTCGCCGTCTTCCATCGAGCGGACCCGCCCTTCTGGCACGGGCTCGATGACGCCATAGCGCTTCGCAAAGGTTTCCGCACCATAGACCGCCGTGGCGCCGGCGATGATGCGCGAGGGATCGATCAGGTGGCGCGTCGCTCTGGGGTGGGCCAGTACGGTCGCGTTCGGGCAATGCCTGACCAGTTCCGCGGTACCCCCGGCGTGATCCAGATGGATGTGGGTTACGATGGCATAGTCCACCTGTTCGGGGGTGTACCCCCGCTCCGCCAGCGCGGCCAGCAGATGGGGGACGGCGAGGGTCGTGTTATTGTCTACGAACGCCGCGCGGTCACCTTCGAGAATCAGAAAGGCGGCGGCGCGCTCCGGGTGGTCGTAGAGACAGTCGATCGTGATGACAGAGGCCGGTGGTGTGGGCATGTGGAGACTCCTGGTTGCTGCAGTGTGCAGCGATTTTAGCAGGTGACCGAGGAGAGTTGACAGTTGACAGCGGTGTCGGCGATGCAGGGGGCCTATGGGTCGTGGGTCCCTGTCAACTGTCAACTGTCAACTGAATTGCATGGTCTGTGGCGTCGGGGTACACTAGGCGAAATTCGTTTCCGTTGACCTTTTCAGGGAGCACCATCACTATGCCGAGATTGTTCATGCCATGGGTTCGCGGGGCCGCTTGCGGAATTGCGTTGACGGGCCTGCTTGCGGGCTGCGAGACGTTGCAGGAAAAGACGGCGCTGGAGACCTACACCACGTATCAGGAGGAGGGTGGCAAGCCCGCCTTCGATGTGCGCTTTAACTACAGCGACGCGGTGGTGGTGGACAACGCCCATGTGGCGGAGCAGTACTATGAGGGCACGGCCAAGGTGGGTCGCGCCGAGGTGGCCTTTCAGGCGGGGCTGAAGGAGCAGGCGGGCGAACTGGCCATGGAAATGGAACAGTACATCGCCCATGTGGAGCAAGCGCTTGGCCGCGAACTCCAGGTGCCCGTCCGGGCCTACCTGCTGCGCCGCGACCGGTTGCCGGGGGAGATTACCGGGGGCTTCCAGCGCACGAGCGATGTGTACCAGTTCCCCATGTTTGTTGCGGATACGGACGAGACTTTCGCGACCATCCGCTCGACGAACCCTTTTTACCCCTACATGTTTGTCCATGAGCTGGCCAAGCTCAGCCTGGTGGATCCCGCGCGGCCGCCGCTCATTCTCGACGATCAAAAGGACAACCCGCTCGTCAAGACGCGCTACTTCACGCGCTGGTTTCGCGAGGGCCTCGCGAACTACGCGGAGTTTCTGGTGTACGAAAAAATGCGGGAACGCACCGCCGCCGGTGGCGGCACGGTTCCCCTTTCCACCTTTGAAAACAACCACGTTTACCAGCAGCCACTGAGCTCGCTGGCGAAGGTGGGCGCGGATCTTTTTACCTGGGATTCGTTTGATGACCGGGCAAACAATCCGGACTACTTTAATGCCGCCATGGGGCTGTTTATTCTGGTGGAGGATAAGTTTGGCGATGGGGCGATTCGCACCATCATCGATGAGTTGGAGAAGCTGGACTATGTGGACGGTCAGGTGCTGGAGGAGACCTTCAACAAGACCCTCGGCACGGATATCCGCCAACTGGTGGGGACTTTCAAGGTGCAGGAGACGGGGACCGAAGCGACGGCCCTGACACCGGCGACCGCGAAGAATTACGGGCTCAAGGCCACCCACGGGCTTTACGTGAACAATGTGGCGGATGCCAGCCTCGCCAGGACGGCGGGCGTCCAGCGGGGCGATGTAATTGTGCAGTTGAATCGAACAGCCATCGCAAATAATCTCGACTACGAGCTCGCCATGCTCGAAGCGCAACGTCACGGCAATGTCTATTTCATGGTCGACCGCATGGGCGAGCGCCTGACCGTGGGCGCGCAGTTTGAAGTGCCCGGCGCACCGGCCCAGGGGGGTGTGGGTCAGGGTGGCGCTGGCGGCGGTGGTGTGGGCGGCGGTCTGGTCACGGGTGACGTGTTGGGATTCGGGGAGTAGCGACGGGACCGTCCTGAACGGAAGGGCCCCTGGCCGTGTTCTTGTGAATGCGTCACCAAAGAGCGTCGCGACAAAGCGAAGCCCGCCAGGCGTTCGGGACCGTCCCGCGCTTTAAAAACGGGGGACGGTCCCGCACGCTTAGTTTGTTAGCCTCGGTCGGGTTGGAATTTCCAACCGAAATTAATCTTGCGGATTGGGACAGTCCGCGTGCAGGA
>JBHEKR010000109.1:0-3034 GCA_041859365.1 Candidatus Hydrogenedentales bacterium
GACGGAGTCGATGGTGTCTCGTGAGAGGTCGCTGCCAAGGCTGCCTGTTGTTCGGCCAGCATCTTGGCTTGCGCGAGCAGCGCGAAGACTACCGCCTCCCGGCCCTGCTCGAAAATAGCGCCCGCCACCTCTTCAGTCAACGAGGCCCCAAGCGCAATATCTTGCAAAATCGAGTTTGCCATGCGCTCACTATTGCACACAACATAATGTACGTTCAATACAACAAAATACTACATATAGATACTTCAGTCCGCTAAAGTGTTACGAATCTTCTACACCCGTTGCGCGCGGGGGTAGGGCGCTTGTACTACAGCGACATCAACGACCCCAGAGGGCCGGCGGCGACTGGCTCAACAATTCCGGTGATCATTTCTCAGCCGGAATCCGGCGCGCACGATGCGGATGTTCTTTTTCTGGATGGCCACAAGGAACGCGTTACGATGGGACAATTTCCCCTCTCGCCCGCATTCCTGGAAGCCCTCGGCACCCTGGATCCGCCGGAGCATTGACATGGGCCGCCCGGGCGGGGTCACCCCTCGGTGATGGTCAGGGGCGCGCTGTCGGCGCTGGCCTTGCGCTGCGCCTGAATCACGAAGAGGCTCCCGGCCGTCAATACCCCCGCGCCAATCCACTGGATGAAGTTCATGGATTCGTCGGGCCAGAAGAAGAGGGCCAGGCCGTTTGTGATGGCGGGGGTTACCAATTGCACGCTGATGCAGAAGGCCGCGCCGAGACGGTGCTGGGCATAGTGATAGGCCGCGTGGGCCACGGCGATGGGCAATACCGAAGACAGGGCCGCTATCCACAACATGTAGCTTCCCCCCGAGATGATCGTGCCGGGGTCACCGAAGATCAGCATGTTCACGCCAAACCCGATGGTGGTGTAGAGGGACACTACGGTGAACATGGGTACGGGATGAAGGTCCCGGACGACATGTTTGCCCCAGACCGCATAGACCGACCAGCACACCGAAACGAAGAGCAGGAGAAAGACGGCGAGATCGAGGGTGGGGAAGAGGGACTTCGATGGGTCATCCATGAGGACCCCGGCCAGACCGAAGAAGCCCAACGCGGTGCCGAAGATATAGCGCGGACTTCTAATTACGGCGCGTTCCTCGTGGTAGAGAAAGTAACTCATTGCGATAATCATGAGCACCTGGATTTTGGTAATAAGCTGGGCCGCTGTGGCGGTGGTGTGATAGAGCGAAACGGTCCATGCCGTTTGCATCACGAAATTGAGGAGCGCCAGACCGAGCGTGGCTTTCGGGCGACGCAGCGCGGCGATAAATCCATCGCGATACCCGATGGCCGAGATGGCTAACAATATAATCGTCGCGAACCCATAGCGCAGGAAGGACTGCGTGTAGGGGTCATAGGCCCCCGTCATGTAGCGCATGAAGATGGGGGAGAGGGCCCAGCCGAAGGTGGCGGCGGCGAGGGCGATGTAGGCCAGTGCGTGGCGGTTCATGAAGTAGTTTCTATGGGGTTTATTGCCGGGGGATGCACGTATGCGGATTCTGCGGAGCGCGGAGTCCGATGCCTGGAGCAGAAGTTCCCTGACGCGATGCCGCTAACCCCCGACATTATGCATAGTTTCCGCCCACCGTTCACACCTCCGCGGGCGAGAATGTCTTGACGCGATCCCGGATCTGTGCTTGAATAGGGAACGCAGCCAGCAGAAAGTGATCGTGTCGGCATTTTTCGGGGACGCTGGAAGTCACGAGGAAGCGGGGGCGGGAGAGGGATTGGCGCTTTGTCCCATGACCCGAATTTGAGCCGCGAACGGCGCCTGCCGTGGTGGACTTGGCTGGCTCCCTTCCTTCTGTGCCATGCGGGCACGCACGTGTCGTTGCAATATAGCTTGGGGCCGGGCGTTTCGCTGCTCTACTTGCCCATCCCGCTCGGAATGGCCATGATTCAGTGGTGGGGGCCGCGGGTCCTGCCCGGCATCTACCTGAACGCGCTTGTGTGCGCGGGGTGGTGGGGGCTGCCGCAGATGGCCTGGTGGCCGATCTACGCGCTCCCCGAAACGATCGCGGTCGGCGCGTCGTGGCTATTCTTCCGCAAGTTCGCAAGCGGGCGATGCTGGATGCCCGAGCTGCGCGATCTGCTCGGCTTCCTTATGCTCGCGATCCTGCCGGCGGCATGCATCGACGGGATCCAGGTGCCGGCCCAACTGGTGGCCACGGGAGCGCTGGCACCGGCCGATTTTCTCAACACGGCGTGGAGCGAATGGACCGCTACGGCCTTTTCCGGCCTGGGAGTGGCGCTTCCCCTGGTGTACTTCGGCACTCCCCCGCTGGAGCGTCGCGGTCTTTCCCAGACCAGGGGCGCGGGGGCGTGGGACCCGCTTGATGCCCACGACTCCGTGCGCTGGCCGCAACTGGAACTTGGCTTGATTCTGGCAATCGCTCTTGGTATCGCCCTCACGCTGCCGGTGGGTTCTCACTGGTTTGTTTTTGCTGTGCTCGGGCTTTGGGCGGGGCTCCGCCTGGGGCTGGGGTCGGCGCTCGCGATCAATGTCTGGATCGTATTTCTTACGATGTTTCTATCGGCCCTGCTTTCGGGCGGAATCATCCCTCCGATCAGCGCCGGAGAAGCCTTGGTTCAGGTGCATATCGGGCTGGCCGTGGTGTGCGCGATTTCCTCCATAACAGGGTGTACGATCGGTTCGCTTCACAAGGAACTCCAGCACCGCCGCATGGCAGAGGCGGAATTGCGCGAAAGCGAGTTCCTGTTTCGCTCCCAGTTTGATCTCGGGAATATCGGTATCGCCATCATCGGTCCCGATCGCCGGTGGCTTCGGGTGAACAAGAAGCTGTTGTCCATGTTTGGCTATACCGAGGAGGAAATGAAATCCAAGACCTGGAACGAACTCACCTTTCCGGATGACCTGGAAAAGAGCGTGGATCTATTCGAGCAGTCCATCGCGGGGGATATTGACGACTATGTGATGGAGAAGCGCTATTTCCGGAAGGATGGCTCAATCCTCCATGCCCAGGTGACCGTAGCCTGCTTTCGTGACGGCGACAAC
>JBHEKR010000214.1:0-25286 GCA_041859365.1 Candidatus Hydrogenedentales bacterium
GGGGTTTGAGAATGTTGGGCCAGTTGACCCAGGGCTCGCTCGTACCTCGCTTCGCCCTGGGCTACGATATGCCGCTCCTGCGGAGCTAAAACCAATAGCGTCATTTCACATGAAATGTTCAGGCCCCTTTTAGGGGCCTTCCTCATAACACCGGTTCTACCAGTGGTTACTACATCGCCGCCCCTTCCATTAATTCAGCGAGAAACCTTCCTACGCGAACTGCTCCGGTCATTCAGGCATCAAAAGTGACGGCAGGCACAACCGCCACAGCAGAGTACTTTTTCCTGCTATCCCTGCCGTCCCTGTAACCAATCAATACGATCGCCCGCGCCGCCTACTTGAACTGCACCGCGTACAGGTCCGCGTCCTTCATCACAAAACGCACCCGGATCGGTGTACCCGCCAGCGCGCTGATATCGGTGCTGCCATTCCACGCCACGGCCCGCTCCACCTGATTCCCGATAATCTCGAAGCACTTGTCCGCCTCGTAGCCCGGAATCACCACGCCGTCACCGTCCAGCAGTTCCACCCAGATGCTGCCTGCGGCCGAGGTGGCGTAGTTCAGATACAGTGACTTGCCGGTAAAGGTGAGCGTCTTCGTGGTCATTTCCCCGCCCGCGTAGGGTGCCTCCACGGCGATAAAACCATCGGGACGAAGGGCATAGCGCTGAAGTCCCGCCGTCGGCTGCCCGTAGTTGGTCTGCACGTACAGGGATATCTCCCGGTCGCTCGTGGGCACGATACCCCAGGCCGGATAATTCGTGCGTGAGGTCCAGTTTTCCAATCCGATACCCGGCTTCAGGAATCCGTCCATGAAGGTGCGGTCATAGCGGTTGCCACCCCGGCTCGTCATCAGCACGCTGTCGGAGCAGTCGCCCGAATAGCTGCTTTCCACGCCGAAGGCCGCCGCTTCCGCTTCGCTGGCCACGCGCCGCTCGGGCATGAAGCGCGCCGCGATGCTCACGTAAATATGGGGTGCGCGAAAATAGGGAAAAGTCTGGTTGGTATAGAGATGCTCCCGGGGCGTTTCGCCAAAATCCATCTCCTGTTTCTCGCTCCAGTTCACGAAATCCGGCGAGGTGGCGCGGCTGATGCTCCGGAAGCCCTTGAAGCCGCCCTGGTGCCAGGTGCGAAAGTAGCAGACATATTGCCCTTCGCTCTCGGACCAGAAGGCCACGTTTTGCGAATCAAAGGCGCCATCGGTAATCAGCGCCTTGTCCTGCTTCGTCCAGTTGAGCCCGTCGGCGCTGTAAAAGGCGTGCAGGCCCGTTTCGGAGGTGCCCGCTATCGCTTTGTATTGTTCTTCCGTCGGCACGCCGGGACGGGGATCCTTGAAGGGCGCAAAGTTATGGGAGAAAGGCGCCTGATTCGCCAGGAAAATGTTGTTGGCCTTCGACCCTTCGTATTCATGCATGCCCAGTTCAGGCTTGGTGAAGTGGATGCCGTCGAGGCTCTCGGCGTAGCAAGTCACTTCCCAGTCCGATCCATCTTTACCCGCCAGCGGATTGCCCCGATAATACATCCGATAGCGATCACCGTCTTTGAAGACCGTGACGTAGCCGCAATAGCGTCCCTCCCACTTGTCATTGAACTGGATCACCGTCTCCGCCGGTCGCGGGACCTGAAGCCGGAGCGTCGTGTTGGCCTGCGACCCGATCAGGTAGGTGTCGAGAAATGGCTCGAGGCGGCTGTCGATGGCGATGGGCGGGGAAGCCAGGGCGGTGGTGCTTATGACCAGGCTGAGGGCGGCGGCAATGCGGATCATGACGGGTCACTCCGTGGGGTTGTGGCTATGTTGTTATAACCAATTATACGGAGACCCCGAACCCAATACAAGCACCCAGGAAGCTTAGTCGCCCCCGCGTTTCACGGGCGGACGCTTCGCCTGGCGTTCGTCGTAGTCGGGATAGATATCCACCACCTCGCGGTAGAAGTCCCGTAACTTCTGGAAGTCCTGCTCGATATCGCCCGTGAGATAGATGGGCTCGCCCACGCCGATACGCTTGGTCTTGTGGTTGATGTAGCCAGGCACGATGGGCACGTTGGCCTGAAGGGCCATCCAGTAGAAGCCCAGCTTCCAGTGCTTCACTTCTTTGCGCGTACCCTCGGGGGCAATCAGGAGCGCCAGGTTGTCCCGGCTGTTGAACACATCCACGATCTGGTGCACCACGTTCGTCGCGGCGCGGCGATTGACCGGCACCCCCCCGAGCTTGCGCCAGATAACGCCGGCGGGCCACCAGAAGGCCGTGTCCTTCATCATCCACGTGGCGGGAATCTTCATCGCGAGGGTTCCGAAGAGCATGAAGAAAAGATCCATGTTCGTCGTGTGGGGCGCGGCCGTGAGGACGTACTTGGGCACGGCGGGTTGGGAACTGGCTTCGCGCCATCCCATGAGGCGCAGGCAAAGCTTGCCGAAGAGGCTGGCAACCGGCCCCACGGAAGTGCGAATATTGGTATTCTCGTGCAACGGGAGTTTTCCTTTAAAGGGAGGACGGGATCGCAGAATTGTACTTGCTTTGATTGTTTGATCTCAAACGAAGCAAAAGCATCCGCACCCGCCATACGACCAATACGCTGGAACCGCCAACATGCCCGAATCCTGCTTCAACCGCTCGTGGCCCCCGGAACATAGCCCCCTCGCCCACCTGATAATCATTCACGGATACGCCGAGCACAGCGGACGCTATGAATCCCTTGCCAGCAAATTAAGCGATGCGGGCCTGCATATACATGCATGCGACCTTCGAGGCCACGGTGAAACCACCGGCAAGCGCGGACAGATCGAAGATGTTGCAGCGCTCGTCGTAGACCTGCGCCGTTTCGTTGCGCGAATCCGGAACGAGGTCGGAACAAAGCCCTTGTTCATCCTCGGCCACAGCATGGGCGGCCTGATCACCGCGCACTACCTGGCCGGGGAATCAACGGGAATTCGTGGCGCGATCTTTTCAAGCCCCCTGATGGCCATTCCCAATCACGTCTCGCCCCGGCTGCTTCGTATGTCCCGGTTCCTGAGCATAGTCGCACCGGGCCTCCCGGTAGACCGAATCGACAGCAAGGGCATTGCAAAGGATCCGGAAGTCGTCCAGGCCTACAACACCGATCCCCTCGTCTACCGTGGCCCCATCCGCGCCCTTACCGGGGCCGCGCTCGCACACGCCATCCAGGCCCTGCCGGTACTGTTGCCGAAAATCACAGTGCCATTCCTTGTTTTCCACGGCACTGCGGATCGCATCGCCCCGCTATCCGGCACCCAATTCCTCATCGAGCACGCCGGCAGCATCGACAAAGAGTGCTTCTACGTCGAAGGCGGATTTCACGAACTGCTGAACGACACCGGCCGCGAGGAAGTAATTCAGAAAATACTGGCTTGGATTGACCGCCACCGTGCGGAGAACCGCGATCATTGATCCGAAACGAAAGCCCGGGGGCTTTCACCACGGCAACGAGAAGAATAGTGACAGCCGCACTGCCATCCTGATGGCTTTTTTGTACGCCAACGAAAAAACATGAGGTGCTGACGCAATATCCTTTGCATGGTTTACCGCGTGAATCATGATTGCAAAACCCGTCCATCTCCCTTCGTGCTCTTCGTGGCCTTGTGGTGAAATCCGCCTTTTTGCGGCCCGCAACAGGCACTCCCTTCTGAAATAAAACGGCCCCCGCGCCGTGTTGAGCGCGGGGGCTGTGATGTTGCTACTTGACGTTAACGTACGACGCTGGCTCTACCGCTCCAGACCAACAGCGCCACGAGACCCAGAGCGACGATCAGGTCACCCGCCCAAAACGTGCCGCGGCCTCGGCCCGGCGCGCAGGATGCGCCATTCGGATCTTTACCCGCTTCAGGGGCCAGGGGCGCGAATAGCGAAAGGGATACCGCTTCACCCCGTATCGTCGTGCCGTCCACGGTTACATTTTCGATTGCGGCCGAACTCCAGCTTCCTGCGTCGGCCTCCAGATCGAAGCCGCCGTTTCCGTCGGGAACCGCCGTGGTTGGGAAGCGTACGAACGTCGCGGTTTCCGCGTCGGGAATGTCTACGCCAGTAAGGCTGAACTGAAGGGGCTGCGACGCCAGGCGGCTCGCGGCGATGGGGGCAAAAGTTTCCCCGCCATCGAGGCTGATAATCAGGCTTACATCGAAGAAGGGTCCATCGTCCGCAACACCGGCGGGTGCCGGAGGAATCGCGCCGAGCTCGGACGCGTTGAATATATTGCGAAGATTTTCGCCCAAGGCCACAGTCAAAATGCCCTGCTCGCCGCAGTCCAGGAGACCGCGCTCCGCCGTTACCGTAAGGATCTGGGCGCTGTTCTCAGGATTGCGCACCCGCACCTCGATCAAGTCGCCCGAGGCGTCGTCGCACGCGCCGAACCACGTAGTCATGGTCGTCGTGCCATCGCTGCCGGACGCCTGCGTATCATTGGTCCAGGTATCGCCCTCGACGGCCAGACTTGTGAAGGGCTGGTCCAGGAGGCCATCCTGATCTTCATCGGCGGCCGGAACCACAGAAAGCTGGAATTCCTGCGACAGGCTACTGCCGCTTTCCACGACCTCGGCGACGGCTTCCACGGTGTACTCGCCCTCCGTAAGGAAGAACACCACGGGGTAACCGGCATCCCGATTCTCGGAAAGCTGTGATGCACCGTCAACCGTGTAGGTGACGCGGGTCGTGCCGATGGTGCAGTCCGCACTCTCGCCAAAGACCGTGGATGCGGAAAAGAGCACACGTTGTTGCCCGGCCCCTTCGGGGATTACGACCGTGCCGCTCGCGGGCTGAATCACGGAAAAGTCCACAAGGGGACATACCGCCTCGCCGCCCTGGCAGGCGGGCCCGCCAACGACCACCGTACGGGTCGCCACGGAAAGCTGGCCCAGGCTGTCCTCGGCGAGATAGGTCACTTCGTAAGAACCGGCCTCGGTGGTG
The DNA here is from genome assembly GCA_041859365.1 of Candidatus Hydrogenedentales bacterium. Taxonomy (GTDB): domain Bacteria; phylum Hydrogenedentota; class Hydrogenedentia; order Hydrogenedentales; family JAEUWI01; genus JAEUWI01. The sequence continues at coordinate 4,920 of JBHEKR010000214.1, forward strand.
TTGACCACCGCCTCGGCATCGCTAATGACGTCCACCACACCCTCGCAGGCATCGGTCGCCGTCGCGCCGGGATCCGTCCACGAGCTTCCACAGTCAATCTCCACCACGGCATCGCCTTCCAGATGAATCTCGGGCGCGTCGGTATCGGCCACAATCACTTCGCGGGTCACGATGGCATCCGTGCCGCCCTGATCCGTCGCCTGATAGGTCACGGAGTAGGTGCCGGGCGCCGCCGGATTGACTGTGCTCGCCACGATGGAAACCGTGGCCGTTTCGCCGTCGCAGGCGTCCAGCGCGGTGGCGCCTGGCTCTTCGTAGGGCGTTCCGCATTCAAGCATGAAGGGCGATGTGCCCAGCAGGGTAATCTCGGGGCCTTCCGTATCTTCCACGATTACCGTCCGCGTGGCGGTATCGGAGAGGCCCGCGGAGTCCGTGGCCCGGTAGGTCACCGTGTAGGTCCCAGGCGAGGCAAGGTCTATTTCGCTTTCCACCACGACGGACAGCGTGCCATCGCAGACATCGGTCGCGGTCGCGCCGAGATCCAGGAAGGGCGCGCCGCACGACTGATTCTGGGTCGCCGGACCCACCAGTGTTACATTCGGCGGCGTATGGTCGGAAACCGTGACGGTGCGGACCACCTGGGGTGCACTGTTGCCATCGCTGTCAATGACGTTGTAAGTCAGCACGTAGACGCCCGATGCATGCATATTGACCGTGCCCAGCCGTATTACGCTATCCGTAAGGTCGCCGTCTTCCGTGTCCTGCGCCGTAACACCGGCATCCGTAAAGACCGTACCGCACTCGGCTGAGATGTCGGCCAGCCCAAGAAGCGTAATCACGGGCGCACCCGTCTCGCCTTCGCCTTCGCCTTCACCCTCTCCTTCTCCCTCTCCCTCTCCTTCACCGCCCGCTTCGATACAAACACTGGTTTCAACGACCGTACCCGCCACTTCACCGTCGTCTTCCCGATACAGCACATTGCCCGCGATGTCTTCACTGCCGGATGCCCCGCCTGGGACGGACAGGGTGTAGGTGAAACTTGCGGGGAAAGTGGGAATCTCGACCCAGCCGAATTCGATGGTACCCGTCGAACCAATTTCGGATTCCAGGCGGGGCTCGGCGGTCAGCGTGGAGCCCTGATAGGTCCAGCCAGCGGGAATAGTTTCCCGGAGCCCAAGCGCGGAGATTTCGGCGATGCAGGTGCTGTTGATGGTCACGGTCACATCCACCTCGGACCCGGCAATGGCGCAGCCGTTTATTGAGCGCTGGATGGAGAGGCAGGCCGTTTGGGCCTGTGAGGTTCCCGCGGCGAGTCCCGCCAGCAGGAAGGAAAGGAGTGTTTTGCGGTATAGGCTTGATTTCATGCGTGTTACTACCTCGCGTTGCATGCCCTGCTGGACCGTATCCCGATTCAAGCCCCACGGGGAATTTGATTTTAAAGGGGCAGACGCCTGATGTCAATGTGGAACCCACGCTCGCGACGTTGGGGAGATGCCACACCAACACTACCTCTCAAGTGGCAAATTCAAACACGACCGGCCAGACTGTCGATAGCAAAACGACAAAGCGCCCCAGTCCAAGAGGACCGGGGCGCTTGAAATTCTCGCGGGAATGGGCGTTTTATTGGGCTGCGGGTACTTCGGCCGCAGGGGCGGCGTCCGTCGCCGGAGCCGCTTCGGCTGCGGGGACCTCGGCTGCCGACGCGGCTTCCGTGGCGGGTACCGGCTCAGCGGCGGGTGCGGGAGCGGCTTCTGGCGCCGGACTCACTTCAAGTGCGGGCGTTGCGGCCGCGGCAGGAGCGACTTCAGCGGCCGGAGCGGCCTCAGCCGGGAATAGATCGGGATGTTCCGACTTCAGGCGAGCGAGGGCTTGTTCTGCGCTGGTGGCAAAAGAGGAATCCGGGAAGATCTCTTTCTGCTTATTGTACGAAGCGATGGCTTCGGGCAACTTGCCGAGCTCCTCCTGAAGGCGCGCCATGTTCAGGGGCTGCCGTCGTCCTGTAAAAGTGTCGTCCCAGGTTTCGAAGACCTTGGTATAGCCTGCGAGGGCCTCTTCCAACTTGCCGTCATTTTCATCAAGGAAGGCCAGGGCCTCCGCAGCCTGAGGAGCGAAGGGAGAATCCGCGTGATCGCTCACGACTTTCGTGAGTGCTTCGCGTGCCTTGTCGTAGGCCTTGGCCTCGATATTCGCCTCGCCGGAAAGGTACAGCGCTTCCACGCTCCAGCGATTCCCCGCCGCGACCACCGCCTGCAGGGCCTCGGCCCGGGCGGCGGCATCTTCCTCGTCGAGGGCATCCGCATAGGCCGTCATGGCGTGGCGGTCCTTGATTGACGCGTTTAAGCTGTAGATACCGCCCAGCAGCGCACAGATCACCACGAACGCCGCGCCAGCCGCCACAGTCCTGGGATTCTCCTTGATGTAGTCCAGCGCCTGCTGCCAGTCGCCCTGTGTTGCATCGTCACCTTCAGCACTGTGCGCGACGGGCAACTTCGATTCTTTCTCAGCCATGAATGCTCTCTTTCCAGAAACTGGTCATGCGATGCCTCCCCGGAGCCGGAGAGGGGGAAGGGTAAAAACGGGTATTTTAACTGATAGCGCCCCACTCTACAATTTTCCACCCCGCATCGGTGCGAAGGAGGTAGACCGCGACCTGGCCTTGCAGGGTCACCGGCGGTGTCTGGGAATTGTCCGGCTGCCCAAGCGTCCCGAATGCCTCCACCACCCGGGCGCGATCGCCCTGAATCAGAATGCGGGAAGCCGACCGGTTTATTTCGATGGAGCGGTAGTTGTTCATTACCTGATTGAGGTACTTCCGGATACCCTCGGCATCCCGACCCTCTTCATCGAGGTAGTCTGAGGAGACATGCCGCATGATTTTGCCAACTTTTTTGGTCTCCATGCCGAGATGCACATCACTCAGAATCTTCGTAATTTGCTCTTCGTCGGAGGCTTTGCCGGTCAGACCGGGAATGTCCAGCTTGACCCCGCCACCGGCACAACCGGCCAGCATCAGGCCTAGGACAAGGAGGATGGTCGGACTGGCGAGCTTCATTGCGCCGCTTCCTCGGCCGGAAGATAATTCAAAATCAGTTCATTGCTCCGGCCCACGCCCACCCGGCGGGACTCCACGTTGAGCCGCTTACCGGGCTTGGTAAAGAACAAGAGTACGCTGTCTTCAGACTGGGTCGTGGAGACGAGGGTCCAGTTGTCCAGCGGGGCATTGGTGATATAAAACTGGGCCAGTTCGTTCACCGTATTCTTCGAGTAGTACACCATCTTGCCAATTTTGACGGTGCGCGAGTCGTACACGAAGGAACGCACGGTATCCTCTCGCAGGCCATCCGGCAAGGGAATCTCGTTGAAGCGCTTATGGGGCGAAGGGACAATACCGACCGTCGTTTCGGCGGGCAGCGTGTTCGCGCCCTTCTCGCTCTCGCTCAACAGCTTCACGGGCGGCTGGCCGCTGCTCTGAAACGGCGTGGATTCACAACCCGCAAGCAAAACGCCGACGGCAAGAATCAGGGAATTTGTGTACTTCATATTCATGTTTAACCCCAGATGCCGACCCAACCGCCGGAATGTCCCACGGGACAATTCGGGCACGAACCGGCACAATTCCGGAAAATAACCCAAGACCAACAGCTTATCACAGAAAAAACTACGGAAACCAGCACAGTAAGGGACCAGAAGGACAAAACGAGGCTACCCATCCTTCATCATTCATTCGGAATCGAACCCGAGCCAAACGCGCCCGAACTCGGATCGGCGCTTCCACCGGGCTTCAGTTCGTTGCTGGTATTTAATACCCAGTCGTACTCAAAGTATTTCACCGCCACTTCCTCCGCCGTGGCTTTCTGAAGCGCCGCCTTCAACGCCGGATCCTCGACGCGCTCGTGGAGCCACGCGAGGTAGCCGCCGACGCCGTCCCAGTCCTTGCCGTACCATTGAAGGATGCGGCTGAGTCGAATCTCGTTCTTCTCCGCGTCGAAGAACACATGCTTAGGGTCGTTGGCGAAGAGGCGGGCCTGATCGTCAAGCTGGGCATCGAGGCGATCCCCTTCATAGGCCTCGGGACGTATCGCGGGGCAACTGAGGGCCGCGCAAACCAGCGCCACGTGAATGCGCGGGTCGCCGAAGCGCTCCCGGATCTTTTTGTGCTCGATATCGTTCAGGCTGATCGTTTCATTCGCCAGGATGTATTCGGGGATGTCGAAGAACCCTTTTTTTGTCGCTGGATCGCTGTGGTTGTTCACCGAATCACGAATATCGTGGCGGATAACGCCGCTGATGACGAAGGCGTTGTAAGCGTTGCAGAGCAGGGCCAGCCGATCTTTGTCGGTGGCCAGTTTTTCGGGCTGGGCCGCACCCAGTTGCTTCAGGTAGGTGCGGAAGGCCTGATCCTTCGCCATGCCGTCGTAGTCCACCAGACCGTTCGCCACATAGGCCTTCAAGGCATAGTCCCAGAGGGCGTGATCCACCCCCGAGGCATCGGGAACCGGCGTCGGGCCCGCCGTCGCGCCGATGTGATCAAAGGCGCGCACCGCCACGAAGATGGGCACGACAAAGGACACGGCGGCGATCCAGAAGAATGGACCGTAGTAGGATTTTTCGGACTTGGGTGTGATCATAGCGCTACAAACCTTTACGGCTTAATTCGAAAATCATAATTCGTAATTCGTAGTTCTAAACTCGTTCCGGCGCCTCGCCGATGTGCAGAATCTCCATCGGACAGCGCACGACACACTCCGCGCAACCGACGCAAGGGGTATCTTTCAAGGTTACGGGAATGCCTTGAAGCGCCCGGGACTTAATATCGATCCCCATCTGGCAGTATTGGTTGCACACGTTGCAGTCGATGCACTTGCCCTTTTCCGGCGAAATCTTGAACTTCGACCACCGCCCCCAGAAGTTCATCCAGAAGGCCAGGGGACACCACATGCGGCACCAGACCCGCTGTCCAAGGAAGGGGTAGAGTCCAACGGCAATGGCCCCGGACAGGAACGTGCCGACCCACACATTGTACAAGTTGTAGGGCAGGCTATAACCCAGCAGGTGGGCAATGGTGCCGATCGCCGCCAGCAGTATAAAGACGAAGCCGAATCGCTCCAGCCGACGGGGCCGGTCCCCTTTGGGACCCCGATGGCGATAGCTGTTCCCCACGGTTTCCGCCAGCGCGCCACAGGAGCAGATGTAGGAGCAGTAGATCTTGCCCCACTTGATGGTGAAGAGGGGAATGACGATAAAGGTGAGCACGACGGCCCAGACCACGCCCACCACGGCCACGGTGTGCCACCAGGCGGGGTCGCCGGGCCCCGCGGCTTCCACTTCGAAGGCGTTCATCTTGAGAGGCCAGGCATTGAGCGAACGACCGATGAGGGGCGTCCAGGGATTGCGGCCAATAAAAACCGCGAGAAAGGTCGGAATCCCCCACCACAGGGTCCACTGGGTGGCGATGATGGTGAGGTTACGAATCCAAATGCGGCGGTGATTTGCTCGCCAGGCCCAGTAGAGCCCGAAGCCGGTGATGCCAGTGAAATAGAGGAGATAGTAGAACCCGTAGAGGTTCCCGAAGTAGGTCGGCACCACGGCGTAAAGCCAGGCAAATCCGGGTATCAGATAGGGACCGGGGCCGGCCTGGGCTTCGTCCAGCGTGAATATCGAGGGAGCCGCACAATAGGCGCCATAGGCCAGCGCCCCCAGCGTCAGTAATCCACCCGCCGCCGGAACGCGCATCAGGGGACTCCGGCCTCGCGCGCCGAGATTCTTGTTCAACAGCACCAATCCCAGCAGCAGCAGCCACGCAACGGGCAGTGCATAGCCCAGCAGCAAATGCAGCGCGGGAAGCACGGGACCTTCGGCCAGTCCACTTGCCCAGGGCAGGTACCACTGCCCTTCCCCCGCTTTGTCGGGGTGCAGCGAAAAGTAGTGAGCATAAAAATACACAAATATGCCCGCGGCGATGCCCAGCCCGGAGTACACGAAGCGCTTCGCCGTCCAGACGCCATCCAGCTCCAGACCCATATCCAGCAGAAAATCGACCGGCGGCAGTGTGCCAATGAGAATGATCACGTTATCGTTGGGCAAGATCTGCATCGCGCCCTCGACGCTCAGCGCCACCTCTGCGTCCCGAATCGCGGTCACCTCGCTCTTGCGGATCACCGCGATGCGCCCATCCCGCTCCGCCGCCTCCAGGGCTTCCCGATTCTCGGCCTTCGCCCGATAAAATGTGTCGCCGCGATAGCTCAGCGTAACTCGATTATGCTCCGCGAGCATGAGGGCGGCCTCGATCGCCGAGTTGCCACCGCCCACGATGAGCACGTCCTTGTCCTGATAGTCCTCGGCGGTGTGCAGGCGGTAGGTCACCTTGTGGCTCTGATCCGCGCCGGGCACATCCAGCAACCGCGGCTGGCCCTGACGCCCCACGGCCACTACGACACTGGCGGTCTGAAAGGTCTTGCCATTCGCGGCAAGAACTTCGAATTGGCCCTCACCTTTCTTCACGACGCGCGTAACCTCCGCGCCTTCCTTGATGGGGATGGCCTTTTCCGCCACCAGCGTCTCCATGCGAGAGACGAACTCGTCCCGCTCCAGATCACCTTCGGTTTCGAGCTGGCTGGTGTTCTTCAGGTAGCGCGGCTCGGCGTAGACCTTTTTCCCAGGCGGAAAGGCGCGAACGGTGCTGGCGGCTTTTGTCCGCTCCAGCACCACAAAGCGCAGCCCGCGCGCCTGGGCCTCCAGCGCGGCCGAAAGCCCCGCCGGCCCCGCGCCGATAATCACCAGATCGAGCCCCTCGCGGGCTTTGGACGCGGCAAAGCGCCCCTGCTTCTCCATCTTCTCCAAGAGCGCCACGCCGTGGTTCGCCGCCACCTTCACCAGCGGCAGACCGGTCACATCGCCGATGACATAGATCCCCTTCACATTCGATTCAAAGTTCCCATCGACAATGGGCAGAATCTCCTGCGGCGGGACGGTGGCGATGATCTTGCGGGGTGCTCTCTGGACGGCTGAGGTGGCCATGATATCGGGCGGGCTTTCAAGTTGGCGCGTGGGCGACTTGCCTATAGGGTACATCAAAGGCGGGGACAGTTTCCGCCTGGCACGTTGACCAACGGCTGGCGGCGTGTCGTAAGGCCAGGCGGTAACTGTACCCCTGAAGTTGCGTAGGGACGTCCCAGTAGCTGTTGGAATTCCGACGCGGCCAGGCCGAAGTCCCCACACCCATCCACGGGGACGGGCACGCGCGCGAACGACCCCACGTCAATGTATGGGTGACTGATAGGTGCAACGGTACACGCGCTCAACCTGGTCGCGAGCGCGAGTCCGTCCCTACTCCTTGCCAATTCCCCGCGCCATTGTGCATGCTTTCCCTCACAGGCAATCCACACGAAAGGACCACCATGCTTCGCTCGTTGCCCTATTGTCTCGCACTACTACTCGCGCCCGCCCTCGCCGCGGAGCCCATCGTCCCCACGGCCCCTGTCGAGCTCTTCAACGGCCACGATCTCACGGCCTGGTATCCCGCGCTCAAGGGCCACGCGGTCGGCGAGAATCCCGGCGACATTGTGAAGGTCACGGATGGCCTCCTCCACATCGCGGGCGATGAGCGGGGCTGTCTGAGCACCGAGGCGGCCTATGCGAACTATCGCCTCGTCGCGGAGTTCAAGTGGGGCGCCGGGGCCTACGGCGATCGCGAGGGCAAGGCGCGGGACTGTGGCTTCCAGATCCATGCCGTGGGTGAGGACGGTGCTTTCCACGGCCTGTGGAAATACGCCATCGCCGCTCAGATGATCGAAGGCGGCACGGGCGACATCCTCGTGCTGGGCGACGGCACGGACGCCTTTCAGGCCACCGCGCCCGTAGCGGCAGAGCAGCAGGCGGGGAGCTGGCTCTTTCAGCCGGACGGACGCATGCAGACGGTCAGCGCGGGCCGCATCAACTGGTGGGGCCGGGATCCCGAGTGGAAAGACGAGTATGGCTATCGCGGTGCGCGCGATGTGGAGAAGCCCGCGGGCGAGTGGAACCGCTTCGAGGTCATCGCCGACGGCGCAACGCTTACTCTCGTCGTCAATGGCGTGACCGTGAACAAGGTCTACGACGTGAAACCGCGCGCGGGCCAGATCCAAATCCAAATTGAAGGCGGGGAGGTCTTCTTCCACCGCATCGCCCTGGAGCCCCTGAAGACCGAGTCACCTCAACGCGCGAAGCGCTTCTTTTACAACAGCGACGGCGACAACATGTTCATCTACGCCGATACGCCCATGTCGCCGGAAAACGTGTACGCCTACATCGATCCCATCGACGAAACGCAGGTGACCACCTACTCCTTCTCGCCCCACATTGGCATGCCGGTGAACTACCCTTCAAAAGTGTCGCAAATGATTGGCGCGGACATAAGCGAAAAACTCGAGGCCACGGTGGCGGACGGCGTAGCGACCAACCCGAAGACGACCGAGCGCGGCGTGCAGAACCTCCGCAGCCTCATTGCAGCGGGTCACGATCCCCTCGCACTCGTGTTGGACCGTGCAAAAGAAAAAGGCCTGGAGACCTTCATCTCCTTTCGGCTCAACGAGGTCCACGCGGTGGAATACGAAGCGCAGGATCACCTGATCCTCTCCAACTTCTGGAAGACCCACCCCGAATGGCGCATCGGCAAGGTGGCCGATCCGCTCAACCCCATCTACAGCGAGATTCTAGGACCGCGCGTCCACCCTATCGTGGGCACCTGGCTCCCCGCCGGCTTGAACTTCGCCATCCCCGAGGTCCGCGCTCAACGCCTGGCAGAGCTGAAGGAACTGGCTGAGAACTACGACGCCGACGGACTCGAACTCGATTTCCAGCGTTTCCCCATGTATTTTCCCCAGGGCCAGGAGCACGAACATATTGAGACTATGACCGCCTGGATGCGCGAGGTTTCCGCGATGGTGAATGCGGTGAGTGAAAAGCGCGGGCGGCCCCTGCTCCTCTCCGCGCGCATCATGGCCACGCCCGAGCAAAACCTCGGCATCGGCCTCGATCCCGTCACCTGGGCGAAAGAGGGCCTCATCGATTTCGTCATCGTCAGCCACTACCTCCGCAACGACTATCCCCTGCCCGTCCGCGCCTTCCGCGATCTGCTGCCGGAGGCGATGCCGATCTACGCCTCCATCGAAGTGGAGCCGAAGGAAGAGACCTACCGCGACATCGCGCGCCAACTCTATCTGGACGGCGCTGACGGCATCATGCTCTTCAACTTCTTCACCACCCGCGAGCGCGGCGAAGAGCCGCCCATGGGGCTGCTGAAGGAACTCGGCAGCGCGGCAACAAATGCGCGTCCAGCCTTATCCAATCGTCCATAGACGTCATCAACTGGTTCAAATTTTTAATTCGGAGTTCACACCATATGTCCCAGCCCCTTTTTCCATACGCCCTGCAGCCACTGCTGATTTCGAACATCGAAGACGGAAGCTGGCACCCGGGTATTGGCGATCCGACGATTCTCGGATGGTCAATCACCCTGTGCTATGTCCTGGCGGCGACGCTTTGCCTACGCCGGGCGTGGCGCTCCCGTAGCGACACCCGCTCGCCGAAAAAGCTCGTTGTTTTCTGGACCACCTGCGGGCTTCTGATGCTGCTGCTTTGCGCGAACAAGCAGTTCGATCTCCATCAACTGGTTACGGAAGTTGGTCGGCACTGGGCACAAAAAGACGGATGGTTCGAGAATCGCCGGGCCGTTCAGGCGATGTTCGTAAAGGGTCTGGCCGTTGCCACCGCAGCGGCCCTGCTCGCCACCCTGTTGTTTGTGCGGGGGATGGGGCGGCATTGTTACCTGGCCCTGGTCGGGCTTGTTTTTACGGCGGGTTATATTGTGTTCCGCGCGGCCGGGTTCCATCACATCGAACGGATCCTGGGCATCGATACGGACGGCTTTGCGATACGCTGGTTCCTCGAGTTGAGCGGCATATTCATCACCGGCGCGGCCGCACTGGCGGTCGACTGGCCGTCGCGGGCCGACGACGCCGTGCGAGAAGGTGCGGCGGAGCCCTGACGACCTTCTCTTACGCTCCCATGGTCTGCGCTGAACCCCATGCCTGAGCTCCCGAAGTGCCCCTACCGGAACGTTTAACCCCGCTCAAACCCCGTGAGATGAGTCAACAATGCACCTGCGTATTTCTACCTGCATCGTGAGCACCCTCAGCCTCGGATTCATTGAAGCGGGTCAATGGCATCCGGGCATCAGCGATCCGACGCCCATGGGCGTCATCATCTTTGTGTGCTATTTCATTGGTGCGGCGGTTTGCGGCGTACGCGCTTGGCGCTGCCTTTACAGCCCCGCGTTGCGCCAAGCTCATTTCCGCTTCTGGGTGTTCTGCGGGATTGCCCTCTTCCTATTCGGCCTCAACAAGCAACTCGACCTGCACCAGTTGATCTCCCAAGTGGGCCGGGACTGGGCACGGGCGGAGGGCTGGTATGAAAATCGAGGCGCATTCCAGTCCATCTTTATGAAATGCCTCGCAGGTGTCGGCGCGGCAACCCTGCTCGCCCTCTTCTGGGCCATGCGGTGCATGCCCTTCCGCTTTTACGTCGCGCTGCTCGGACTTATGGCTCTCGGGTTCTATGTCCTCGTCCGCACGGCCTCCTTTCACCAGGTGGACCACTTCCTCGGCCTGGGCACCGAAGGCTTCCGCCTCGCCTGGCTGGTGGAGCTGGGGGGGATAGCCATTACCACGATTGTCGCCCTGCTGCCGGAGCGGGCAACACAAGAAAATCGCAACTCGATTGAGAACGGGCGTCAATAGTACGGTTCGGCCCTGTAGGCCGCAAGCGCCTCGCGAACACGGTCGCTGCCGTACCCGGTGCGAACCGCTTCTTCCAGCCGCGCTATCTCGTCGTCCGAAAGCACGCTGAACAGCTCGCGCTTCCGCGCGGAGAGCTTCCCGTTATTTCTCAGGCAGCACTGGACAAAGGTATCGATCTTGCGGTCCGGCATGTCCACAATTTCCTGAATCGCGCGCTTCGTTTCGTCGTAGCTTGCGATGAAAGCGAGCTCCTGGGGAAGCTCCGTGTCGATGGTCGATTCGATGAAGCGAAACAGGGCCTCGGCCTGCGTCGTCAGGTCGATGTACCGGTACCAGCGCGCCGTATCGTTGTGCACGGTCAACCGACCTTCGTCATCCTGAGAGTATTCGATCAGGGGCGTAAGCAGTCGAGAAAAAGCCTCCAGGGACTCGTCGTAGGCCTGGTGACCGCGCAGCATGGCCGCAGACACGGGAAAGATGAGCCCTTCGGGCGTGAAGCCGCGCCGCGCCAGAATGTTGTGGATCAGGAATCGGTGGATGCGCCCGTTTCCATCCTCAAAGGGATGTATGAACACGAAGCCATACGCAATGGCCGCCGCATGGATAACGGGCGAAAGGCCGCCCGATTCAATGCGCCGGTGCGATGCAATCAAGCCGTCGATAAGTCCCCTGACATCCTCGGGCTTCGGGCTGACATAGTGAATCCGCTGCTTGTTCCAGTAGAGGGTCTCTCCCACATAATTTTGCGTCGTTCGGTAGTCGGTCTCCTGGAATAAACCCGGCACGATACGATTCTGCAGCGCCACGAGCGGCTCGTGGTCGCAGAAGTCCTCTTCTTCGGCCCGTTCGAGTAGCGTTAGAAACCGGGCCGTGCGGTCCGGCGAAATATCCTCGTGCTCGATGGCGAAGGAGGATTTCGTCTCTCGGGTATACAGATAGCCCAGTGCCCTTCGGATCACGTGTTCGGAGTAACCCGCCACCACATCGCGGCACCGCTCGCCAAGATCCGTCGTCTCGAAGGCCCGAAGCGCCTCCGTGCGTTGAATGCTGGGACAAAAGCCCCGATCACCCAGAAGGTTGTCGTTGATGCGCTGCCGCCTCACACGCTTTGGCGTGCCGAGCGTGTAGTAGGCTTCGGGGTCAAGCAGGTCAACATAATTGCCCTGGGTGAGATCTTCCAGCGGTAAACGGCGACCGGTTAAGAACTCATATAGAAACCACAGGCGCCGGGCGTAGCGCCCGGTGGGTTTGGACTGAATATAGGCCAGAAGCTCGTCTTCGACCGGCTGCTGAAATATCAGATCCAGCAAGGCCAGATTTGTGCCGTCGTATTTGAGGGCGAACTCGAGATGATCGCCGAGTGAGTCGCCCGGCCAGAAGCTCCGGGGATACACTTCATCGACAAAGCGGCTTTCAATCTGGGTGCGGTGGATATTTGCTGCGGACACGCGGGAGCGGTGCCTGTTGCGAATCGCACGCAGGGAGTATCGGTCGGCAAGGGCCGCGTAGCCTGCCAGTCGCGCGTCTAAATCCAGGGTTATGGTTGCCATCGTGAGTCATTCGAGAAAAAATCGTTACGAATCATGAAAAATGGTTATTTTTTATTATATCTTCCAAAAAACAATTATATCAAGCCAAAGTTGATTATAGGACAAAAATTATAATTAGAAACACTTACGAAACACAAAAAACTGTTATAAATTCCATAAACCAAGAAAAAATGATTACCCTGAGGCAAGAAAAGATCGCTCGGTAGTCGAAAGAGGGAAAAAATCACTTTTCAGGCCAATCAAGAAAAAAGAAACAGAAGAAAACAGGTAGAGGTCGCAGCAGAGCCTCTACTCCCCAAAGGCCAGCCGACGCACCTGGGCCGCCACCTTCGCAAAGCGTTTCTCGATCCCTGGAGAGCCCTTTTTTACCGCGATGAGGTCTACCCGCGTCGTCTTCCGGCGCGGCGTCTTCCAGTTTTCAGCGTCGAAGGCGCCCAGAACATCGAAACCCGCCTTCTCCAACAGGCGCTTGACCAGCGTCAGGTCATAGACCCGCTCGCGAATCACCGAGGTGTTCCCCGTGTTGATGCGAACGTAGGATTCCGCGATCGCCTTCTTCTTGTCGTACTCACTGGCCCAGCGGCTCGTGAACCCGTCGTTGTCTTCGGTCCAGGATTGGCCCTCGAAGTGCTCCGTCACCATGCGCTCGGTGATGATATCGGCATAGAGAATCCCGCCGTCGCGCAGGGCGCCATGGAGTTGCACGAAAGCTTCCGCAAGTTCCTCCTCCTCAAGCAGGAAATTCAGGCTGTCAAAGAGGCACGTGATGAGATCAAAGGACTCCCGATAGGGCAGGGCGCGCAGATCGGCAATAGCAAGCGGCAGCGCCGTGTCCTTTTTCTTTCCCGTCTGGATCATGGCTGGGGAGAGATCGCTGCCGATACTGTCCCAGCCGGTCTTGCGCAGCAAGTTCACGAGGGTCGCGGTCCCGCAGGCGGCATCCAGATGACGGATGGGTTCATGAACCAGATCGGCCAGGGCCGTCGTGGTGAAGAACCAGCGATCATAATTCACATGGGACATTAGCGGATCGTAGTAGCGGGCCAGATCCGCGAAGGCGTCCGGCGTGTTCACGCGGGATACGCCTGTTCGACCCAATGGAGAAAATCTTCCGCAATGGGATCGACGACTTCCTTGCTCTGGAGATGCTCGAACTTGGCCCGGGCCACATAGCGCAGCGCGGCTTCGAAGCCCTGTTCCCGCGCCAGGGAGCGGGCCTGGGCCGCTTCGGGAAATTTGCGCGTGGGCTCGCTGAAGTCCGCCAGGTAGATCAACTGGCCCGTGCGCCCAAGCCCCGGTCGGCCCGTGGTGTGCCAGTAGATCGCGTTGTACACGTCTTCGTCATCGATTCCCAATTCATCCCGGCACTCTTCCGCCGCCACGGGACCGTGGAGCAGCATGGGCACCTGAAGCTGGGTCTCGCTGATATCCAGGCCATAGCCCCGTGCACGCGCCAGGAGCACGTCTCCAGACTGGGCGCGGCAGAGATCGTGCAGCATGCCCGCCGTCACCACTTCATCGTGGGGCACCCCCGCCTTCACCGCAAGAGACGCGGCGTACTCCGCCACGAAAATGCAGTGGCTGACCTTGTCCTCGGGCAGATTCTCTCGAAGCAGGCCAAGAAATTCCTTGTAGCGGCGCATCTTAACGATGGGCATGATAGAGTCCCCGTTCCTGAACAATGTCAAACACGGCGGGCGGCAGACTGTCTGCGGCGGCATCGCCCTCCGCTAGGCGGCGGCGCACGTCCGTCGATGACATGAGACTTTCCGCAAAGGGCAGCATTTCGTAGTGGCCTTCGAGCGCTGCGGGAATGGGCCGGGCCTCACTGGGCCGGGGCAGCACCAGAAGGCGCGCTTCATCAAGAATGCCCTGGGGCGAACGCCAGCCGGGCAGATCGATCAACGCATCCTGCCCGATAATCAGAAAAAATTCCGCCTCGGGATAGAGGCCGCGCAGGGCCTTCATCGTGTCGGCCGTGTACGAAGGTCCATCCCGGTGGAGCTCGAGATCGCAGGGCTCCAGGCCCGGCTCGCTCGCCAGCGCCGCCTCCACCATGGCATAGCGATCATCCGCGGGGGTGATCTCGTCGCCGCCTTTGTGGGGCGGATCGGCGGACACTACAAAGAGCACCCGGTCCAGCCCCTTGTGCGCCAGGGCCGCGCGGCCAATATCCACGTGGGTGCGGTGGATGGGGTCGAAAGTTCCGCCGAAGACACCGATGCGCAATTGCCTACTCCCGAATCTGGCCGTTGCCGCGGATGACGTATTTCTGCGTGGTCAAGCCTTCGAGGGCCATGGGGCCGCGCACGTGGAGTTTGTTCGTGCTGATGCCGATTTCCGCACCCAGGCCAAATTCGAATCCGTCGGTAAAGCGCGTGGACGCATTCACGTAGACCGTGGCGCTGTCCACTTCATCCAGAAAGCGCTCCGCAGCCTCGTAGCCTTCGGTGATAATGGCGTCGGAGTGGTGCGATCCATACTCGTTGATGTGGGCGATGGCGTCGTCCAGCGAGGCAACGATCTTGATGGACAGGATCTTGTCCACATACTCGGTCACCCAGTCCTCTTCCGTCGCCTCCTTGCACGAGATGAGCTGACGCGTCCGGTCGCAGCCGCGGATCTCGCAGCCGAGGCTGGCCAGTTCGCGAGCGATCTCCGGCAGCAGCATGGGCGCGGCGGATTCGTGGACCAGCAAGGTCTCCATGGCGTTGCACACGCCGGGGCGTTGCATCTTGGCATTGACCGAAATGGACTTCGCCATGTGTTCGTCCGCATCTTCGTGGAGGTAGGTGTGACACACGCCATCCAGGTGCGCAATGACCGGGATCCGCGAGGTCTCGTAGATAAAGGTGATGAGCCCCTTGCCGCCACGGGGCACGATGACGTCGATATACTTGTCCAGCTTGAGCATGGCCGCCACGGCCTCGCGATCCGTCGTGCCCAGCATCTGAACGGCATGATCGGGCACGCCCGCGCTCTTCGCGCCCTCGATAAAGATCTGGGCGATGGCGGTGTTGGAGAAGAAAGCCTCGGAGCCGCCGCGCAGAATGCACGCATTCCCCGACTTCAGGCAGAGCGCCGCCGCGTCCGCCGTCACGTTGGGTCGGCTTTCATAGATGATGCCCACCACGCCGATGGGCTGGCGAATGCGGGCCATGCGCAGGCCGTTGGGGTGGACATATTGCTGGTCCACATCGCCCACAGGATCGGGCAGCGCCGCTACCTGCTCCAGGCCCTCGGCCATGCCCTCGATGTGGTCGTCTGTGAGTTCGAGGCGATCCAGCATGGCGCTGGAGAGGCCCTTTTCACGACCCAGCGCGAGGTCCTTCACATTCTCCGCCTTCAGGCGCGCGCCCTCGGCCCGAAGCCGCCGCGCAATCTCGATCAGCGCCGCATCCTTCACGCGCCGCGACAAAGAACGCAGCGCATTCGACGCCGCGCGGGCCTGACGCCCGATAGTATTCAATTCCTGCTCTAGACTCATCCGATATCCTGCGATGGCTGGCCTCGAAAAAAATTCGGGGGAACCAGGGGTGCTTTGTGGGTAATTCGGCATAGTATGCCACAGGGCAGTTGACAGTTGACAGTGGATAGTTGACAGCGAAGAAAGAATCTGTCCAATACGTGAGATTCGTCAGTTCAGCCAGATCGGCCAAATCAGTCCTATCCGTCGAATCGGTCCTATCGAGCCCGTAGCGCCACAGTCCACAGTCCACAGTCCACAGTCCACAGTCCACAGTCCACAGTCCACAGTCCACAGTCCACAGTCCACAGTCCACTGTCCACTGTCCACTGTCCACTGTCCACTGTCAACGGTCAACGGTCAACTGCCTACAGCCTTCTTCACTCGCTCAATCTGATACAGGTGATACAAGTCATGGGCGGCATACATCCGCACCATCGTGGCCAGGGTTTCCTTCCCGCGCTGAGAGTGGATCCCGTAGCGCTCCCACTGATCGCCCGTCACCCGACGCAGCAGACGGAGGTTGAGTGCGCGCAGATTCGCAAAATCCGTCAGGGCCTCCTCCAACCCGTATTCGTCCGGGAACAGATTCGCAATCCAACGATCCGGGTCCATCGCCGCGAGGGGCGAGCCCTCCTCCGCCAGGACAATGCGAAATCGATTTCCAAGTACCAGTTCCACATGCGCCAGATGCTGCACCACATTCAGCACCGACCACTTCCCCGGCGCCTCCAGAACGCGTAGCTTCTCCTCCGGCACCGCCATGGCGGCGGCACGCAGCGCGGCTGGCGTCTCTTCAAAGACCGAAAAAGGCTCGCGATCACCGAGATAGTCCATCATGGATTTCGTGTAGGCGGGCGTGTCGCCCTGAGCAAGATTAGAAGGCTGGGACATGGCGAGATCTCCTGTGGGTTGGGGCCGGGAAATACCATAGCACGGGGATATGCATACCACGGAACCCCGTGGAGCTCAAATAGGCAAATGTGCCACACGATTGCGAGGGACGAGCATTCGTGTGCCCGTTGTGAGAGGGACCTGGACGACAAGACCTCCTGAGCGAGCGGTTTGTCGTCTGCCGAATTCCACTTTCACTCGTTTGTGTCCACTGTAAAAGAGAATTCCAGTCAAGACGCTTGTAGAAGTCGCTCCGAATGTCCGACGGCGTTCTCGCACCCCGCACACGAATGCTCGTTCCTCGCAATCGTGTGGCACGACGGGAAATACGTCGCGAGACGGCCCCGAACTCTTTTGCGGCGTTTCTGAGAATTTTTCGACCAAATCCCCATCCGCGTTGTCCTTTCCTATAGAATTCTCTGGCGGAAACTCAACGCGAAAGTGACAACCCATGCAGTCCACCGATCTCCAGCTCTACGTCCAATGGCGGCAGTACCGCAACGCCGCCGCATTCAACGAACTTGCCCGGCGGCACGCGGCCATGGTCTTCGGCGCCTGCCAGCGCATCCTCCGCAGCGCAGCCGACGCGGAGGAAGTAGCCCAGGAGTGCTTCGAGACCCTCGCCACCACCGCCCAAGGCCCGGACCAAAACCTCGGCGGCTGGCTCCACGCCCTGGCCACGCGCCGCGCCCTCAACCGCCTGAAATCGGAAATACGCCGCCGCGAACGAGAACAAACCTTCGCCGAGGCGCACCCAACCACAGCGGAAGTTCATTGGGACGACATCTATCCCCTGGTCGATGAAGCCATCGCCGCGCTGCCGGATAAACTGCGCGAGCCGCTGATCCGCAATTTCTTCGAGGGACAAACCCACGAAGCCATCGCAGCCGAGCTGGGCGTCTCGCGGGGTGCAGTTACCTACCGAATCGCCCAGGGCGTGGAACGCATTCGAAAACACTTAAAGCAACGCGGCGTCGTGGCGAGTGCTGCGGCGCTGGCGGCGATGTTGACCGAAAACCTCGCCAACGCGGAAACGCCCGCGACGCTCACAGACGCCATCGCGCGCATGGCCCTCGCCGGACCGCCGCCCTTGGCCGCTCCCGAAGTCCCGCCGTCGGGCGGTGGTTTACTCACTTGGAAGCTGGGCAGCCCTTCGGTGGGCGCGGTGATTGCGTTGGGGGGCCTTGCGGGCGCGTGGCATTTTTTCAGCCCTTATCCCGGCGGGGTGCCGCAGCCACCCGTTACGTTCGAGGCTTCGGTTGTTGAACCGGAGACTCCGATACCGCCCTCTGGAACGCACGCGAATACCGAAGCTGACTCGCGCCCCAAGGAGAATCCCATGGACACCGTGTTCCGCTCGGCGTTCGTTGGACGCGTCCTGGACGCCAGCGGGACAACCGCCGCAGGGGCGACCGTGACGCTGGAACGCGTCTTTCAGCCTTTCCTGATGAGTTCCTTGAAGGCCATCGACCCGCTGCCGCCCTACAAGGCAACTACTACAACCGACGCGCAGGGTAATTTCGCCTTCTCGCGGGCTCCCTTTGTCGGGAATTTTAGCTTCTACAACGGAACCCACTGGTTCACCTTAACCGCGTCTCTGCTCGATACGGGGGCCTTTACGGACCTCCGTACCGTCGTGACAACGCCGCGCGTCTTCTCCGAGCTGACCTTGCAGCCATTGGAGCGTATCGCAGGGGTGCTTCTGGACTCCACGGGTAATCCCGTTTCCGGTACATCGATGCTCGTATGGCGGCTGGATGAGCAGGCGGGCAGTTACAGCGGAGATCCGCTGTTAAACCTTGCACCGGTCTGGGGCGAAAACGGTGTCTTTTCATTGGAAGGGTTGATTCCGGGCCGCTATTTTATCCGTGCCTCCGCCGAAGGGTGCGCCTCCGGCGATGTCGAAGCCTACTCGGGCCAGTCGGGCGTGCGTATCCAGCTGCCCGCGCCGTGCCGGATTGCGGGCACCGTGATCGAGCAGCGTTCGGGCCGTGCGGTGCCAGGCGTAAGACTCATCGCCTGGGCTATGCCCGAACTTGTGCATACGGCCACCAGCGACGAGCAAGGCCGCTTCGCGTTTGACGCGCTCATGCAGTCCCCGTATTACGTTCGTCTCTCTATGGGGGACCAACCCCTTACCGGCGAGCCGCTGAGCCGCTTGATCGATCTTGCCATTGAAGGTACCGTGGACGATTTAGTCATCGAAGCCTATCAGGGCGGTGAAGTCACCGGTATGGTGCGCGATGGCGAGACGGGCGCACCCATTCCCCACGGCATGGTGCAGGCTTCAATCGCCACCCAGCGGCAATTTGAAGAGGGCTCACTATTGTGGCGGACACGCGCCGATGCGGTAGGGCGTTACCGCTTTGAGGGTTTGCCCACGGGCGACTTCACTTTCATCGCCGAGGATTCCGGGGCGGAACCTTCGTTTCAGAAAGTGTTCCCCGGCCGCCGCTACGACGACGTCGATCTCCTTATCGATCCAGGCGTCCGTATTGCCGGACACGTCATTGACGCCGAAGGCAAACCGGTCGCGGGCGCTTGGGTGTACGCGGACGGAAACGGGAAGTGGTATGCGGACAACGGCTGCACCGATGAATCCGGGCGCTTCGAGCTTCGCTGGAAGGAAAAGAAGCGGACGATCCAATCGATCCGGCTTCAAGC
The DNA here is from genome assembly GCA_041859365.1 of Candidatus Hydrogenedentales bacterium. Classification (GTDB taxonomy): domain Bacteria; phylum Hydrogenedentota; class Hydrogenedentia; order Hydrogenedentales; family JAEUWI01; genus JAEUWI01. The sequence continues at coordinate 24,269 of JBHEKR010000214.1, forward strand.
GATGAGCGACAGAGCAATCAGTGCGGCTACGCCGCCAATCGACCTGTTGCAACACGGTGTTGAAGGCATAGAGTTGCGCTTGGAGCCTGCGGGTTTCCTCGAAGGCGAAGTGCGGAATGCGGACGGATCGTCCACAATGGGCGCGCAGGTCGTGGCGACGCCAATCGCCGAAAATCTCGCGGTGCTCGGTTACCGCGGCAAGCCAAGGGGGAGTGCCTCCGGCCATAACGGAGTGCTTGATTCCCGAGTAACGGCCAGCGGGCGATTCAGCCTCGGCCCGTTGCCTTTGGGCGCTTACACGCTGTCGGCCTTCCCAAACCCCGCCACCATACCCTTCTCGGATCCGACCGATCCGACACCGGTCGCTTCGCCCGAGACTGGACTCCCGGCGCATGCTCTAACCAGGCAGGTGACCGTTCAGGAGCGTGTGGACTTCATTGTGTTCGAACTCCCCCGGGAACTCGATGCCCTGCCGGATGTGCGCGGCGTCGTGTCAATCGCGGGAAAGCCAGTCCAGGGCGCCCAGGTATCGCTGGGTTACGAGGGGGCGGGCGAAAATCCCGCGTGGACCCGGACTGACGCGGACGGGGAATACCGTTTCAAGGATGTTCGCCCTGGAGCTGCCATTCTCTATGGCACCTATGCTCTCCCGGGCAAGGGAACCGACAACCAGCGCTCAATCAATCCCCGAAATATCGAAGTATTGGATTCGACGGAAACCATGGCGGACATCGTGCTCGGCACGGGAACGGGAATCGTTGAAGGGACTGTGACCATCAATGGGGAGCCCCGCGCGGGAGCGAACGTTATGGTATCCATGGGCGACGATGAACATGTAAACGGCACCACCGGCCCGGACGGGACTTATATCGCCGAGCACTGCTGTCCCAACGTTTTTTGATCGATCTCTGTAAGATGCTGTAAAGCCTAAAGTTATGAGCCAAGGTGTGAAAATCGATCCCAAGATCAAGTTCGCTGGAACCCTCTTTTTCTTTGTCGGTCTAAAGTAGTGTCCTTA
>JBHEKR010000416.1:0-4722 GCA_041859365.1 Candidatus Hydrogenedentales bacterium
GGGAATGGTAAAAAAGCCACGAGAGAAAGGAAAGGCAACAACGCGAAACATCAACTGGAGGCTCAGAGCATTGGTGTTGATGAGAGATGGAGCTCGTTGCCAACTTTGCGGGGCTGATGTGGCAAGCGGTGCAAAGCTGCATGTCGACCACATTGTCCCATGGAGCAAGGGAGGGGAAACCGACTTGGAGAACCTCCAGATTCTTTGCGAAACCTGCAATATCGGGAAAAGCGATCAGCCAATGCCGCAGCGTGCAGGAGGGTAGTGACGGCCTGGCGCTGAACGCCCGCCCCCTCCGACATGGCTGCTGTTTCGGGGCAGATTGGACGGAAGCTGAAACCGGTCGCTCGTTCCTCTGCGATTTTTCCACGCTGCCTGGCACTGCTCTGGCAGATCTTGGTTTGCAGGGTCGGTAGGCCGAAGTCCGCAGTGCGGGCATGGTCTATGCGGCGGCCTGGTGAGCTGATCGATGATGGCTTACCTGATCGCTGGCAGGCTTGGTTTCAGTGGCGGCCCAAAGACTCTTCCCCCCTTTGGCCTGCTTGAGCCGAAGTGACTGGCGGAAGGCCAGGGCGATCATGGACATCAGAGCATGGCGGTGCAGCCCTTTCCAGGATCGCCCTTCGAAGTGGTCGAGGCCGAGCTCTTTCTTGAGTTGCTGATGGGCCTACTCGCAGACCCACCGCGCTTTGATGGCGCCGGCCAGTTGCTTGATCGGCGTGTAAGCCGGCAGGTGGGAGAGGTAGTACTTGCGCTCGCCGCAGTGCGATGTTCGCCGACCAGCCAGATTTCCTCGCCGGGCAGGGAGTTGATCACGCCCGGTCCGGCCTTCTTGTGTTTATTCGGCTTGCCCATTGATAGGCTTAACCAATTCCGAAGGACAAACTGCTATCCGACTTTGATGAAGCGACTTGTCAAAATTTTATTGGGCGCGGTAATTGCCGTGGGCGTTCTTATAATCGTGGCTTCCATTTGGGCGGGGCAGCAACTCGCAACCACTCCGTTGCAGGCCGCACCGCCTCCAGCGGAAACCAAATCGGCCTATGCCAAGATTCAGGAAGCATGTGCGCGGGAGGTCGGACAACACGGACCGGACGCGGTTCAACGATGCGAAGTTGAAATCCTTGGTGGCCAAATCGAAGCCAACATGAACACTCAAAAGGCAATCGAGGACGACGCTATCGCCCGTGCCCGCGAAAACATGCAGTGAGCAAGAATGACGACGCTCTAGGCCACGCGAGGCTTGCTCCCCGCGAGTTGATTCTGGTCCGCCATAGCGGACGGGGCGCAACGGGCCTCACTCCCTACGATCTTTGGACCTAAGGTGGTGACCGGTTTGAGCGGTATCAGTCCACGCAAGAAGCGGGCTAGCCGAATGCGTCGCAATCGGACGTGGAGGTTGCCGCTGCTATGCACCCGCGAATTCGGGGTAAGTGTCCTGATTTGAATCTGAGCACCCGATTGATCCCTCAGCCTGACAGGCTGCTGGAGGAAATTTGCGAAGAATTGACGCAAGGTTATCGAAAGGACTTGGAGTCGAATAATCATGCTATGATCGAGGACAGCTGAAGCGAGGAGTGGGGGCATGATGTCAGAGCGTCAGCGCGAATTAAGAATTAACCGAACAATTCACTGGTTGCGACAAGGTGTCCCCCCGGAAAAAATTGATCCGGATCGAATTGGCGTAACAGCAGATGAAATGCCGGAATTGATCGAAACGGCGAAGCGGCGCATAGTTGAAAACGATAAAGCCTATGCGAAGATGACCCTAAAGAGCTCGCTCGGCTTAATGACTTTCGGAATCGCTATGCTTGCATTGGCCTTCTACCTTGCAGACAGCGATGTTCCACCGCTACGGCAGGGCCGCTTGGGTTTGAGTTTTCTCTTAGGTGGGGCCAGCTTTGGCTGGGGACTGTTCCGATTTTTCAATCACAACCCCAAGTATCACTTTTTTTGATTCGGTTACCATTTCAACCGAATGACCGGCGGCCGAGGAGACGGAAGTCGGGCGGGCGTCGATAGTTCATCATCCCGGCGGTCCAGATTGACGTAAGCGGGGCCGCTGCCCCACCTTGCGGGGCTGAAGCACAGCGCCGAGTCTCCGCGCCCTGATTGAGTGGAGGGAGCTGGTGCTATGACGATGCCATGTAATGATGCTAGCAACTAGCCGGGTAACGCACTTCGAAGTGTTCACCGGCGTGGGTCGGCGGCGGGATTGGCCGCCGGAGGTGAAGGCATCAATCCTGGCCGAAAGGCTCGCGGGGCAGGAGACGGTCTGCTCGGTCGCGCGGCGGCATGGCATGAGCCCGTCGCGGCTGTTCACCTGGCGCCGGCAGCTTAGCAAGCAGATGGAGAGCCAGGGCGCGGACGTCCCGGCATTCGTCCGGCCGTGGTCGATGTTGGCTCGGCAGAGGAGCTTGGGCAAGTGGTCCAGAGACTGCAGAAGCGGCGGCGCTCGAAGGCTAGCGCCGTGGAGTTGGAGATCGACGGCGTGGCGGTGAAGATCTGCCGCAGTGCCGATGCCAGGGTGATTGCCGCGGTTATCGAAGCGCTCGGGGCCACCCGATGATCGGCCCCAGCGCAGCTGCCAAGGTCATGGTGGCAACCCGTCCGGTGGATTTCCGCAAGGGACCAGACGCGCTGGCTGCACTCGTCGGCGCGGAGTACGGCGGTGATACTGACTCAAATCTGTCCACGCCGCCCAGCACCTTGCAAATGATGGGACGGACCGATCCCGCGGTCTTGCGTGGACACCGGAGCACTGCCAGAAGGTCACCGCGCAGTTCCTGAAACTGGCGAAAGACTGCGCCGATCTATCGCCAGGCATCAAACACGCCGGTCGGGACCTGGCCCGGCGGCCGTATCGACAAAGGGTGCGCGGCATCCGGACGACGGCATAGCACTGGAGCTCAAGCTGAATCGCGGAAGCGGTGAGGCTGGGCTGTGCCAGGCCAGGTGTCCTGATGCTTGTTTTGCTCGAGGCGGCGGAGCCATTCACCGCTCCGGAAGTCCCATCGCACTGTGGACAGCCCGCAGGCCCCGGCATTTCCGATTCATTCGCCTTGCTCGAGCCGATCTATCGCCGCGAGCGGAGGGCGATGCTTCGTTACCTTGGCCGCCGGGCGGGGGCAGACACAGCGCCCGACCTGCTCCACGAGGTGTTCCTCCGGGCCGCCGCGAGCCCTCAGGTCGGTCAACTTGTCAATCCGGTGGGGTTCATATACCGAATTGCGCACAACCTGCTGATCGATCGGGCGCGGCGCGGCCGCCGGGAGATCGAGTTGCTGCCGATCATCGAAGCGCCCCTCGCGCCGCGCTGCGCGGAGCAGGAACACGGGATCGAGGCCGACGAGCTGCAAGTCGTTATCGACCTTACGTTGGCGGAGTTGCCCGCCAGGACCCGGCGGGTGTTCATGATGCAGCGCTTTGGCGGCATGTCTTACCGCGAGATCGAGGCCGCGCTCGGAATTTCCCGGGCCACCGTCGAATACCACATGATGCGGGCACTCCGGCGGCTGCGCGAGGCTATCGATCTTCCGGACCGGCGATCCACCCGGGTGTGCCAGCGAGGCAACCCGCAAAAATAATTTCAGATGAAACTAAGGTAGGCGCCGGTCGCTGCGTCATTCCCTGTATCGGCCAAGCCCGGAGAGGCGGCCGACATGACAAAGGGAGCAGTTCATGTCGTCACAGCGCAACATCATTCCGACCCTTCTTGCCGGCGCCGCGCTGGCGCTCGTCCCCGAGATCTGCGCGGCTCAAACCACTGCGGGCGCAACCGACAAGCCATTGACGACGGACGATCCCGGCGATGAAGCCAAGGAGCAAGCGATTGTCGTGACCGGTTCGCGTATTCGCGGCGCGGTCGGTGCCAGCGACGTCACGACAGTGGCGCGCGATGCGATCGTCGCGGCGGGCCAGATCGATCTTGGCGAAGCCACGAGGGCGCTCCCGCAGAACTTCAGCGGAGGCCAGAACCCCGGGATCGGGAACGGCGCCGGATTCGTCAACGCCAACGTCAATTCGGCTTCGAGCGTGAACCTGCGCGGGCTTGGGCCGGACGCCACCCTCACCCTGCTCAACAGCCATCGGTTGCCTTATGATTCGGCGTTCGGCGGGGTCGACATTTCCGCGATTCCGCTTGCGGCGGTCGACCGCATCGAGGTGATGCCCGATGGGGCGTCGGCGATCTATGGCTCCGACGCGGTCGCGGGCGTGGTCAACGTGATCCTGCGCCGCGATTTCGAAGGCATCGAGGCTTCGGCTCAACTCGGCGCGAGCACCGACGGCGGCAACTTTCGCCAGCAGGCCGACCTGGTGACGGGCGCCCGCTGGACGGGCGGCGGGGTGATGCTGGCCTACGACTACGCGCACAATTCGGAAATTGTCGCACGGCAGCGCAGTTATGCCGCTTCGCTCGATCCCGTCAGCTCTCTCTACCCTTCGCAGCGTCATCACGCCGCGATCCTGAGCGCGCATCAGGATCTGGGCGGCGGCCTCACCGCCAGCATCGACATGCTCTATGCCCATCGCGCTTCAGAGACTGTCGGCGGCACTGCGGGCGCGCGGTATCAGTTTGCTCCAAAGGTGGAGACATTCACCATTGCGCCATCGTTCGAGCTGGCGCTTGGCTCTGGGTGGAGCGCGAAGCTCCTGGGCGTGCTGGGCCGGGACCGCACGCACCTCTCGACCCTGTTCACCCCCACTCCAGGCACCGCGACC
>JBHEKR010000550.1:0-3530 GCA_041859365.1 Candidatus Hydrogenedentales bacterium
GTCGCCGAGGTGAGGCGCCGGCCGCCGTAGCCGACGCCGACGAAGCGGGGCGAGACCGGTTCGCCCTCACCTTCGCCTTCACCCTCGCCTTCGCCCTCGCCCTCGCCCTCACCCTCACCCTCACCCTCACCTTCACCTTCACCTTCGCCTTCGCCTTCGCCTTCACCTTCACCCTCGCCTTCACCCTCGCCTTCGCCCTCTCCTTCGCCTTCACCGCCGACATCTCCCTCCACGGCATGACCGGACAAGGGCACTTCAATCGGTGACAGGCCGGGGACGGACAATTCCAGGACGCCCTCGTACTGGCCCGTGGTCACGGGACTAAACAGCACCCACACAAACACCGACTCGCCGGCCGGGACAGTCACCTGATCCGGCCCGAGCAGCAAGAAGTCCGCGGTTGAAATCGAGAGATTCAGCGCAATCTCTGCGCCGCTGGTATTCGTGATCTCCAAATCCTCGACCAGCGCGCCAAAGACGGCGACATCCCCGAAGTCGATGCCGGTATCCGGCGTAACCACAATAATCTCGCCCTCGCCCTCGCCCTCGCCCTCGCCCTCGCCCTCGCCCTCACCCTCACCCTCACCCCCACCCTCACCCTCACCCTCACCCTCACCCTCGCCTTCGCCCTCACCTTCGCCCTCACCACCTTCGGCACCGAGCGAAACCACGAGATCGATGGACGAAAGCGGATCCGCAAACTCGCCGCCTGCGGGAGACTGAGAAATGACGATGCCCTCCGCAACGCTGTCGCTGAACTCAAAGGTAATCTCGCCTACGAAAAACACCGAATCATCGATGGTCGCTTCGGCCCCCGTCTGGGTCAATCCCACTACCCCGGGCACTTCGACACTTGAGGGGCATCCCGTGAGCCCCGCCATAAACACTACAAGAACCAGAAAAATGCCACAAACGCGGTACAGGGACATAAAGAGACCTTTCAATTACGGAGGGCTGATGGTGCGGATTGGTGACAGGGTCCACAGCGCAGAGTATGCCGGGGCGGAATTGAAGATGCAAGAACCGCATCACCGCCCGGATAATCCCATCAAGAACAACGAAACCATGGAGCGGGAGGCTTTCCAGCCCCCGAGTTCGGGCGACGTGTGCGGCAAGAAAACGTGGGCTTATCCGGCTTCAGCGTACGTCGCATTCTGAGCAGCCGTCGGCCGCAACCAGAAATTGGACCAAGGCACGGAGAAGAAGAGGAGTTTTGGGAGGTGTCCGTGTCCCGCAAGAGCGTGCTTGCGTATCACAGGATATCTCGAATTCTTCTCCCTCCTTCCGTTTTCTCCGTGCCTCAGTGTGCTCCGTGGTCAGCAATCTTCTTGTCGATTACTGAAGATTTGGTTCATTCGCAGTTCAAATCTCATATCACAGAATCTGCGAGAATTTGCGCCAGTTTCTATCCCATGGCCCCCGTTTTTGTCTTTATAAAACGGCTCCGTCTGCCAGACTATGCTAAACTCGCCGGATAACCAAACGGGAGCTCTTACATGTACTGTATGCCTTTGTTTGCCACGATGCTGGTCCTGGCTTTGTCCGCCGCCGCCGAAGGTCCCGGCGCGCCCGCGCGCCTCCGCTGCGAATACGCCGTCAATCCCCTCGCCATCGACGTGACAGCTCCGCGCTTCTCCTGGGAGCTAACCGACTCCCGGCGTGGCGCGTATCAATTGGCGTATGAAGTCCAGGCCGCCCGCTCGAAAGCGGACCTGATGGCGGGAGTCAACCTGCTGTGGAGCACCGGCAAAGTGGACTCCAGTAAGTCCATCCACGTGCCCTATGAGGGTGCGGAACCTGGCGCGGGAGAGCGGGTCTACTGGCGGGTGCGCACGTGGGATAGCGCAGACGTGGCGTCGCCGTGGTCTGAAGTGGCCTTCTGGCAGCGGGGCCTGGCGCATGCGGAAGATTGGAAGGCGCGATGGATCACGCTGGATGAAAAACGCGAAGGACCCGAGCCAGTCTTTGGCGATTGGATCTGGCACCCGGTGCTGACGGAGGACGAAGATACACGCTATTTCCGCAAGGTGGTGGAACTGCCCGCGGACGCCGTGGTGCGGTCGGCCCAGCTCTGGGGCGCGGCGAACAATGAATTCTACTGCCATGTGAACGGCCAATATGCGGGCGGCTGCGACGAGTGGAAGGCCGTGGAGTCAAAGGAATTTGGTGCGCTACTGAAGCCGGGCAAGAACATTTTCGCGATTCGCGCGGTACACGATCGCCTCGCGGCGGGCTTCACCTTCGGCGCGCGGATTACGCTGGCGGACGGGCAGATCATCGAAGTGCGCTCCGACGCGGAATGGCGGACCCACGACGACAAGCCCGAAGGCTGGCAGACGGTCGACTTTGACGATACCGCCTGGGTCCCCGCGAAGTTCATGGGCCGCTATGGCGACGCGCCCTACGAGGCGGCGGGCGAGCGTCTGCCGAGCCGCTCCATCGCCCTGCGCAAGGAATTCACGGCGCGCGGCGAGATCGTACGCGCGAATATTTTTTCGAGCGGCCTGGGTGTCTATCAGTTGTTCTTGAACGGCCAGCGAGTGGGCAAAGACGAACTCGCGCCGGGCTGGACCCACTTCAAGAAACACGTGCTCTATCAAGCCTACGACGTGACCGATCTCGTACGCGAGGGCGACAATGCCCTGGGCATGCTCCTGGGCAATGGCTGGTGGGGCGGCTGCATGGCTGGAGCCTGGAAAGACGGCAACCATCGCGCCATCGCACAGCTCGAAATCACCTATGCCAACGGTGAAACCGAACGCATCGTCACGGATGAAACGTGGCGAGGTACCGAGTCGCCCATCCTCTCCGACAGCATCTACAACGGCGAAGTGCACGATGCGCGCCTGGAGATGCCGGGTTGGAATGCGCCCGGCTTCGATGCGAGCGCCTGGCGCGCTGTGGCGCTGTCGGATCAGCCCGTGGATACCCTCACGGCCCACATCGGCCCGCCGATTCAGGTGACGGAAGAGATCATACCGGTCTCTGTGACCGAGTTGAAGCCGGGGGTGTTCATCTTCGACTTCGCCCAGAACGCGGCGGGCCGTGCGCGCTTGAAGGTCAGCGGCGACACGGGAACGCAGGTCCAGATCCGCCACGCCGAAGTGCTCAATCCCGATGGCTCGCTCCACACGGAGATTCTACGCGGAGCCAAGTGTACCGACACTTATATTCTCAAAGGCGGAGACGAAGAGATCTGGGAGCCCGCCTTCACCTATCGCGGTTTCCGCTATGCCGAAGTGACGGGATACCCCGGCACACCCACGAAAGACGCGCTGACCTTTCGCGTGATGCATGCGAACACGCCGCAGATCGGCGAGTTCACCTGCTCGGAAGACATCATCAACCGCGTGCAGAAGAATATCGTGTGGGGCGCGCGGTCGAATTTCTACAGCGTGCCCACGGATTGTCCCCAGCGCGATGAACGCCTCGGCTGGACGGGCGACATGCAGCTCTTCCTGCCGGCGGCCGCAATGAATTTCGACATCGCGGGCTACATGACCAAGTGGATGCAGGACATCGTCGATTCG
>JBHEKR010000012.1:0-6510 GCA_041859365.1 Candidatus Hydrogenedentales bacterium
GGCCTCGCCCTGAACGTGCTGAAAAAATAACGCTTCTTTTCGATGCTCCCCCAGAAGTTGGAGGAATTGGTCCCAGCGCGCATCGTCGACGACTCCGCTTTCGATGGCAGTTCGCACCAAGCCCCAAGTCATGGCGGGTTCGACTAATTTTCGTCGAGAGGAGCGAAGGCTGACTCCCCTCAGACGCACAAGCGCCTCAAGCGAATCGATCCCCGCCCGATAGTCCTCAAGAAGGCCTTCGGACAACATGCGCCAATTTAAAAAATTCTCGCAATACGAGATACTGTAAATGTAGTCCAAATCTTGCCACAGGACACTCGGGTTGAGCAGGCGGCCCAACTCCCCGCTCTCATTGATCAACTTGAGCAGCGCTCCCTTTGCGGGGGAAAGGCAGGCCAGATAGTCTGTAAATTCCTCTCGTTGTTCCGGAGTCCATCCGGTCTCACCGCCAACATCTCGTGATTGGGGCGGTACAAGACCGCACTCATTCCACGCCTTCGCCACATCATCACCTGCCGCCAGCCACCGCGCTCGGAGTTGGCTTTCGTTGGCGGATGGCTCAAGGGGAACAATTCGAGCGCCTGCCACCGATGTAGTATTTTCGGGAGCCGCCACAGGCTCCGCCGCCCGCTCCGCCTCCAGCCGCGCCAGCTTATCTTTCAACACCGCCACCGACGCCTCGCGCGCACGCCCGGTGGTCGTGGCAAGCATCTGCCCCACCACGGTGGCAAGCAACACGATGGCGACGACGGTCACCAGGCTCCATTGCAGGAACTTACGCATGGGCAATTTCCTCTTGCTGCACTTCGGGCGCATTGGGAGTCGCGATGAACATTCACCGCCCCGATGCTTCTATTGATTCAATGGCCTTACGCGCCTTGTTCGCCGCGCAGGTAAAAACGCGCATCATTGCGAATTCTCCGTGGCCGTCACGTTTTCCGCGGCCGGATGTTCGTCAAAATCCTCGTACCCAAGCGGATCGTGCCACCATGTCACCGTAACCGGGTCAACCCCAAGTGCCACGAGTTCGGCGACGGTTTCCTGGCGAAAGCCCAATTTAAAGGAATCCTCGGTTCGCTCATAGACATAGTCATCGCCCATCAGCGGATTCACCGGCAGACTACCGCCCAATGCCTCCGCGAAGATCTCCAGCGACTCGGGGTAGCTCCCGCTGTCGCGCTTGTGCTTTTCGAGGAGAATCGCAAAGCGGATAATATCGATTGATGTCTGAACTCGGGCATTTTGCTCAAACTCATGGCGGCTGAGCCCAAGAATGTAAATCCACCCCATATTCGTGCGTGTAAATTTGAGCGCATTAATCTCCGGTTCCACATCGAAGTCCTCACAAAACTGGGCCAGATCATCCTTCACTTCATAGTATGGCTTGGCCGCCAGATCCAGGAGTCGTTCCATGGCTCGGTTGAACCGGTCGAAGTCATGGTTGAATAAGGCTGGTGTGAGGCGAGGATAGGCCCAGGTCCGGAGATAGTTAACCGGGGCTTCCGAAAAACTGAATGAAGGAGGCCCCTCGCCCCACGTTTCGAAACCTTCCAAGATCGATGCCGTGTCCCGCCTTACCTGCTCGAGGAAGTGTTGTTGAGAACGACGGATCTCCAACACCTCGCGCAATCGATTCCATCGCACATCATCGACAACTCGATTCTCAATTGCGGGCTTCAAGATGTGCCACTCTAGCGTTCGCCCGATGCTCAGATAGTAATTCAGGCCGCTGAAAGCGTAGGTAGCCAGATAGTAGCGTGAGGTGAAAGCGTCAACGACTCCCGCGACATCACCTAACGCCGCATCGATCCAGAACATCTTCTCCAGCTCTGCATCCAGCAGCCAGAGCCCTTCATAGGCATACATGTCGTTTTTGAGGGCATCAATGTCGAGGAGTGCGCCCAGATTTGGTTCCAGATCTCGGAGCGTCTGCATCTCGTCCAGCCCGGGCGCCATACAGGTCTGATACGTGAGCAATTCTTCCCGCGACTCTTCACCCAACGCAGGTGCCTCAGGATCTATGATGCTCCTAGTGGCCGTCTGCCAGACTTCTTCGGAAAAACGGCAGATCTCGTTCAGCTTCTGCATCTTATCGAGGACCGAGATCCACCGCGCGCGGAGGGCATCCGCTTCAACGCGTTCACGAGCGTCGTCGACATTCGCAACGAGCGCCCCGGCGGTCGGGGATGCCTGATCAACTTCCGGGCCACGATGCTCCGCCTCCAGCCGCGCCAGCTTATCTTTCAACACCGCCACCGACGCCTCGCGCGCACGCCCGGTGGTCGTGGCAAGCAGCTGCCCCACCACGACGGCCATGAGCGTGATGGCGACGAGGGTCACTAGACTCCATTGAAGAAATTTCCGCATGGCCCACCTTCCAGTCTACAGTTGACCCGCCGCAGGCGGAACAGTTGGCAGCGTGAGGCTGCGAAAAGTCTTTTGTCCCGTTAGGACTAATTGGATCGATTCTCCACATCCGTCCTATCCGTCAAATCCGTCCTATGGATTGCCCGCATTGCCAGTATAGCAGCGCGCGGTCATCGGTCAAATAAGTTTGGTTGATCCGCCGCCGTTTTTGGTAGAGTATCGCTTTCATGGTTTTCACCGAGGAAGGAAGCGACCCATGCATCATACCCCATTCAAGGCCTTCGCGCTGGCCGCGATTGCCACAATCGGCACGCTGGCGTGCCCCGCCCAGGCACAACCGGGCAACGAAGATATCCATATCCAGAATGGCATCCTGACGCGGGACAACCGCGAAGTGAAGGTGCGGGCCATCATGGCGCCCGACCTGATTACGAAGAAAGACGTCCTGGCCGACACCGCGCCGATCCTCGCGGCCATTGCCTATGTGGGCGGCAACGCGGCCTGCGCCGACCTGACGGGATTCAACCCCGAGGGCACCTTCCTGTCGCCCGAGAGCGTGGCGACGGTGGGGCTGCTGGGCCATCGCACCAAGGAACAGCACATGTCCCTGGTGGTGCGGGTGCTGGGTGGCAACAACGACCCGGCCTTCTGCGCCAATGCCGTGAAGACGGCGGCGTCGGCCCTGAAGGGTGAGCGCTGGGCGATCTATTACTTCGACGGCCCCGATGCGGACAAGTGGGCGGCGGAATTCCGCTCGCTGGCCCCGAATCTTGTCGTGGCGTCGCCCACGGCGGGCCACGTGAAGGTGGTGACGGAGACCCCGGCGGAACCCTGCGCGAAGCCGACCCTGGTCGTGGGCACGCCCAACGCCAGCATGGATGTAAACACCCACTTTCTCATGGGCTGCGAGAAGGCCGACTACGATGCGGTGGAAGCTGCCCTGACCAACGACGTGCAGAAGTCGCCGTGGGAACCGGATAATTCGCGCCTTTCCGAGGCGGAGCGCAACGAAGGCTTTATCGCGCTGAACAATGGCAAGGATTTTTCCGGCTGGTGGTATCCCTTCGAGAAGAACAGCTTCATCGTGAATGCCGAGGGCGACTTTGAATTCAAGGAACAGGGCGGGAAGGCCATCCTCACGCGCAACCGCTACGACAATTTCATCCTGCGCCTGGACTACAAGATCGCCGAGGGCGGCAACAGCGGCGTCTTCCTCCGCGCACCCCGCGCCGCGCGTCAGTCGAAGATTGGCATGGAATTCCAGATTCACGGCGACGTGGGCGCGCCCATCGGCGACGACATGACCGGCGCCATTTATCTGGTGGTTGCGCCAAAGGTGAACGCGACCAACCCTCCCATGACGTGGAACAGCCTGGAAATCGAGTTGAACGGCAGCCACATGAAGGCGACGCTGAACGGCCAGGTAGTTCACGATTTCGACATGGACACGGTGGAAGAACTCAAGTACCGCCTGAAGGACGGGTTCATCGGCCTTCAGGATCATGACCATTTTGTGGCCTTCCGCAACGTGCGGATCAAGGAACTTTAATCAGTCATTTGCTCACTATGGAGAGGCAAGCAATGAATAAATCCAGAAGAATGTTCATCGGCCAATTGGCCGCCATCCCCGCCGTGGCCGCGTTCGCGGGCAAGGCCGTCGCCGCCCCCGGACCCGCCTGGCGCCTCGGCACCCAGAGCTACAGCTTCCGCAATTTCGACACCCTGGGCGCGATCACGGAAGCGAAAAAGATAGGCCTGACCAACATCGAATTCTGCGCCGCCCATTTTCCCTGCGATGCCAACGATCCCGGCCTCGAAGCGGTCAAAGCGCTGATCAAGGAGCAGGGCGTCAATGTGCTCTGCTACGGCGTGGAAGAGTTCGGCGCGGATGAAGCCAAGAACCGCGCGAAGTTCGATTTTGCGAAGGCCCTCGGCATCAAGATCATCACCGCTAACCCCGAAGCGAACTCCTTCGATAACCTCGACAAGCTCACCGAGGAATACGACGTCAAGATCGCCATCCACAATCACGGGCCCGGCGCGCGCTATGACGGCGTGCAGATGACCCTGGATGCCATCAAGGATCACAGCAAGCTTATCGGCGCCTGCGTCGACACCGGCCACGTGATCCGCTCCGGCGAGAAGCCCCACGAAGTGATCGCCGCTCTCGGTGATCGCGTCCACTCCCTTCACCTGAAAGACTGGATTACCGGTGGTGAAGAAAGGATCCTCGGCGAAGGCGACATCAAATTGGTGGAAGTCGTCAAGGCCCTCAAGGCGATCAAGTTCAAAGGCCCGCTCATGGTGGAATATGAGAACAGTCCCGACAATCCCGGTCCGGACATGGCCATCGGACTCGCGAACTTCCAGAAGGCCGTGGACGAAGTCTACAAGGCGTAGTCCCAGGCTATTGCCTGATTGATTTGCGCGCCCGGCCCATCGCCGGGCGCGTTTCTTTATGGGTCTTGTGGGTCTTCTGGGTCTTATGGGGCGCGCGGCCTACAGTAGTTTCATAGGACCCTTACGCCCTATTCTTCCAACGTGAAAGGCTGTTCACCATGTATCCAATCCTACTCGCCACATTGCTCGCGGTCCTCGGCGCCGATGGCGTGGAAGATACCAACTTCCACCGCTACGAATCCCGCAAGCTCACGACCGTCATCGGCGACAATGCCGCGCTGGGCGAGCACAAGGCGCGCTATAACGGTATCTACAGCCTCACCACGCCGAAACTGAAGGTGTCGCCCTTTGTGCCGGACTACGCCGGACTGAATCTTGAGCACTATTTCGACATGCGGCCCGACATCAACAAAGACAACAACGTCTTTTTCGAGCCGCGCATCGCCCCCATGACCTTCAAGCAGATTGACGACAACACCTCCGAGCTCTTCCAGCCCGAGACCCCCTACTGGGGCGTCGAAAGCACCACCCGCTTCACCGTCGCGCCCGAAGGCCACATCGACCTCGATTTCACCTGCACGCCGAAGCGGGACCACTTCGTAGGCGGCTTCCTGGGCGTTTTCTGGGCCTCCTATATCAATGCGCCCGAAGACAAGAGCATCTACTTCCTCGAAGCGGGCTCCACCCTGGACGCGCCTAAGTGGGTCCAGTACTGCACCCAGCGCCACGGCCTCCACAGCACCGTGCGCGCGGCGGACGACCAGCTTGCCATGGAAGGCCCCGAGAGCACCACAAATCTCTTCATGAGCACCTCGCCCCTCCGCTACGCCATGCCCTTCTACTACGGCCGATTCCACGATCAGGTCCTCATTTTCATGTATGAAGCCGGTGACGGCGGCCTGATTCGCCTGTCTCACTCGCCCTCGGGCGGCGGCGACACCCCGGACAAGACCGACACCAACCCCGCCTGGGACGTGCAGTTGATCGTCCCCAATCCCGTCGTGGGCCAGGCCTACGGCATGAAGGCGCGCCTGGTCGTGAAGCCCTGGAAAGACCGCGCCGACGTGTTGGGAATCGTGAAGGACTACTACGGGAAGTGAGGCCTTGCGGAACGAGACGGGCCAGCGAAGCGCGATAGGTCGTAAGGGTCTTATGGCAAATCATGCCGATCCAGACTCCCTTTCGACCTGACGCCTGACGCCTGACGCCTGACGCCTACAGCCCATCGTCAATTTCTGGCAACGGCCCCCGCCGATCCACTATGCTCTTGCCGCAGTGTCAACCCCCTGAACAGAAGAGATACCCATGACCGCCCCCTATTCCGCGTTGAGCCCCGCCCGCCTTGCCCAACTGTCCGCCACCTATCGCGATGGGCTTCTCGATGATATCGTGCCCTTCTGGCTGCGCCATGGACTCGACCGGGAGCATGGCGGCATCATGACCGCCCTCAACCGCGACGGCGCCGTGATCGATACCGACAAGGGCCTCTGGCAGCAGGGCCGTTTTGTGTGGTTGCTGGCGACGCTTTGCCATTCCGTGGAGCCCAGGGAAGAATGGCTCGCGGCGGCGGAGTCGACGGTGAACTTCATTCACAAGTCGGCCCACACCGAAGACGACCTCATGTATTTTCAGGTTACGCGCGAGGGCAAGCCCCTGCGCCGCCGGCGCTACGTCTACACCGAATCTTTCGCGGCCATCGCCCTGGCGGCCTGGTCCCGCATTTCGGGGGACCCGGATGCACGG
>JBHEKR010000156.1:0-2942 GCA_041859365.1 Candidatus Hydrogenedentales bacterium
CGACCCCGGCGAATACACCAACCTCGCGGGAGACCCGGCACACCACGCAAAGCGGGACGAAATGAAGGGCAGAATGATGGATTGGCTGATCACGGCGACGGAGACGGATCAGATCGCGGAGAAGTGGCTGGTGTGATCGGGCGCCGCTAATCGTCGTGGGGCGTTATGAGCTTTACCGTGGGAAAGTAGGTGCTGAATCGCGACTGATCCGCCGTGGCTATATGCCACCCCATGATTTCCGCATGCGCGCCGATGAAGAAATCGGGAAGGGGAACATCCGGGGCGGATTTACCGGATTCTCGAAATCGGCGCTGGCGGTAGAGCCGATAGGCCGAGGCGCAAATAGGGGCTGCGGCCGCGGGAAGACTCACGATCCCAACACCCCAGTGTTGGACTCGCTCGAAAACCGTATCTGGAGCCGCGTCGCCTACGCAGACTTCCGCGATTCCTATCGGGTTGGCAAAAGCTCCCATGCGACCAACCTCCGCCGCGATGAGACTCACCGCCCAATCGAAGAATATGGAGTCGGGACGCGACGCGTAGATCAGGACGTTGGAATCGAGTAAGGTCATGGTTCTCGGGTGATCTGTCGGAGTTCTTCCCACGTCATGGTGGGAGTGAGCGGGGAACGCAGAATGGCCTCTCTGCTCTCCTCCTCGGACATTTTTCTATGTACCGGGTGTTCGATACGTACGAGCAAGTACTGCCCTTCTCCGTGGGGGCGGATCTCAAAGACGTCCCCGGGGCGCCCATCGGGCAACACAATTCTTTTTTCCGAATCTAGTTCTTGCGTGCTCATGGGAAAATTATCTCACTGGGCTGGTTGATTGTAAACCGATCGCCTTGGTATCGATAGACGTCATGGTTCGCGGGTAATTTCCCGAAGCTGCTCCCAACTCTTCGTGAGCCGGAGTGGATACCGTTCCATGGCCTCAAGCACCTCTTCGGGCGTCCGTGGTCTTTTGGCCCGGTGCTCATCCAAGCGCACAAGCAGGTAGCTCCCCGAGTTCTGCTGTTGAACCGCGAATACTTCGCCAGGTTGTGCGCCGGGCAATTCAATCCGACTATCAGTATCCACAAGTAACTTGCTCATGCATTAATTATTACACGAGTATCCGAATCAGTCAATCAACAAACTGTGCGATATTTGCCTCATGTGCTACACTCGGCGACATCAACCCCACAAAGGATTTCGCCCTATGACTTCCAAGCCCATGCTCCTTGCCCTCGCCGCGCTCCCGGCGGCCCTCGCCCCTGCGCAGACCGGCAGCATCCACGAGCCCGTGCGCTACATCGGCGGTGTTACCATCGATCTTCATTCCCATGAGGCCGGCATCCGCCCCGCCATTGGGACGCACCACCACCAGATCCTCCGCGTGAACCGCACGCATCCGGAGCGGGCCGAGGGCAGCGGCTGGACCTATAACCACGCGCCGAACATCGCCTACTGGAACGACACCTTCTACGTACAATATCTCAGCAATCCGATCGACGAACACGTGTCGCCCGGCCAGACGCTCGTGGCCACGTCGAAAGACGGGATCATCTGGAACAAGCCCGAAGTCGTCTCCCCGCCCTACGTGGCCCCCGATGGGGTTGAACTCCCCGAGGGCACCCACGGTTACATGATGCACCAGCGCATGGGCTTCTACGTAGCCCCCAGCGGACGTCTCCTCGTTCTTGCCTTTTATGGCCACGCCGAAGATCCCTTCGAAACCGGCGGTATCGGACGCGTCGTCCGCGAGGCCTATAAGGACGGCACCTACGGCCCCATCCACTTCATCCGCTATGAGAGCCAGGCCACCAGGAACGAGTCCAACACGAGCTTTCCCTTCTACACGAAATCCACCGATGCGGGCTTCGTCGAGGCGTGCAACGCCCTCCTCGCCGATAAACTCGTCACGCGCCAGTGGTACGACGAGGACAACGGCGTCGACGGCTTCCACCAGCCCATGAAGGAAGACCGCGAAGCCTTCTCGTGGTACACCAGGAAAGACGGCAAGATCGTGGGCCTCTGGAAATGGTCCTACGCGGGCCTCTCCGAAGACGGCGGCGTCACCTTCTCCGAGCCCGCGAAAGTCCCCACCTTCGTCATGGCTGGCGGCAAGCAATTCGGCACCCGGACCGACGACGGACGCTACGCCATCACCTACAACCCCACGATCCACAACGAACACCGCTACCCCCTCGTCCTCGTCACCAGCGACGACGGCATTCTCTTCGACGACATGGTTACCGTGCAGGCGGAAGTGCCGCCCCAGCGCTACTTCGGCCGCTGGAAGGACTTCGGCCCCTGCTACACCCGCGGCATCACCCCCGGCGAAGGCAACCCGCCGGGCGACGACCTCTGGCTGACCTACAGCATGAACAAGGAAGATATCTGGGTCAGCCGCGTCCCCGTGACGGTGCAATACGCCGTCCAGGGCAACGTGAAGGAAGACTTCGACGCCCTGCCCCTCGGCGGACGCGTCGAGAACTGGAACGTCTACAGCCCCCAGTGGGCCACCGTCACCATCGCCCAGGGCGAGAGCGGAAAGCACCTCCGGCTCGCCGACAAAGACCCCTACGACTACGCTCGCGCCATCCGCGTCTTTGAAGAAGGCACGAACGTCAGGATCGCATTCAAGGCCATGGCCAAACAATACACCACCCCGCTCGAAATCGACGTCCAGGATCGCTACGGAAACCGCCCCGTCCGGCTAAAGTTCGGCAGCGACGGCGCCCTCCAATACACCAAGGGCAACGAACCGATCGGCATCCTCGCCTACACGCCCGGTCGCTGGTACGACTTCGAACTCGAGATCGACGCCACGCCCTACGGCAGTTTCACCCTCAAGGTTGATGGCAACGTCGCTGCGGAGAACATCCCCCTCGCCGAGGCTGTGAAATCCGTAGAGCGCATTTCCTTCCGCACCGGTGAATTCAGGAATCTTCCTGGACGC
>JBHEKR010000430.1:0-7827 GCA_041859365.1 Candidatus Hydrogenedentales bacterium
CTGTAGCTGTACCTTTGCTGCGGCCCTTGATTTGAACAACGCCGCGGTATTGAAGTCCGGCGACGGCGCCATCGTGCAGACCGCGCAGCGCGTGCTTGTCGAGGAAATTGCCCGGCGTACCGGCATCACACTGAACACGACAGAAATAGCGCGAGAGGACGGTACACCGCGCATCGTTATGGGAGTGGTGAATGACCGGACGAGCAAACCTTCGGTCGATCTTCCAGTTCCGGAGAAGTCCGAGGGCTACGCGATTAAAGTGCAGCAAATTATGGACCGCCCGACCGTGCTCCTTGCAGGCCACGATGAAGCCGGTCTCTTCTTTGCCGTTGGCCGCTTGCTTCTGGCCATGGAGCTGCGTCCGAACTCGATTCTGCTGGACGACACATTTGCGGTCACCAGCGCGCCGCGCTATGCCCACCGGGGACACCAGATCGGTTATCGGAATCTTTCCCACTGCTACGATGCCTGGACGCCCGAGATTTACGAGCAGTACATGCGCGAGCTGGGCATCTTCGGCGCCAACGCCTTTGAGACAACGCGCTTTCGCGATTCGGGTGAAAAGGACGGCCCCCATACCAAGTTCACAGGCGCGGAGATGGCCGCCGCCTGGTCGCGGATTTGCCAGGCCTACGGCTTCGAATTCTGGCTCTTCAGTGGCGCCTTCGGCGGCGAGGGCAAGTCGGAGGAGGAAGTCAATGAGGCGCTTACGGAGCACGTGGAAACCTTGCGCCACATCCCCCACCTCGATCACATGTATCTGACGGGGGGCGATGGCGGAAGTCCCCACCGCCGACCCGATCTCATGTTCGAGGCGCTGGAGCGCTTTGCGGCGGAAGCGCGAAAGATTCATCCCGATCTGGGCATCTGGACATCGAACCAGGGCTTTGACCCGGAGCAGAACAACTGGTTCTTTGACTACCTCCAGCGGGAAGAGCCCGAATGGCTTACGGGCGTGGTCTATGGCGCGTGGACGCGTATCTTTGCGGATGAGCAACGCGCACGCACGCCGAAACAGTACCCCATCCGCCGCTACGACGACGTCGGCCATGCGGTGCGCGCCCAGTACACGGTACCGGAGTGGGACCCCGTCTTCGCCCGAACGCTGGGCCGCGAACCCTTCGCGCCCCGTCCTCGGGAGCATGCCAATATCCACAATCGATTCGCGGAATTCTCCGACGGCTTCGTCACGTACTCGGATGGCATCGGCGATGATGTGAACAAGTTCGTGTGGACAGCGCTCGGCTGGGATCCGGATCGCCCGGTTGAAGATATCGTGCGCGATTACGCTCGCTTCTTTTTCGGTGAAGATATAGCGGAGGAAGTGCAGCGAGGGATTTTCCTCTTTGAAGAGAACTTCAGCGGCCCCCTCGCAGATTGCAAGGGCGTGGAGGAAAACTTCCAGCTTTGGAAGGGGCTTGAAGAAAAGGCCGATGCGAAGCTTCTGGCCAACTGGCGCTTTCAGTCCTGCGTCATGCGGGCTTATTTTGACCGCTACACGCAGTTGCGCCTTCTGAAGGCCCTGGACCAGGAGTCGCGCGCCCTGGCGGTGCTGCGGGATGCCCCGAAACTCGGGGTGGAGCCCGCGATCAAGCAGGCCCGCGCCATCCTCGCGGAGCCGGATCAGGACGGCGACACGGATGTGCTGCGCAAGCGCCTCGAAGCGCTGGGTGGCGAACTCTTCAAGAGCATCGGCGCTCAGCTTGATGTGAAAAACTACAAAGCGCGCAATCCCGAACGGGGCGCGATTCTGGAGTTCCTGGACAATCCGCTCAATAACCGCCTCTGGCTGGAAGATGAGTTTGACGCGATCCTCGAAGGGCGCGCCACGGCATCGTCGCCCGAGGGTGCCGTGGAAGGCGATGTGCGCCTGGCGCGGCTCGCCCGTGTCGCCGATTGGGAGATGCCGGGCGAGGGCAGCTTCTATGACGATCTGGGCAATGCCGCGAAGCAGCCCCACCTCGTCCGCCAGCACTACGCCCACGATGACCCCGCCGCCATCGCTACTCCCCGGGAAGGCTTCACGCTGGACGATGGCAGCCCGCAGCGCCTCTCTTGGCTCGACGTGGCGGAGTGCCTGGGCAACACGCCGCTGCTCATGCACTATGAGGGTCTCGATCCCGAGGCGCACTACCGACTTCGCGTGACCTATGCGGGCCGCTATAACGCGGTGATGCGCCTGACGGCCGATGACCAGTATGAAATTCACGGCGGCTACGGCCCGACCTTCGAAGGTGTGCGCTATGCCGTCAAGGGCGATGGCGCGGCGAAAGTCGATATTCCGGAGAAGGCCCCCGGTGAGGAGTCTGCACTGCTGCCCCAGTTCCCGCTGGAGTTTATCGTGCCCGCCGCCGCTACCGAGGATGGCGTCCTCGACCTACGTTGGGACAAGGTCATCGGGCGCGGTAATCAAGTGGCGGAAGTCTGGTTGATTAAGGAATAGGCGGACCTTGCCCAAGGTATCGGACCGATCAGTCGGATCGGACGGATCGGTCTGATTATATGCCAACACATAAGAGGGAACTTTCGCATGACACGCAGTTCATTTGTGCTTCTCGTGGCGGCAACCGCACTGTGCTTCAGCTCGGCTGACGCGCAACTCTCTGTTACTGTCGATGGAAACCGCGCCGCGATTCACGATGGCGCGTCGGCGGTATTCTCCGGTGCGGATGCCCTCCCTGCGTTGCGGCTGACCCGCGCGACGGCGACGGGTTCGGAATCCGTCGCCGTTGCAGCTGCGAACCATGATACGAACGGCGGCATTACAGCGCTGGATGGAAACGTCCATGATCTGGCCATTCGCGACGCCTATCGCACCATCGCCCCCAACCTCATCGAGCGTACCGTAACCGTGACCGCCGAAGCGGACGCGCGCTACTACCTCGACTTCGGCTGGAAGGTCGCGGTGGAGGGCAGTTTCCATTCCTTCACCGGCGAAGAACCAAAATCGGCAACGTACACGCCCGGATGCGGCGGACCCGAGTTTGGTGGCGCATCCCTTCAGACCTTTCCCTTTCTCGGCGTGCGATCGGGCGATACGCTCTACGGCATCATCGGCGATACGCCCGGACGCTGGGAAAACCGCTCCTTCCTGGGCTTCGACGTGGAAAAGCGGACTTTCTCGCTGACCAATGGCGACGGCTCGGCGAAGCGCGTGATCTCGATTCCCACGGAACTCGACTCCACTTCGGTGTACCGCGCCGAATTCGACGGCTGGCAGCACATTGAAGCGGGCGAGACCCAGACCTTCACCACGTGGATCTTTTCCTCGCCCGTGAAATCGCAGTACGACATCCAGCTTGCCGCCCATCTGGCCCTGGCGAATGCGAAAGGCTTCAACCGCAGCGGCCTGGAGGCCATCCTGCGGAATACCTCCTACCTCCTGCTGCGCCGCAACCTGCTGCGCTCCGAGAGCGACTACATTTTCATCTCCGGCGTAGGCTATGGCTGGAAGCAGTGGGTCAGCGATGGCTTCTATATGAGCCGGGGCCTCGACATGCCGGAATACGACATCCCGGCGCAGGCCGCGGTTTTCTTTGAGCGCATCAACTACGAGGACAACGCCCAGTACTACCTTATCTGGTCGGTACTCGCAAAACGGGCCGGGGCCACCCTCGATCAGCGGACCGTGAACCGCGCCTATCACTTCATGCGGAACAACGAGAAAGACGGCTTTTTTCTCCCGCCGCGTTTGAATCCCGAGTGGAAGCACATGCGCACCTACCACGACCAGTTGCCCTACGAAGACGGCGATCCGCCCTCCTCCAACCAGGGCTTTCACTGCGGGGCGCTCTTTGCCGCGCGCGAGCTGGGCTTTGACGTGTCCGACGCCGACATCGAATTGGCGAAGGCGGGCTACCGCAAAATGTTCAACGAGGAAGGGGGCTACATGGCCACCAGCCTCATGCAACAAGAGCACATCGGCCAGGATTCGCTCTACGGCGAGGTGCTGACCTATGCGGTCTTCGGCGAAAAGCTCCTGCCGGATGAAATTGTGAAGAAGCACCTCGAAACCACGGCCCGGCTTCAATCGCCCTATGGCATGAGGGTCATTTCCAAAGCGAATGGTGACCTCATCGACGGCCACTCGGGCGTGTACACCTTCGGCGGCTCGTGGTTCCTCAACGATGCCTGCAACTACCTCGACGGGCTCATCCACGGCGCGACGCCCGAAGAAACCGACGCGAAACTGCTGTGGCGTCTGGAGCGCGAACTCGCGACCATGCCTGCCTTCCACGAATCGATCAGCACGGTCGACGGTCATCCCCATGGCCACCATCTGTACTCGTGGAACTCGGGCTTCTGGTGGCTTCGCGAACAGGTGCGCGAGCGTATGGGCATGACCGGGCCCGACCCATTGGCTGCGGCGCTTGATGAGAAGCTTGGCGTCGTGCAGCGGGATGGATTACTCTACCTGGAGCCGAAAAAGGCAACATTGCGCCCGGCGAATTAGTGTTTCCGGAGCAATCCAGACCATTGCGGACGTGCCACGCGATCCGCCCGAAAGGGCGGTTCGTGTGCCTTGGGCCTCGAACACTCGAGTCCTGGAGCGTGCCACAACCGGGCGGTTTGCTCCTCACGAACGCGAATCGAGTTTATTCGACCTCGGCGTTGTGAAGGTGGTGCAAGAGGGCCGGTCCAGTTAATACTGTAGTACCAAGAAGACCTCGCGGCGGGCACACGAACCGGCGTTGCCGGATCGCGTGGCACGTCTTCAAAGTTCCGAACGGCGGCCAAAGTCCGCGCTGTAACCCATAAAGACACGTCAACCGCCAAGGAAAGCTCCAAGCCATGCCCTCCACTCCGATCACCCGACGCGCCTTCCTCGCCGCGACCGCCATGGCCACGATGACTGCTGCGATCTCAGGCGCGGCAGCGCCGCAAGTGCCCCTCATCGGCTACACTGAGTACCGCACCAATCTCCCAACTCGCTACGACAACATGATCACCGCCCGGGCGTGCATGGTGCGGGCGGACGGCACTGGCCGGGAGCAAATCGCACTTGATCTGTTGAATGAGCCCTATGCGTGGACCCAGTTTGCGGGCTGGTCGCCGGATGGAAAGTTGGCCATTGTCGGGCGCGGCTGGGAGACCCCGGAGAACGGGGCCTGGGAGGAGGAGCACAAGACCTTCCGCATGACGGAGGGCTGGCTCTATGACACGCTTACCTACGACATTGCGTCGAAAGAAGTTGTTAATCTTACGGCGGTGGAACGGGTCAGCAATTACAACGCCGGTATTACCTTCGTCCCAGGGAGCGACAAGCTTACCTTTACTGCCTTGATTAACGGCGTGTCCCATCCCTACTCGATGGATCGTGATGGCAAGAATAAGAAGGATTTAACCGACGGGGACGAAGCGTTCACTTATGGCTTTGGTCCGTCTCCGGATGGGAAACGTGTTTCCTACCACAAAGACTATCAGGTCTATGTCGCCGACGCCGATGGCGCAAACTCCCAACACATCGTAACCGGGAATCCTTTTAACTTTGCGCCCCAGTGGTCTCCCGACGGGGCCTGGCTCATGTTCGTCTCGGGCGAGCACTACAATTGCCATCCCTGCGTCGTGCGGCCCGACGGCACGGAGTTCCGCAAGCTTGCGGATCGCGGCGGTTATTCGGGCGTGACCACGGTGTACGATGTTTACGACTATCACGATGGCAGCAGCGACGTGCCGACGTGGTCACAGGATGGAAAAGGGCTCTACTACACCTGCATGTACGGCGAGTCGGTGGAGTTGATGTATGTGAGTCTCGACGGCACGGTCACGCGTATGACTGAATCCAAACCGGGCGTCACCCACTATCACCCCAAGCCCTCACCCGATGGGAAATGGCTGGCCTTCGGTTCCACGCGCACTGAAACGCGCCAGCTCTATGTAATGCCGATCACTGGCGGCGAGGCCACCATGATCACGAATGTGCCCGAGCATCACGGCGCCATGTGGGCCACCTGGCAGCCCGCATAGGATTGACCGGATTCTTGGCCGCAAAAGAACGCAAAGAAGGGCCTCTTCTTTGCACCCTGTCTATTATCGGAAATGTGGGCTGGACCATACTCTAGTCCAGACTGAAGTCTGGGAGTGGTGCATTCAGTTCCGCGAGCACTTCAAGACACAGCCACCAGTACGTTTTGCAAGTCCCCCTCTTATGGGCGGAAATATCAAGCAATTCGGTGACGTCCTGCCACCGTACTACACTTACGATTTCCAACGTGCACATACCCAATTTTATTTCAAATGATATGAATCGGCGTTCGGTTGTTACCCAGACTCCTACATAGTTTTCCTCCAGATACGGAACCGGTTCGCCATAGTCCACCAGAATGTCTTTTTCTGGATGGATGCCGGAGCCTTCGAAGAATCTTCGGATGCTGACCGGATATGTCACCTGACTTCTGTGATACAGTGCTTCCTTACGTATACGTTCCCGCGTCACTGAATTCTGCTTTTGGACATTCTGCTGGGGCTTACCCTTCGGCCTACTGGCGTCAAATGATCTGAACATTCGTATAACCTCCGATCACCCTACTTCAAGCTTTGTACACTCACGAGCTCAGCACCACCAGAAATCCCGACACGACATTGTTCGCGACATGCGCCGTAAAGCATGGCCAGACTGACCGAGTGCGAAGGTACAGCCATCCAAAGAGCAAACTGGCGAGGATCACACCGACCGAATCCGCCAGTACACTAGCATTCAGCCCCCGGCTCCAGAGCCAGTGGGGCCAATGCACGGCCACGAATAACAGGGACGTAATGATATTGGCGGGTACGCCGCGAATGTGCCTGGACAGTTCCTGAAGCACAAGTCCGCGAAAGAAGATTTCTTCGATCAAGGCGGAGGCCGCGAGAAAGGCGAGCGCGAAGGCGGCCGGCACCGATGGGTGAATGGATTTTCCCCCAAACTTCACTTCCAAACCGACCACCGTGCCAAGGTAGAGCAAGGTAACCAGCCCGGCGATGCCCCACTCTCGCCGCGCGGGCACTACGGAGATGCCCAGATACCTGAGGACGGGCGTCTGGCGAATCCACCGAACATAGACCCAGGCGGGCCCCACCCACAGCATGACCTTTACCGCAGTCGAATAGACCATCCGCCAGACGTCCGAAGCAATCGACTCGTCTACAGAATAGAAGACCGTGGCGCGAAGCGACCAGACGATATAGAACGCGACCAGAGCAACCAGGCCCACACGACTAACCGACTTTGACACTTCCCTGTACATCGTGCCCTCCGGACTCTCCCCTCCAGACTCCAGACTCAGTTTACCGCACCTTCAAACAAGTTTATCCAGCATCATCGTCGCCATGCCCAGAACCAGGAAAAAGCCACACATATCCGTGATCGTGGTCAGGATGGGGCCTGAGGCAATCGCCGGATCCGTGTCGAAGCGCTTGAGCACCAGGGGCAGCAGTCCGCCGAAGCTTACGGCGATGATGGTGTTCAGGCAGAGCGCCGCGCCCGCCACGAGGCCGAGGTAGGGCTGGCCTTTCCAGATCAGGGCGATCAGGCCCACGAGCGCGCCGAGAATCACACCGTTCACGATGCCCACCGAGACTTCCTTCAGCCACACGCGCATCAATTCGGTGTGGCGCACGAGGCCGAGGGAGAGTTCGCGTACACTCACTGCCACGGCCTGGCTGCCGCTGCACCCGCTCATGTCACTGATGATCGGCAGGAAAACGGCCAGCGCTATCACCGCCGAGAGGGTATCCTGAAAGAGGGCAATGACGCCGGCCGCACCGAGGTTCAACACGATGTTGATGCTCAGCCACGAAAGGCGGCGCGAGGTGCGCCGAAACAGAGGCATGGTGCGGAATTCTTCA
>JBHEKR010000191.1:0-25105 GCA_041859365.1 Candidatus Hydrogenedentales bacterium
CATAGGGGCAGTCGCCACCGGGGGGGAAGGGCATGGGGTACTGTTCGGCCTGGCCGGTTGCCGCGTCGATCATGAGCAGGGCATAGCCTCCCGTGTGGTCAAAGAGCCACACCAGCACCACATTTTTCCCCTCGCCGTCCACCGTGGTCACGGTGCCCCGGTGGTTGCTCACCGGCGTGGCCACGCCATGATCCAGGAAGCCATTGCCCAGATCGATGGGCGCGGCGGACGCGGACGTGACAAAGACGGCCAACAGGGCGCTGAAAGCGAACAGCAGAATTTTTTTCATAGCAGGGGAGGACTCCATGGATGCAAGGCTACGTAGACAAGCCATCTTAGCGGACCTTGCCCCGAAAAGAAAGCAGCCCCGACTCAGTGCGGAAAGGGAACCACAAAGAACGAAAAGAGCACAGAGAAAGGAACAACTCTTTGTGCTCTTTGTGGTTTCAGCTCATTTCCTCTCCTCTAATTCGCGTTAATGCGCGTCCATTCGCGTTTCCCTGCTCTCCCCCCCGGAATTCTTCTTGATTGCGCACGTTCGCACGGCATAGAGTGATCACGATTGTCCCTGGAGAGTTTCCCGTGCCCGTCACGGGTCGAGCAAGGAGCTTGCAATGCGTTACCTGATTGCCGCCGTCGCGGCCCTCTATCTGTCCGCCGCGCTGACGCCTGCCGCGTCCGCCGCCGAGAAGACCAAGATCGTCTTTATCGCCGGGAAACCCAGCCATGCGCCGGGCGACCATGAGCACCGGGCTGGCTCCATGCTGCTGGCCAAAGCCCTGAACGAGAGCCCGCTCAATGTCGATGCCCAGGTCACCTTCTACGGCTGGCCTCAGGATGCGAGCATTCTGGAGGGCGCCGCCACCGTCGTGGTTTATTGCGACGGAGGTGAGGGCCACCTGCTCAATGATCACTTCGCGGAGTTTCAGCCGCTGATGGACAAGGGCGTGGGCCTCGTCTGCCTCCACTATGCCGTGGAAAACACCAAGGGCGAGCGGGGCGACAAGTTCCTCGAATGGCTTGGTGGCTATTTCGAGCCCCACTGGTCCGTGAATCCCCACTGGGACGCCGACTACAAATCCATGCCCTCGCACCCCATCACCTCGGGCGTGCCGCCCTTTCCCATCAACGACGAGTGGTATTTCCACATGCGCTTTCCTGAAGGCATGAAAGGCGTCACGCCCATCCTCACCACGCTTCCGCCCGCGTCCACCATGGAGCGCCCCGACGGTCCCCACAGCGGCAACCCGGACGTGCGCAAGGCCATCGAAAATGGCGAAGAGCAGCACATGGCCTGGGCCTTTGACCGGCCCAACGGCGGGCGCAGCTTCGGCTTCACCGGCGGCCACTTCCACCGCAACTGGCAGAACGATCACTTCCGCACCCTCGTGCTGAATGCCATCGTGTGGACCGCCAAGCTGGACGTGCCCGAGGGCGGCGTGCCTTCGAAGACCCCGACGGATGACGAGATGAAAGCAAACCTGGACGAGAAGAAATAAGGTCCGCCACGGGCTTAGCGTTTGAACGCTGATCGTACGGGTGTTCCGTCGCAGCAATCCATATTTTCCTGCCAATTGAAGGAGCCGATTGAATGATCTCTTCGAAACTCTTCTGGATGCCCATGGTTGCCGTTGCACTGGCTGGTTGCTCTCAGCCCGCCTCCAACAACGGAACCGAAGCCGCGCCACCGGCCACCTTCGCGGCCGCAGTGCAGCCCATCGTGGCCCAGCGCTGTGCCAAGTGTCACGTGGAAGAGTCGAAGGGACAATATTCATTGGCTTCCCTGGAGTCGGCCCTGGCGGGCGGAAAAAATGGCGCCGCGGTGGTGGTTCCGGGCAACGGCGAGGGCAGCCTGCTCTATCAGATGGTCGCGGGAACGGCCGAGAAGCGCATGCCCCCGAAGGGCGAGCCCCTTTCGGCCGAAGAGGTCGCCACCATTAAGAGTTGGATCGACAGCGGCGCACATTGAGCGCGCCGAAAGCGTAGCGCACCCGCCCCTGTGGCGGTCGTGCAAATGGAGAGAGCAATCCCATGAGCAGTCATAACAACACGATTCCCTCGAAAACGGCGTCTGGCCTCGGTCAGCCCCGTCGTACCTTTCTGAAGTCCGCCGCCCTCGGCGCGGGCCTCCTGATCCTGCCCAGCGGTACGCGTACTGGAGCCGCCGCACCGAGCAACAAGCTGAACATCGCACTTATCGGCGCGGACGGCCGTGGGTCCGCCCACTATGAGGCGCTCGTCGAAGAGAACCTGGTCGCCATTTGCGACGTGGACGAGGAGCACCTCGATTTCGCCGCCCAGACCTTCCCCAACGCGAAGCGTTACATCGATTGGCGCGAGTGCCTGGATCATCCCGAGCTCGACGCCATCGTGTGCTGCACGACCGACCAGACCCACGCCTTCATCGCGAACTGGGCGCTGAAGCGGGACCTCCACATTTACTGCGAAAAGCCCCTCGCCATCAGCGTGGAGGAGGCCCGCCTCGTTCGCGCGTCCTACCTGCCGAAGAAGAACAAACTCGCCACGCAGGTGGGCATGCAACGCCACGCTTATGAGAACTTCAATCGCGTGCGGGAAATGATTCAAGACGGCGCCATCGGGGAGTTGAAAGAGGTGGACGTGTGGGGCAATCGGCAGATTCCCAAGCCGGGCTACCTGCCCGCCGCCGGCGATCCACCGAAAAACCTCCACTACGATCTGTGGCTTGGACCGGCGCCCTTCCACCCCTACAATCCCGAGTACTTCTCCGGTGGCCGCGGTGCAAACTGCCTCCAGTGGAACATGTACTGGGACTTCGGCGCGGGCCAGGTGGGCGATATGGGCAGCCACATCATGGACCTCGCGTGGAACGCCATTGACGCAACCCTGCCCACCTCCGCGCTGGGCGTGGGTGAAGCTTTCAATCCCGAGGTGACCCCCGTCCGCATGACCTCCACTTTCGAGCACCCCGCCAATGACTGGCGCCCGGCCATTCAAGTCAAGTGGCATCAGGGCGGCGATATGCCCAAATCGCCCATCGAGTTCGTCGATCTCAACAAGATCAACCACGGCGTCATGTTCCGCGGGGAAAGCGGTTATATCATCGCCGGATTTGAGAACCGCATACTCTACCCCTCCGGCGCGAAGGACGGCCTGACCTACTACAAGCCACGCCAGGAGTCGGAACTGTTGCCACCATTGGGTCACTTCCAGAAGCAATGGCTCAACGCCTGCCGGGGCGACCTCAAGACCGCCTGCGACTTCGAGTACAGCGCCAACATGATCGAGCAGTTGCTTCTCGGCCTCGTGGCCTACCGCCACGGCGAAAAGGTCGAATACGACGGCGCAACGGGCCGCATCACCAACAACGAAGCGGCCAATAGCCTGCTCAAGCGCACCTACCGCGACGGCTGGACGCTTGAAGGCTAGCCACGACGGGACCGTCCTAAACGAAAGGGCGCCAGTGAGGGGGAGCGCCACTTCAATTCGACAGTGACGTCCCGGTTGATTAAAGCACACGTCGCGTTCGGGACCGTCCCGCGTTTTTAAAGCGGGGGACGGTCCCGCACGTTGTGTGGCGCATCGCTCGGTCAGGAAAGTGCTGTATGGGAACGGTCGTATGTGTCCACCGCGTCCGCTTGCGTGCAGGACGGTCCCCTCGACGGGATCGTCCCGCGATTATCTTCATCGTTCCCCCAGTGCGCATAGTCTCGGGCCAATCAGCTACAATATCCAAAAGGAACCCCCAACGTGACCCCAGATACTTTCCCGTACCGCCTTGCCGCCATCGACATCGACGACACCCTCGTAGGGCGCGACAAACAGATAAGTCCCGAAAACAAAGCCGCAGTCCATACCCTTCAATCGCTCGGATGCCGCATTATCCTGGCCACGGGCCGCCGCCATGCCAACGCCCTCTCCAATGCGCGCCTCCTCGGCCTGGACGATTTCGTGGTATCCACCCAGGGCGCCCGCGCGGAGCATGCCAGCACCGGCGAGGTCATCCATACCGCCACCCTTGACCCCGCGGACGCGAAGGCCCTCATCGTCGAAGGCCGCGAACGGGGCTTTACCATCCTGCTCTGGCTGAAAGACGAAATCATCGCCCAGGGCGCCGATCGCTGGATCGCGCACTACTACGAAGAAACCCACGACGATCCCGTCACCATGGCCGATCCGCTGGACTACCTCGATCAGTCCCTGGAAAAAGTCGTCTGGCTCCAGGAAACGCTCGAAGTACATGCCGCCCAGGTGGAAATGGAAGCGCGCGCCGCAGACCGTTTCAACGCGCTCATGACCACCAACCACACGCTGGAATTTACCGCGCCTCACGCCAACAAGGACGACGGTGTGGCCGCAGTGACCAACTACTACGGCATTCCCCGCGAGACCGTTCTCGCCTTTGGCGATGGCAACAACGACGCCTCCATGCTCGCCTGGGCCGGCCTGGGCGTCGCGATGCCCCACGGTCGGGCCGCCGCCCATGACGCCGCCGATTTCATCGCGCCCGAGGGTGACCACCGCAGCGCATTGGCGCGGGGCATTGGCGAAGTTATCAAGCGCAGCGGGCTGGCGGTGGCCTGAGAGGGACGTACCACCGCGCACGTGGCTCTGGCACGCCGAGGTCGAAACAGCCCAGTCATCAAACACCCGCATCACGTTGAAAGACCACGCGCTGGGGCATGTCCCCAATTGGACGAGCCAAACGTGACCCGGATTCTCTCCCCTATTCCACGGGGACAGGCCCGCGCACGTGGTTGTCGTTCCACGGTCGAACGACTGAGGATAGTTGCTGTTCACCGAGACGGATCAGCGTCTGACCGCGCGGGTCCGTCCCCCTGGTCCTAATACAAACCGTGCCCCGCACCGCCGTCCAGGGGAATCGCGGCGCCCGAGAGAAACGAAGCCCGTTCCGATGCGAGAAAGGCCACCAGCGCCCCATACTCCTCCGGACGCCCCACGCGACCAATCGGGATCGACGTGCCGATCGCGCGCATCTCGGCCTCCGGGGTCTTTCCCGATGCTTCAGCGCGCGCCTTGCACAGGTGCAGCAGGCGATCCGTCTCAAAGGCGCCGGTGCACACGCTGTTCACCAGAATACCTTCGCCGGCCACTTCCGCCGAGAGCGTCTTCAGATAGCCAGTTAGGCCGGGACGCATGATGTTCGACAACACCAGGTTCGGAATCGGCTCGCGCACCGACTGTGATGTGACGGCGACGATCCGGCCCCATTTTCGCTCCCGCATCCAGGGCAGCACCGTGGTGATGGCGCGCACCGCCGACTTCAGCGTAAGTTCATAGGCCTCGTCCAGCAATTCCATCGTCACGTCCGCCGCGCGCCCCGCAGGCGGGCCGCCCGCATTGGTCACGAGGATATCCACGGATCCGAAGCGCTCCCGCGCGGCATGCAGATGCGCCTTCAGCGCCGGCCCATCCGCCACATCCAGCACCTCGCCGAAAGCGCGATCACCAAAACGCCCGCGAAGTTCTTCCACCGTGGCCGCCAACTTCGCCGGGTCGCGCCCGGAGAGGGCGACGTGCACGCCCTCCGCTGCCAATTCAAACGCGATAGCCCGGCCCAGCCCCGCCGAAGAAGCCAGGACCACGGCAGTTCGTCCCTCAATGCCCAGATCCATGTCGAACTCCTCTCGTGCGCGAATTGACGCACGCGTTTCCTTTGCAACATCGCTCAGTGCCGAGTATGCTAACACCGGGGCGGGCGCCAGGAAAACAGCGATGAGGCGCCCACGGAACACGGGGCTTTAGCCTGAAAATGTACGGGAGAGTTGCCATGAAAGCGCGCATCGGGCGTGGTTCAGTTTTCTGCCTTTCGGTTCTGTTGGGAGCGCTTTCGGCTGCGGGTTTCCGCGCCGCAGCGGAAGAGCCGGGATCGATCACCCTCCGCGACGCCTTCGCCAATCCCCCCATGGACTGCCGCCCCCAGACGCGATGGTGGTGGCACGGCAACGCCCTCACCAAAGACGACATCTCCCGCCAGCTCCGCGAAATGAAGGCCCAGGGCCTCGGCGGCGCCGAACAGATCACCATGGACGAGGTCTACGAAAAGGGCAATGTGCCCTATCTTTCCCCGCAGTACTTCGAGCTCGTTAAACATGCCGTGGCCGAGGCCAAGTCCCTCGGCATGACCCTCTCGCTGAACTTTGGCGGGCCCGGCTGGATCTGGGGTGGCGAGTGGGTGCCGGAATCCATGCGGACACGATGTCTCCTGGCCAGCATGCTGACCGTTCCGGGCTCGACCCGCTTCGACGGCCCGCTATCGTTGAAGGCGGCGATCAACCCACGAGATCTTCCCCGTTCCTATCCCGACATCCTCCCGGAAGATAAGCTCGTGGTGGTCATCGCGGGGCGCGTGGCGGATGGTGCGCTGCTGCCCGACACCTTTCAGAATCTGACCAGCCTCGTAAAGGACCGCCGGATCGCGTGGGATGTCCCCGAGGGCGACTGGCGCATCATGGCCTTCTGGTCCACCATTCCCGAGGGCAGCAACGCCGTGAACCATCTCGACGTGGAGGCCATGAAATTCTACGTCGACACCCTCGGTCAGCGCTTCGTTGATGCCCTGGGCAGCGAACTGGGCACGACCGTGGAGTCCCTCTTCGGCGACAGCTTTGAAGTGCCCGTTCATCGCAACGCCATCTACTGGACCGATTCGCTACCCGACCAGTTCGGGGCGCGCAAGGGCGTGGACTTGATCCCCCTGCTGCCCGCACTCTGGTGGGACGTGGGCCCGGCCACCGGCGGCGCGCGCTATGCGGTGAACGAGATGCTCCACCACCAGGGGATGGTGGCCTTCTACAACACCTTCAATGAATGGTGCCGCGCCCACGGCGTAAAGAGTCGCATCCAGCCCTACGGTTTTGTCACCGACAACCTGGAGGGCGCGGGGCAGTCGGATATTCCCGAAATGGAGATAACGGCGGGGGAGAAGGACGCCGTCCCGTGGTTCGACACGCGCATCGGCCCACGCGAATACGTGGCCTCGGGCGCCCATATCTACGGACGCAACCTCATCTCCGTCGAGGCCTACACCTATCTCCACTGGGAGCCTTACCGCGCCACGCTGGAGGAGCTTAAGATTGCCAGCGACACCTTTCTCCGCGCAGGCGCGAACCGCTTTAATAACCATGGCTTTATCGCATCCCCCGAGCGCGACATCGCGCCTACGCGCGGCTTCTACGCGGCAATTCACGTCAGCCCCGACAACGTGTGGTGGCCCTACTATCATAACCTCAGCGACTACATCGCGCGGAGCTGCTACCTCCTGCGACAGGGGCGACCCGTGGCCGATATCGCGATCTACGCGCCCACGGCGAGCCAGTGGATGAAAGACGCCCTCAATGCCCGAAGCTGGACCCGCAGCTTCGACTGGGGCGAACTGGGCCGACTTCTCCTCAGCAACGGCTATCAATTCGATCTGGTGAACGACGAAGTGCTGCAGCGCATGGCCAAGTTTGATGGACCCGCCCTGCGCATCCAGGACAACGACTACCGCGTGCTTATCCTCCCCAATATCGAAGCGATGCCCGTGGAGAGCCTCCAGCGCGTGGCGGACTATGCAAAGCAGGGAGGCACGGTGATTGCACTGGAACAACGCCCCAGCGAATCTTGCGATTTGAATTGGCCGAAGACCGCTTCGCCCTTCGAAGAACTCGTTGGCCAGCGCGTGGCCCCGCCTGCCGTGTCGAGTGAAACGATGAAATTGAAGTTGATGGTATCCGAGTTGTTTCCGGAGACCACCGACAAGAAGAACAACATGCCGCACGCCTACGGCGAAGGCTCGACCTACTTCATGGAAAAAGTCATGGATCGGAGCAACATCCTCGACAAACGCAGCAGCACGCTCGATCCGTTTTTGCGCGCTCTGAACCAACACGTGGCCCCCGACATGGCCATCGACTTCGTCCGCGAGGATATGCGAGAGAACAACGGCCTGACCTTTACTCATCGGCGAATGGACGGTCGCGACCTCTACTTCGTCACCAACATTCAAGACCGTCCCATCGATATGCCCGTGGGCTTCCGCGTCACAGGTGCCGCGCCATCCTGCTGGGATCCGATCTCGGGCACTGTTACGCCGCTCCACGTGTGGGAAGAGCGCGATGGCGCCACCTGGCTTCCCCTGCGCCTCGCGCCCTTTGCCTCCACCTTCTTGGTCTTCGAGGCGGGCGCGTCCCTGCCACACGTCACCAGCGCCACCCTCGATTCGGTGAGTGATATCGATGCCGAGTCGGTCGCGGGTTGGACCAGCCGCGTGGGAGAGCACCGCGCGCGCCTTGCCAATGGGGAAATGCTTCAGGCCACGGTGACGGGCGTCCCCGCGCCGCTGGCGATCTCCGGTCCGTGGGAGCTGGTCCTTTCAAGCGATTCATTCACACCGTGGCGGACGGATTTGGACGAACTCGAATCGTGGACCGAAATTCCGGAAGCACGGCATTTCAGCGGCACGGGCCGCTACGTGACGACTTTTTCTCTGCCCGAAGACTACGACCGCGACGATATTCGTCTGGAACTTGACCTCGGCGATGTGGGCAACGTGGCAGAGGTTCGCGTAAACGGGAAAGCCGTCGGCACCGTCTGGATGCGGGGACAAACCCTGGACATGACCTCGCTCGCGGTGGAAGGCGCCAACCAACTCGTTGTTTCTGTAACCAACACCCTCATCAACCGGGTCTCCGGTTTGAAGGAATTCCCCCCGGTGCCCGAGGAGTTCCGCGAGCGCCTGGGGCGCGGCGTGCAGGACGACCACTCGCCCGCCCACGCCCTGCTGGGCTATACCCCCCTGCCGCGCTCGGGTCTGCTGGGTCCGGTGGAGATCCGGGCATACAAGCGGGTGACGTTGACGCGCTGAGTCGGAAGGTGTTTGCTTCAACGACACCGAAAGGTTCGTCCCGAACAGCCAAAGGTCAATACACGACAAGTCGGTCAATTCACGCCATTTCAGAAATCACTTTCGGCGGTTATACTCACCAAAACAAACGTTGCATCCAACCAGCCAGAAAAGAGACTCCCGATCATGTTCGTCCCGCTCCTGTTCCGCGCCGCCCTGGGCATCGCCTTTGTATCGCTCTGCGCGTCATCGGCACGGGCCGAAGGCCAGCTCATGAAACTCCAGCCGACCCCGTGGAATATCGATGGTCAGCCCATCCTCGGCACCTACGGCGCGGAGCGGGCCGAAGATTTGGAGAAGGTCCACGCCGTCGGCATGAATGTCATCCTCGCGGGCAAGACGGAGCTCGACATCACCACGCCCGCCGGAAAGTACTGCATGGAGAAGGGTATCAAGGTGCTGCCCCACCTCACCTCCCACATCTACCACGGCGTGCGCCTGCGCGAGCCCGTCGCCGCCGATCAGAAGGACATTCCCCTTCACTTTGGTGGTGGCCTGCCGAAATGGGAATCGCGGATCATCGAGCTTGACGGCGAACTCATCCGTTACGAGGCCATGAACGAGTCCGGCCTCGTCAATTGTGAGCGCGGCCTCAATGGCACCACGCCCGCCGAGCACCGCGAAGGCACCATCCTCTTCTGGCCCGAAGAATGTCGTGCGGAAGTCCAGGCCATCAAGGACTCGCCCAATCTCTTCGGCTACTACGTTCTCGACGACAGCCCCGGCGACGCCCGCTCCGCGCTCCAGGCCATGTACAAAGTGCTTAAGGAGGTTGATCCGGTGCGGCCCGTCTGCGCGGGTTTCGGCGATGCCGGCGCCATCACCAATTTCGCCCCCGGCGTCTGCGACATCCTCTTTATCTACTGGTACCCCGTCAGCACCAATCGCTACAACCGCGAGCGCACCGCCCAGGAAGTGCAGCACATGCTCTCCGCCGCCCGCAGCCGCGTGCCCGGTGTGCCCTTCGTCGGGATCTACCACTCCTTCGACGGACGCCCCGCAAAAACCGGCCAGGGCTTGCCGACACCCGAGCAGCTTCGCGAACAGCTCGAAGACTTTGTCCGCGAAGGCGCCAGCGGCCTCGTTTCTTTCATCTGCCACAACGAAGTCGTCCCCGGCTGGGCCGACATCGCCTCCCTCGAACCGCCCGTCGCCCAGGCCATGAAAGAGATTCGCGAGACCGGCGGACTCACGGTGCGCCCGGAAACCGAGAAGATGGCCGCCCTCCGCCTCCAGCCGCAGGGCCACTGGGAAAAGCCCAATCCCCTGCCCGGCTTTGTCCCCGCGTGGCACGTTGCCGCACCCTTCGAGGCTACCGGCACCCTCCTCGACACCCCGGTTCCCCCTGAGCAGGGCATCGACCCCGACGCGGTCTTCGACGTGCGCATTGGCAAAGCGAAATGGCGCGTCCACCCCACCACCGCAGGCACCCTCGGTTACTCCAACATCTACGGCGTTGAAAAGGATGTCATCGCCTACGCCTGGTGCGACGTCACCAGCCCCGTCGACCAGGAAGTCCAGCTTCGTTTCTGCAGCGACGACGACGCCTGGGTTCGCGTCAACGGCAAGGAAGTCGCCCGCTACACCGGCGTCAACGGCCTCGATTTCGACAAAGAAATCATCCCCATCACCCTGCAAAAAGGCAAGAACCGAATCGAAGTGAAAAACTGCAACCGCGCCGGCATGTGGGGCATCTTCGCCCGCATCACGGACAAGAACGGCAACGCGCTGGAGGGGCTGGGCTTCTCGCCTGGGGGCTGAAGGTCAGACAGCCCGGAGCGCGAAACGGCCCATTGAACCAATATGACCCTCAACGCTCTTTGCCGCCGGAGGCACTCGAAAACGCCGCGCTCAAGTCCGCCTCGTACACGCGCCCTTCCTGGTCGGACGCGAGCACGATCCAGGGCGCATCCGCAGGGAAAGGATTTCGCGGCCCGGTCACGTTTTGAATGACGCTATTGTACACAGGGTCGGGCGCGATGACGGTGCGCGGTGCTTCCACCATCTCCGGGAGGTCAGGATTCACCCGCGCGAAGACGATTTTTGCGCCGTAGGGAGCAGGAAGCGCGCGGTCGTTGTCGCCATAACCCGTGAGGACCACGGACCCGTCCGTGTTGGCCACGACAATCGGGCGGCTCGGGCGCGTGCTCTCTGTTCGGACACCATAGGGCCAGTTGCGCCATGCCCCATCGCGGTTTCGTGCGTGCAACGCAAACTGCGGTTTTCCCGCCGCGTCGATTTCGTTCTTGCTCGCCAGCCACAGGGTGCCGTCGGCTGTGAGACACGTGTTGAGATGATCGTCGGCCGCCTTGTCACCTAACTGTATTACTTCTTCCTCGCGCCACACTTCGGCGGGTGCCCCGGCGGCGTGCACTCGCATAAAGAAGCCTTCGCGGACTTGGTCCGACCAGATAACGCCGACGTCACCATCGGGAAGCGGTGTGACGACACAAATATCATCCAGTGCTAATCCTTCCGCCAGCACCGTCGGGGCCGACCAATGCATGCCGCCCGTGGATTGCCAAACGCATACCTTCACCCCGGCCACGGCGGCGACCCAGAAAGTCCCCACCCCGTCCTGCGCGATCGTTGCAGTCTCGATTCGATCTTCGGGGACCGGCGGCAAGAGTGTCCCGAGCGTGCTCGGTTTCCACGGCGTATCGGCAATGGATTCTCCGCGCAACAAGCGAAATACGCCGATCGAGGGGTTCGACTTGTCGAGTTCCGCCACCGCCGCAGCGGTAACACTCCGCGCGCCCGGCCAAACATCCGCGCGTCCCGGCTGTCCGCGCAGCGTGCCCGCGATCTCCACCTGCTCTTTCCATCCATCATCCGTGCGCTGCCACAGCGACGGCCCGGAAGTCCGCGGAAGCAGCGCCCACCAGCACCCGTCCATATACCACAGCTTGGATTGCGGCTTGTCCGCCGTCGGGGAGGGATAGTCGACTTGGAAAACGGGGTTGGCAGTGGGGGTGAATTCGGCGGCCTGCGCGGGCTGTGCGAGCAATGGAGTGCTCGCAACGAGGAGTAGGGCGACAGCTAGCGATTTCATGAATTCTGTATTCCAAGGATTGATTCAAGGATTCTTCGCTCTTCCAGAGGCAATTGGAATAGGACTCTGTCATCCTCTTCTTCCTGATACTCCACAGCGGTTTGCAACAGCCGTATGGGAAGTGCAAGTTGATCACAATTGCCGCCCAGTTCATTCCATACCGAAAGCCATTCTTTGGCGGTCTTGATGCCGATTTGTGGGGAATTCAGGGTGCGGATACTCCAACCTAGCCACTGTCCCAACACATTTAGCGCGCTGGCCTCTGAGAAGACCTCGATCCATACACGAATATGCTGTCGCCAGATTGCGGGACTCTGCGTGCAAAGAAACATACTTTGCACAATTGAGTTCTCAGATTGTATAGGGGTGGAATCCTTATTGTAGTCTGTCAGTGCGACATTGAGCAGCGCCTTCCCTCTGTCCCACTCGCCCAAAAACATTGTCGCCACAGCGAGCGCTGCACGCCGATTGATATCTAACTTTTCAGGTCCGAGTGCGCTTGCCTTCTCTATTGAATCAAGAGCCTCTCTGTACTGCCCGAGGGCCACCAATGCAATGGACTGGTTCATCCATAGATCCGCATCCGCCGGATCGAGTTCTAGTCCTTGACGGAACGCCTTCAGAGCTTCTTCCTGGCGGCCGATGAAATTGAGGCATACACCATAGTTGCACCAGTAGGCTGCGCTATCCGGCTCTCGCCGAACGGCGTTTTGGTAGGAACACGCGGCCTCTTCCGGGCGTGAAAGCCTCATAAGAATGTTTCCGCGAACGTAGCTGGCATAGGCATCTTCGGGCTCAACCTTCAATGACTGGCTGATCGACTGCAGTGCCTCTTCATACCTTTCGAGCTCCAACAGCGCCCTGCAGTGGCAGAGCCAACCATAATAGCTCGGCTCAATCGCAACGCCATTGGTGTACTCAACAAGCGCATCGTCCAACCTGCCAAGATCAAATAACGCGTCACCTAGGCAGATTCGGGAGTAAGAATCGTTCGGGTCCTTCTCCACAGCCGTCAAGAACGACTCGAGTGCAGTGTCGTACATCCCAAGGTCCACGTACAGTTTGCCACGACAATTCCACGAATACGGATTGTCTGGTTCGATTTCAATCGCCCGAGTGTAGCTATTGAAAGCTTCGTCGGTTCTGCCAAGGTTGGTAAGCGCCCTTCCACGTGCCCGCCAGACATACGCGGCTGTCGGCTCTATGATTAGTGCCCGATCATACGCGGCCAGTGCGTCATCATCATTCCCGAGCGCAGAAAGCGTGCTCCCATAGCCGATCCAACTCAGAGAGCTATCGGCGTCCCACTCGAGAGCTTTCTCGTAGTCCGCAAGTGCCTCCTGATACCGGTCAAGCTCTGCAAGAGTTTCTGCCCTCCAATACCAGAGGTAGCTCTGGTTTGGTTGAAGTTCGAGTGCCTTGTCGTAGGACGTTAGCGCCTCCGTGTGCCTTCCGAGATCCGCAAGCTCTTGTCCTCGGCAAATCCAGGAATAATCATCGTTTGGGTCAATGTCTAGTGCCTTGTCATGTGACCTCAGCGCATCTTCATGCCGTTCCAAGAGACTGAGTGCTCTACCACGGCAATTCCATGTGAACGCGTGTCGAGAATCTAGTTTGATGGATCGATCAAACGCCGATAGGGCCTTGTCCAAGTGATTTTCATGAAGTAGTGCGATTCCGAGGTCATTCAAGGTGAAGGTATTCGCTTCGCCTAGTTGAATGCCTTTGCCATATGATTCTATGGCGTCGCTGTATCGGCAAAGCTTCGCGAGGCTGGTCCCACGATGGATCCACACCGCTGCGTTTTCGGGGTCCAATTGAATTGCTCGGTCAAATGCCAGCAGCGCTTCTTCAGGTTGTTGCGAATTCGACAGGGAGCACCCCTTGTCTAGCCATTCTTTCGATTCAGTGGATTCTACTTGATAGGCGCTATCATCGGGCGCTATCTCGGGGGAATCTTGTCGCAATGCCCGCAGACACTCTGCGCGCAACTCTCCGATCCGCGGGTCTTCGGCGAAATCCGACAGCGATTCCAGTTTCTGAAGTGCCCCCATGTAGTCTCGTTGAGCCGCACGAATCTGACATTCCTTTAGCGACTCAGCCAGTTCACGCTCCTTGGCTTCTAACGCCATATGGATACATCTGCGCTCTACGATGGCATCGGGTCCGAGGCTCGCGAGGCGATGGTTCAGTTCCGCTTGGGAATACCAAAGCCGCAGGAAATCGACCAGCAGGCCCACAGACTCTCCATGATACTTCTTGACACTCAGGGAGATTCGCATGAGCGGTTCGATTAGCTCGTAATACGACTCGCGGCCTCGTTGTTCAGAATGAACATAGCCAACATCGGTGAGCTTTTTGAGCTGACTGGAAGTGGTCTGATGGGAGATGAAATTCTGTTCCGCGATCACTTTGACGGGAATCGCTCCACGGCGGTCACACAAGAACTGAATTATTTTTCGCTGCTGGGGACTTAGTCGCGCCATGCGTTCTTGATAGTACGATGTGAGGTCATCCAGCGTCTGCATGACCGGCGCAACCAGGCCCTCAAGCGAGTCATGCGTCAGGAATTGCGAGAAGATGATATAGAGGCGCGGGTTCCCACCGACCAGATAATGTACTGCGCGAATGCGTGCCCGCCCCATCGCCGTGTTGAGCAGTGTGGCGAGGGCGTTGTCGTTTTTCTGCCGTGCAATTTTTGCGAGTAGCGCAATAGCGTCGTCGACGCTCAGTGCTTTGAGGTGATGGATGTCAAAAAAGCCATAAAACGGAGATTCGCGTAGCGTTACACTTCCGAACAGTCCTCTGGTGGTCGCCAGAATCGTGAATACCGGATTATTTTGTATCAAAGCGCGGAGCTTTTGTTGGCCTTCTTCTTCCAGCGCATCAAAGATGTCATCCAGGTTTTCAGCAATGATGAGGATGGTGGCACCATTCGCATACACCATCAGGAGACGTTCCGCCTCCCGTTCGGCGTTACCGATGCTGAGCTTGTGTAGTGCATCGCTGGCGCGCGGCGTTCTCTCGTCGTTGTTTGCCTCCTCTAAGGCCCGAAGAATGCTTCTCAGGAGGTCGAGGTAGGACGCAACACCCCATTCTTCTTCCCGAAGCCAGGCGATACGCAGTTTCGTCTGGAGTTCCGCGTCCGCCTGTACGCGGTGGTAGATCAGTGAGACGAGATGGGTTTTTCCTATTCCGCGTTGACCCACAAGCAGCGCGTAGTGTTTGTTGGGCGTCGTCGCGCTGACACGGATGTTGTCCACCAATCGTTCCGCCAGGGCCTCACGTTGCACAAAGATGGCTTCGAGGGCTTCCTGCGTGAGCAGGCTTGGCGTGAATCGGGAAAGGGTAATTTCGTTCAGCATCACAGACCTCTGCTCATTTGCCACCAGCGATTGATGAGCGGGAATCGAAACGTGACGTCGCCGTCCTCGAATTGCGTGAGATAGTGGTCGCTTCGTAGCAATCGCACCAAGTCTATGAGGGAATCGCGATCTCCGTCGAGAATTTTTCGGGCAGTGGCCGATTCCGGACGAAATGTTCGGAGCTTCATTCGTGTATGCAAGTCAGAAAGCGTCATTGAACTGGAATCAGCGGCCAGTTCATCAAGCAACGCCAAAGCGACCGGCTGCCTGTCCGGTCCGTAGTAGATTTTTAGTCTGTCCAAGTAGTGCTGGAAATGCCATGGGTCTTGATCGGCCACCAGAGATTTGGAAAGGACGGAATCGGCCAACTCTGGACTTGCCGCAATTCCACGATCCTTCAGGCCTCTAACCAGACAATGGATGTAGTAGGGAATTTGGTCACCCAAGTGTGCAATGTGTTGCGCGGTAGCGGCGCGATCATTAGAGACCAAGCCTTCCCCGTTGAGAAGTTCCGATGCCAGGAACTCGGCATCTGCGGTTGCCAGAGGCGGAACTTCCACTACGCGCATATCATTTGTAGCTGGATTGAGATGCCCCGATTCTCTCAGAGAGGCGACCACGTGGTGAAGGCCGACCGAGCCCGTAAATACCATCGGCAGGCGAATGCCATAGGTCTGGCGGAGCCCGCGCAACGTATCCAAGACCTCCATCGCGGTCTCGTCTCCACTCGAATCCGCAATGTTGTAGAGCATGAGGGGGAGTTCATCCCAAAATATGACGAATGGTTGGACCTGATGTGTCATTAAGTCTTCAACCGTGCTTTCCACAAGGCTCTTCCAGTGAGGAGCCAAGATTTCCGGAAATTTTCCGACACCTTCAATTTCTACACCTGCGAAGTGCTTGAACATCGATGCCACACGACTTGTGACCTTTTTAGAAGGACTGAAGAAGGGCAGCGCATCGCGATATAGCTGGTCCGCAAACTCCACTGGGGTCCTTATGCCTTCGAGGTCACGATAGATTGAGGGTAGTTCTGGCGGTGCTTCGGCGCGCATCTTCTTTATCACCGAAGTCTTGCCGATGCGGCGTTCCGCGACAAGGACCACGCTCTGTTGCTCCAATATTTCCCGCAATTGGGCAACTAGACCATCCCGTCCAATGATATTTGTCGGCGCTATCTCACCACCTGGGTTTGCTTTCATGCTGGGCTCCTGTGTCAACAGTCAACCATATTGTACGCCGAATTTAGTCGTACGTCAATATTGTCATACGTCGTTAATGGTGTAAGTTTTTGTTGCTAAAGGCTCTGGCGCTATGGCGTTCTTATGTTTTGCGTAGCCAACGGAACAAGAGAGTCGAAGGGGAAAAAGGCGACCGGGGCGGGGTGGCTGCCGATATCAGACCAGTGCCGGATCATGAAATGAGGAATTCCAATCCACGGTGCGGCCCTTTTCGCTATTTCTACGCCCCAATCAGCTTCTTGTTAAACACGCCCTCATTGATCGTTGGCCGCTCGAGTCTTCCCCGGTTGTTGTAGGTCAGCCTCATGTTGTCCAGGCCGAGGAGGTGGAGGATGCTGGCGTGGATGTCGTGGACGTGCATCTTGTCTTCCACGGCGTAGAGGCCGAGGTCGTCGGTGGCGCCGATGGCCTGGCCGCCTTTGACGCCGCCGCCCGCCATCCACATGGAGAAGCCGGTGGGGTTGTGGTCGCGTCCGTCGCCTTTCTCGCTGACGGGCGTGCGACCGAATTCGCCGCCCCACACGACCAGCGTATCATCCAGCAGGCCGCGCTGCTTGAGGTCTTTCAGCAGGCCCGCCACGGGCTTGTCCATGGAGCGGCAGAGCGTCGAGTGGTTCTTCTCGATCTCATCGTGGGAATCCCACTTGCTGCCGGTGCCGCTGTAGAGCTGGACGAAGCGGACGCCCCGCTCGACGAGCCGCCGGGCGAGCAGGCAATTGCGTCCGAAGGTTTCTGTCTCTTTCTCGTCGATGCCGTAGAGCGCCTTGATGTGGTCCGGCTCCTGGCCGAGGTCCACGGCCTCGGGGGCTTCCGCCTGCATGCGGAAGGCGAGCTCGTAGCTGCGGATCCGCGCCTCGAGTTCACTCTGCTGCGGGCGCGTTGCGGCGTGGCTCCGGTTGAATTCGTTGAGCATCGCGAGCTTCGCCTGCTGGCGATCTGCCGTATGTTTGCCCGGGAGGCCGAGATTGGCGATGGGCTCCTCACTCGCGCCGTCGATGCGCACGCCCTGGTGGGTCGCGGGGATGAATCCGCTGCCCCAGTTGCGCGGGCCGTTGACGGGGTTGCCTTTGTTGTCGCAGAGCACCACGAAGGAGGGCAAGTTCTGATTGGCCGAGCCGAGGCCATAGTCCACCCAGGCGCCGAGGGAGGGGCGACCGGCCACGTTGGTGCAGGTGTTCATCTGGCAGACGCCGCCGGCGTGGTTGATGCCGTCGGTCCAGCAGGAGCGGATTACGGCGATATCGTCCATGCACGTGGCGATGTGGGGGATCCAGTCGGAAGCCCAGAGCCCGCTCTGGCCGTGTTGCTTCCAGGTGCGCTGCGAAGCGAGCAGGGGCGATCCCTTTTCGCCCATGGCCATGATGGGCTCCTTGAAACTGGGCGGCAGCGACTGTCCCGCCAGTTCATTGAGCAGCGGCTTCGGATCGAAGAGGTCGAGGTGGCTGGGACCACCTTCCATGAAAAGGAAGATGACGCTCTTGGCCGTCGGCCGGTGGTGGGCGGGTATCG
This sequence comes from Candidatus Hydrogenedentales bacterium, assembly GCA_041859365.1. Taxonomy (GTDB): domain Bacteria; phylum Hydrogenedentota; class Hydrogenedentia; order Hydrogenedentales; family JAEUWI01; genus JAEUWI01. The sequence goes on from JBHEKR010000191.1 coordinate 18,055, forward strand.
CGGGGATGGAGGCCGTGGCATCGTGTTGCAGGAGCCAGCCCAACGCCAGCGCGCCAAAGCCCGCGCCACCGCGCTGAAGGAACTCGCGGCGCGAGTGGAGCATCGCATGGTGGGGCTGGTTGTTTTCGCGGCAGAGGCGTGAATTCACGGATTCGGTCCTTTCGGATAGCGCGCCGCCCGATAGTCGCACGGCTCAATCCACATACATAAACGCATTCGAGTTGAACAATACGTGGCAGAAATCCACCATCCGGTCGCGCTCGATCTTCGCGGGGTCTCCCCGTCCGACGAAGTCGAGCACGCGGCTACGCTCCTCCACCGAGGGCAGCCGACCCCATGCGATTCGGAAGGCGAAATCAAGCGCCTCCTCCCGGCTCTGAAACTCCGCAGATAGTATTCGCTCGGCAAGTGCCTCGGCGCGGAGCAGGGCATACTCCCCGTTGATCATCAGGAGCGCCTGCGTGGGCGTTGTGGTGGCGTTGCGTTGAGCAACGCTCGTGAGGCCGTCGGCGGCGTCGAAGGCGGCCAGGAGAGCGTCGGGCGTATTGCGCATGCGCTTGACGTAAAGCCCGCGCCGTGGGACCTCGGCGCTCACGCTCGGACCGCCGATGCGTTCATCGAGTTCGCCACTCGCCGCCAGCATGGCGTCGCGCAACTCCTCCGCGCCGAGCCGTCGCACACGCGCGCGCCACAGGAGTGACTCGTTGGGATCTTTCGCCTGATTCTCCGCAGCCTGGGAGTGCAGGGCCGATTGTCGCCATGTGGCGGAGTTCACGATAAGCCGGTGCAGGTGCTTGAAGCGCCAGCCACTGTCCACGAACTCTCGGGTCAGCCAGTCAAGCAGTTCCGGGTGCGTCGGCGGCTGGCCCAGGTGGCCGAAGTCACTTGCGGAGGGCACGATGCCCTCGCCAAAGTGTTGCTGCCAGATCCGATTGACGATTACACGGGTGGTGAGCGGATTTTCCGGGCGGACGATCCAGTCGGCCAGGGCCGTCCGGCGTCCGGAAGAGCCGGATACCTCGGGCAATTGCGGATGGCGATCGGCGGGGTTGCCAGCCAGCACCGCGAGGAATTGCGGGGGGATGGGCGTCCGCTGCGAATCACCGGGCATCACCGTGGGCGAGAGGGCGCCAGGGTGGTCCGCCGCGGCCATCACCATGGGGAGCGGTGCGGGTTTCAGTCCATCGTGGGTCGCCAGTTCCGCCTCAAGCGCGGCCAGGGTCGCCTTGTCCTCTTTCGACATGGCCGCGAAGGGACCTCCGCTTTCCTCGACGCATTGGCGCGCCACCAGATAAGCCATCTGGGCTTCCCACGAGCTGCGCTCGGCCTCAGGCTTCCGGTAGCACGCCTGGATATCGAGAGGGAACTTTCCACAGATCAGTTCCTCGTGTGCGTCGATGTAGGGCTGCTTCAACGCATCGATCCGCGCGCGAATTTCCGTCGAGGCCGTCTCCCACGCCGCCTGCTTTTCGCGCCAGGCGGCCTGCGCCGATTCGGTCGCGGCGGGCACGCCGTCTTTCCACACGATGGGTTCAAAGAAGGCGCGGAGACCGTAGTAATCCGATTGGGGGATGGGGTCAAACTTGTGATCATGGCAACGGCTGCACGACATCGAAAGACCAAAGAAGACGTTGCCCGTCACGTCGGTCATCTCGTTCATGATCGAGTCCCAGTGGCCTTTGGCGTCCCGCTGGTTGTATTCATAAATCGTCAGGCGCAGGTAGCCCGTCGCGGTGAGATGCTCCGGGTCGTCGCCGGGCATCTCGTCGCCCGCCAGTTGCTCGCGCACGAATTCTGTGTAGGGCTTGTCCTGGTTGAAAGCATCCACCACGTAGTCGCGATAGCGCCAGATGTCGGGTCGGTAACTGTCCTTGTTCCAGCCGTCGGACTCGGCGTAGCGCACCAGATCGAGCCAGAAGCGCGCCCAGCGCTCGCCGTGGCGTGGGTCGTCCAGCAGGCGGTCCACCAGACGTTCCCAGGCATCGGGCGATTCGTCTTTCACGAAGCGATCCACCTGATCGGGCGTGGGGGGCATGCCCACCAGGTCGAAGTAGAGGCGGCGGATGAGGATCGCCTTTTCCGCCTCGGGCGCGGGCTCGATTCCGGCCTCGCGTTGGCGCTGGCGGACGAAATGATCGATGGCGTTGCGCGGCCAGGTATCCCCTTCGAGTGCGGGCGCCTCTGGAGTGGCCAGCGGTCGAAAGGCCCACCACGCGCGGTCCGCGTCGGAGATATCGGTGGCCACCGCACGCAACGCGCCCAGATTTTCCGGCCAGGGCGCGCCCGCCGTGATCCACGCTTCGAGAAGGGCAATATCGCTCTCGGGAAGGAACTTCTCCGGCGGCATCTCCAGGCCGTCCTGGTGGCGCACCGCGCGCAACATCAAGCTTTCCGCCGCATTGCCCGCCACGACGGCGGGACCCGTCTCGCCACCCACAAGCATCGCCTCGCGCGAATCGAGGCGCAGCCCGTTTTTCTGCTTCGATGCGCCATGACACTCGACACATTGCGCCGCCAGAATGGGGCGGATATGCTGCTCGAAGAACGCGCCGGAATCCGGTGTGGGGGATTCGGAAGCGAAAGCGCCGGACGGCGCGATGGCGCCGAGGAGGAGTATGCTCCACGCGGAAATGGCTATCGTGGCTGTGGCGGCTCTGTGACCAACCGGCTGGACAATGTGAACACCAAATTTCATCGGCACGTCCGTTTGGGGGAAGACTCAGCAACATGCCAGTCCGACATCACAATGAAGTTGTGCGGACTCGACACTTCACGTATTGTACCCTATGGAAGTGGAAATACTGATTTAGAGCACAAATACCGAACAAGCATCCGAGCGGTCCGTCGGACTCAGGAGCAATACTGGTCTCGTAGATGATTAAAGTTGATGGAACGACGACCATTCGCTAACGTGTCTCGATGCAACCTGCTGTCGACCGTGAGGAGCGTTGCATCGACATCCGGCAGCTCCAGAAATGCCGCATCGGTCAGACCGAGCCACAAAAACTCCTTCCGCGCCGCCGCCGCTCGACTGAGTATGTAGTGTTCCTCGGCCTCATTTACAATGTGTCGTAGGGCCGAACGAATTCGTTCGCGATTTGGATCACCAATCTGAGACGCCAGATTCGACGCTTCCGTGAGGGTGTTGGGCGTGACGAGAATACGCGAAGCCTTCGAAATGAGTTGGCACAGAAAGTCGTAATCCGCCTCGGAATAGGCACGCAAATTCCGGTGCTTGCCAATGTGACCACGGGACACCATGCCGACCGCAAGCAGCACGAGCAGTCCCGTGTCGATGACGTAAGCCTGACTCAATGTGCTGTCTCGTGGTTCTTTACGGAGATTACTTCGCCTGTCTCATCAGATATTCGCACCACCTTGTACGAGCGCCGTGGATCATTCAGGCCCGCCGCCTCGGCGAATATATTCTTGGGCTTATCCCAGGGGCGGTTAAAGCCAACGGTAATGAACCACTCACTGGTGCTGTTGTCAAACTCAACTTCTTCCAAGGCAAGATTTGCAGGTTTCTCATCGTCAAAGAGCTCTTTTACGTAGGTCTTGGCCCGAACGACTGCTTGCTTAACGTCCATTTCATGCTCCCGGCGGATAGAGTTCCGGCGTGTTTGACTTGCCAAATCATAGTATACATCGTAACTGGAATCACTCCAACACCACATCCAACCCGTGGCGTCCCTGCCTGATGATGCCAAATCCATAAAGCCCCGTATCGTGTTGCATTTTTCGACAAAACTCGCTTAGAGTGATCCCATGGCTACCACTCGCTTTTTCACCCTCGCGAAAACGGCCTGTTTTCGCATTCGCATTCGCGCGCTCACTTGTGCGCTGACCTTGTGTATTCCGCACGCCTTCGCGGAGCCCCCACCCTTCGACCCCGGCTCCGTTTTCATCGCTTCCGCCGAAGGGGTCAGCGTCTTTGATCGCGATGGATCCATGTCCTTCGGCCACTTCGTCACGACGCTGAAAGATGGCGCGCCCGGCCCCGTGGAATGGGATGACATGGTCTACGATGGCTGGCGGCTGCCCTCGGGCAACTACCTGTGCTCGTCCCATCGTTATGTGCGCGAACTCGATCCCCATGGAAACACGCTCTGGGAATACCGCCTGGAGGCGCCCAGCGAACTGAAGACCTGCGTACCCTTGCCCAACGGCGACGTGATGACGGTCGACGCCACGCGCATGGAGTTGGTCCAGATCGCGAGTGGGGGCAAGGGCGAGGTGAAGCGCATCCCCGTCCCCACCACACCCACAGCGCCGGAGCATGAACGCTATAATCTTTTGCGCCGCACGCCCGCAGGCACCTTTCTCCTGGCCCTGCGCAGCGAAAAGGCCTTCATCGAGATCGACGAGACCGGCAAGGAGCTCTGGCGTCATTCCGTGCCCGAATTGCCCGTCGTGGCGGAGCGCCTCGCCAACGGCAACACGCTCATGAGCTGGAAGAGCGGGCTCATCGAGGCCGCACCGGATCACACCGTCGTGTGGGAATTGAAGGCCGCCGATATCACCGACTTCCCCGTCATCATTACCGGCGGTTTCCACCGCTTCGAAAATGGCAACACCCTCATCGCCAATTCCGACTGGCACTATCACGAGCCGGGCGAGAACCGCGTCCAGCTCTTTGAAGTGACCCCGGACAATAAGGTCGTCTGGACGCTGGGCACGGATGCCTTCGCCGGGAAGAAGCCCGGCTCGCTGGAGCTCTCCACCGGCCTGGTGGAGCAGCACATCATCGGTATTCAGTGGCTGCCCGAGGAGAAGCAGGCCGCCGCCAGCGAAGATTTCTTTCAGACCAAAGTCCAGCCCATCCTCGCGGCGAACTGCTTTGAATGCCATTCCCATGATCAGAAGATCAAAGGGGGCCTCGCGCTGGATTCGCGAACCGGCATTATCAAAGGGGGAGAGGGAGGGGCCATCCTCGTGCCCGGCAAACCCGAGGAGAGCCGCCTCATCACGGCCGTGCGCCATGTCGACAAAGATTTCCAGATGCCGCCGAAGAGCAAGCTCTCCGAGGCCGACATTGCCGTGCTGACCGAGTGGATTGCCCAGGGCGCCCCCGATCCCCGCGCCGACGAGGATACACCGCAGGTCGCGGAGAAAAAGGAATGGGACGATCTCTATAAGGAGCGCCTCGGCTGGTGGAGTTTGCAGCCCCTCGCTCATTCGCCCGTGCCCGAAGTGAAAAATGCCGCCTGGCCGCGCAATGATGTCGATCGCTTCCTCCTCGCCGCGATGGAGTCAAAAGGCCTTGCCCCCGCGCCCGAGGCCGACCGCCGCACGCTGGCGCGCCGCCTGAGTTTCGCACTCACCGGCCTGCCGCCGAAGCCGGAAGAGGTGGAGCGTTTCGCGGCGGAGGATTCCCCCGGGGCCTACGAAGCCCTCGTGCAGTCCCTCATGGAAAGTCCCCACTTCGGCCAGCGCTGGGCCCGCCACTGGATGGATGTGGTCCACTACGCCGACACCCATGGTTACGAGTGGGATACCCCCGCGAAGAATGCCTGGATGTATCGCGATTATCTCGTGCGGGCCTTCAATCAGGACGTGCCCTTCAACCGATTGATACTGGAGCAGATCGCGGGCGATCTCGTCGAGCCGCGCGTCGACCCCGAAACCGGGCTGAACGAATCCCTCATCGGCACGATGGCCATGCGCCTCGGCGAACGCCGCCATGGCGACAACGCGGACGCCGAAGGTGTGACGCAGGAGGCCGTGGCCAACATCATCGATACCGTGAGTAAGGGTTTCATTGGCACGACCGTCGCCTGTGCCCAGTGCCACGACCACAAGCTCGACGCCGTGGCGCAGAAGGACTACTACAGCCTCGCGGGCGTGCTCATGAGCTCCCGGTGGATCTCGCGACCCGCCGATGCGTCGGATCCCAACGGCCCCGTCATTGACGAACTGCGCGGTATCAAGTCGGAGTTGCGCACGGCCCTGAGTGCCCAGTGGCTTGCTGCCGGCGACGAGGTGACGAAGCGCATTGCCGAGACCCCCATCGAGGATCCACCACCCCCCGCCGATGCGAAGAAACCTGCAAAAGCGAAGCCCGCCGAAGCACCCAAATTTCCCGAATCGGCCAAATCCATCTGGCGCTATCTCAACAAGTCCGCCCAGGCCGAGGGAGGGACGATGGAATCGGCCTGGAGCACCCTGGCGGAGGAATTCAAGCCCATTCATGCCGTGCGCCAAGCGGAGAACCGGAAAAATCTCCAGTTGCTCGCCGATCTCACCCGTGACGAACTGCCCCCCGGCTGGCGCATCGACGGGCTCGGCATGAAGTACGGCCTCGTGAAGCAAGATGGCGAGTTGGCGGTCAGCAGCGATGACACCGCCATCGTGGCCCAGTTGCTACCGGCGGGCCGCTGGTCCAATGTGTGGTCCGAGCGCCTCGCGGGCGCACTGCGCAGTCCATTGTTCTCTCAGAATCCAGCCCCGATTGTTTCGGTGGAATACGGCGCCGGGCGCTTCGCGGCCGGGACCATGATTGTGGAGAACGCCTTCCACAGCGAGCGCGTGAAGTTCTTAAAACAGGCCCCCGCGGGCTGGCTGACGCTACCGGCGGGAAACTTCGTGGCCCTTGCCGGTGGAAACGATCCCACCCCGCGCCGCGCCTACCTCGAGCTGGTGACCAAATCGCTCAACAACTATTTCCCGCCGCGCTATGGCCTGGGCGGCGTGGCCGAGGCCGACGAAGTCGATCCGCGCTCCTGGTTTGGCGTCTCCCGGATCTATGAACACCCCGAGGGCAAGGGGCCCGGCGACGAGCTCACCCGCTATGCCCCGCTTTTTGACGGAGCCGCGCCCCAGTCCTCGGCGGAGCTCGCTGCACGCACGGGCGGCCTGATCATCGCGGCCGTCGAGCGTTGGAGCGCGGGCGGCTGCACCACCGAAGACGTGCGTCTCCTCAATGAGGCCCTTGCGCTCAACTGGCTCCCCAATGATTCCGCTGCGAGCCCCGAGCTCGCCGCCATTGCCGCGCGCTACCGCGAAGCCGAAAAGCGCCTCCAGCCCGACCGCGTTGTCGGCTCGGTGGACG
>JBHEKR010000310.1:0-11455 GCA_041859365.1 Candidatus Hydrogenedentales bacterium
GCCGCGCCCTGCCGCCGGCGCACATCGTACACCAGACGCCCCAGCGTGGCCAGTCCGAGCACACCGGTTGCGAGCCACGCGGCAGTGACCACTGTGGGCGTGGCCGCTTGCTTATCCGCGATCCCTACAAAGGCCCAGGCCAGCACCGCCACGAAGGCGAGGTCGCGTCGCTGCGCGCACGCGATGACGCCGAGGCCCGTGGCGACGGCGATCATGACGCTCGCCCAAACGGATTCTGGCAATCCCCAGCCCGACCAGCCTACATGGCGAAGAAAGATGGTAACGTTGGCGATGGTGGCGACGGAGATCCAGGCCAGGTAGAGGCTGAAGGGGACGTCCACACAGCAACGCTCAATGAACGAAACCCGGGCGCGCCCGATGTCCAGGCGCAGGTAACACGCGATGAGAAGTCCCAGCAGGACGAGCATCGCAAGCACCGTCAGGGCGAAATACTCGTAGTGCCAGAGCAGGAGCCAAAGCACATTGATCAGGCCGCTGACCGAGAAGAGATACGTCACATGTGCCAGACGGGGATTCTGCTTCTGGGAGGGCAAGAACTGGAAAGCCGCAAACACGATCCACGTGAGGTATAAGAGGCCCCAAATGCCGAACACGTAGCCCGCGGGCGTGAATAGCACGTCAAACTTGTTTGAAACCGCCCCTGTGCTTTGCCCGTTGAAGGGCAGGATATTGGCGAGCGCATTGCCCCCAATCGTCCCGAGGACCGATAGCACGCAAACCATCTGTCGCACAACGTTCTTATCCATGTAACCGCTCCCCTTTTCCGCGCCAAGTTTCAGCACATGAAGCATAGCAGTGCGTCGCTCCCGGAGACATCTCCATGACTTTGCAGGACACCACCGCCCGAGTCGGCGCTGTGGTCTGGCATGCAAGCTTCATTGCAGGCGTCTGCCATCTTGACCGCTGTGGGCGCGCGGGATAGGATGCACGGATGGACGCATCACAGCCCCCATTTAGTTGCACCTATACACCCGCAGTGGCCGAGTTGATCGGACAACTGGGCTGTTCGCTCGTGCTGAGCACCTACCAGGCCGGCAAGGTGCTGCTCGTCAGCTCGGATGGCGAGCGCCTTACGCAGTTGCCACGAACCTTCGACACACCGATGGGCCTGGTCTACGACGCGCCGCATCTCGCCGTGGCCTGCAAGCATGAGGTCACGCTCCTGGCGAACGATCCGCGCTTGGGTTGGGCCTACCCGCGCAAGCCAAAGCACTATGATGGCTTCTTCGTGCCGCGGAGCGCGCAGTACTGCGGCCAGATCAACATCCACGACATAGCTTTTGCGCAGGGCGGCCGTATCGTCGGGGTAAATACACTCTTTTCGTGCCTCTTCGCGCTGGACACACAGTTCAGTTTCAAGCCCCTTTGGCAGCCATCGTTCATTTCCGAGCTGACGCCAGAGGACCGCTGCCACCTGAATGGCATGGCGATGCTCGACGGCGCGCCGAAATACGTCACCGCGCTGGGCGCAACGAACACCCCGGGTGGCTGGCGCCCCGAGAAAACCACGGGCGGCGTCCTCATCGACGTGGAATCCGGCGAGACGGTCCTGCGTGGTCTCGCCATGCCGCACTCGCCGCGCATTTGGAATGGCCAACTCTACCTCCTGCTCTCGGCCACGGGGGAACTGGTCCGCGCCGAACCCGGCAGTGGCACCTACACCGTAATTGCCCGCGTCCCCGCTTTCGTGCGCGGCATGGCCCGTCTTGGCGACTACGTGTTCATTGGCTGTTCCATGCTCCGCAAGACCCACACCTTTGGCGATCTGGCCCTCGCCAGGGACCCGAGCGTCTTCTGCGGCATGGCTGTCGTCCACCTACCCACGGGGGCCGTCGTCGGTTCCCTGCGCTACATCAATTCCTGCGAGGAGATCTACGACGTGCAGGTCCTGCCGGGGATTACACGCCCCGGCATTCTGGGCACCGAGGCCCCGCACTACAAGGAAGCGCTTTCGCTGCCGGAGACCACCTATTGGGGCGAGGGGACGGTGGCACCTTCACCGCCAGGTTTCGGTCCATAGCAGACCGCGCCTCGGCCTCAAGAACACTACGCCTGCGGCATTCCTCCTTGACCCTACTTGAACGCGGTCCGCTCCCCGTTCTGGTCACCCGACAATGACGGTCCGAAGATGGTGGGCGAAAGATTAGCCCTTCAGGTTTACTCCGTGGCGGGCGGAGAGGGCAATCTGGCCGCGCTACTTCCCAATGCACGAAAGTTCGACGCCCCCGGAACAGCAGGTGCGCCCGAGCAACTATTGAAAACCGAGCACGAAGTCGGTGGTTACACCTTTAACTATGTCATATCGCCCTTCCTGGAAGACGGCTCGATCATTGTTTCGGGAAGCGATGTTTCCGCAGCGTCCTGCAATACTTTGCAGCCTGGACCGTGAGGATCCCGCAACCGTACCTTCGAGCATCGCTGGCGTCGCGCCCCGGGATGACTAACCAGCATCGCTGGCCGGAATAGAAGCAAGGTAGAAATTGTCTAGATATTATCTAGACGAATTTTAGACACCCTGTTTCCAGGAGCCGACGTGTGCTGAAACCCTTCCCGAGAGCGATGGAACCCGAACTGATGGACCAACCTGGCCTTGACCCAAGGGATCATGCCCAGGCACTGGCGGGACTTCGGCGCATCAATCTGCTCAGCGGGAGCGCCGAGCAGCTCTGGCCTCCTATTCGCAAGCGAGCCGCCCAGGCCCAAAGGTCCAGACCGCTTCGTGTACTTGACGTGGCGTGTGGAGGGGGCGACTTGCTCCTCCGTCTAGGGCAGAAGGCGCGTCGGGCGGGCATCGCAGTGGACTTGGCCGGGTGCGATATGAGCAGCCAGGCCCTTGAAATCTCGCAGGCTACGCTATCGAGCGACGGTTTTTCGGGCGAGTTCCATGTCTGCAATGTGTGCGAGGATCCTCTCCCCAAGGGCTACGATGTCATCATCAGTTCGCTCTTTTTGCATCATCTCGAGGAAGCGCAGGTCGTTCATGTCCTTTGCGCCATGCGTGATTCCGGCGCTGACTTGCTTGCCCTCACCGATATCCTTCGTTCGCGCCTAGGGCTCGCGCTGGCCCACACGGTGCCCCCGCTGCTCAGCCGATCGCATATCGTGCATACCGATGCTGTGCTCTCGGTGCGGGCGGCCTACACGCGCGATGAAATCCAGCGCCTTGCCGCCGCGGCAGCGCTGCCACACGCCCGGATCCGGTGGTGCTGGCCGGAGCGTTTCCTGCTGGAATGGGAGCGTGCTGGATGAGCCTTGATGCCACATGCTACCTGCAAGACGCTCGTGCCCAGCGGTGGGATGCCATTGTTGTGGGCGCAGGCCTAGCCGGAACCATGGCTGCCCTTGGATTGGCCCGAGTGGGGCGGCGGGTGCTACTCGTGGACAAGGCCAGCTTTCCCCGCAACAAGGTTTGTGGCGGCTGCATGAACCTTCGCGCGCTGGGCGTATTACAGCGGGCGGGCCTCGGAGACTTGGTCGCTGGACTGGGCGGCGTACCGCTGAAATCTATAGAACTGAGCGCGGGCGACCGGAGGGCCATCGCGCCCTTGCCCGGCGGCATGGCCGTGTCCCGCTATCGTCTCGACGAGGCCCTCATCCGCGTGGCGATCGAGAATGGGGTGCACTTCATCGACCGCTGTGACGCCACCCTGCTCCCACCAGGCCCTGACCGCCGCGTGCTTCGGCTGAAGCGTAAGGATGAAACGGTCGATGTCGAGGGCTCCATCGTCCTGGCTGCCGATGGCCTGCACAGTGGCCTGCTTCGCCGCAGTGGCGAAGTCACCGCGACCATTGCGCCCGACGCCCGGATTGGGGCCGGCATTCTGCTGAAGGATGACCGGAACGAGTTTCTGCCTGGCCGTATTTACATGGCCACTGGAGCATGGGGCTACGTGGGCATCACGCGGGTCGAAGACGGCAAGCTCGATGTGGCCGCCGCCCTGGATGCCGGTGCCCTTCGCACGTTCGGCGGGCCGGGGCAAATCGTGGCGCGGATGCTGCGAGAAAGTGGTTTTGCCCTGCCAGCCGGCACCATGGACGGGTCTTGGCAGGGCACGCCGCCGTTGACCCGTCACACCGCCCGGCCCGGCGCAGAACGTGTCTTCGCGATTGGCGATGCCGCGGGCTACGTCGAGCCGTTTACGGGCGAAGGCATGGCTTGGGCGTTGAGTGCCGGGCAAGCCGTGGTGCCTCACGCCGAGGCAGGCATCGAAGCCTGGACACCGGCGACGCTCGCATCGTGGACGTCGGAATACCGCCGCTGTGTGGGGCAACGCCAATGGATATGCAAGGGATTGGCCGCCATGCTTCGGCGGCCCATGCTCACGCGGTACGCCGTCCATTTGCTCGCGTGGCAACCGGGACTCGCCCGCCCCATTCTGAACCGCATCAGCGCTCCGGCGCTGTGAGAAAGGCTCGCAGTATGTCCTTCAAATTGCTCGGCATGGGAACCGCCTTGCCCCAATACGCCATCGCCCAGGAACAAGCAGTGGAACTCGCAGTAGGCCTCTCGGGGCACAGCGACGAACAAGCCCGTCGCCTTCGGAAGCTCTATCGGGTTTCGGGCGTAGGCAGCCGGCATAGCGTGCTGCTCGGTGCAACGCCCCAGGCGTCGGAACAGCAAAGCTTCTTTTTGCCTGCCCAGCACGAGGCCGATCTGGGTCCAACCGTAGGCAAACGGATGGAGCGCTACGAAGAGGAAGCCCCTAAACTGGCCGAGACCGCCGCCAGAAATGCCCTCAAGAATGCCGGTGTTCTGCCCGCAGCCGTCAGCCATTTGGTAACCGTCTCTTGCAGCGGCTTCTTTTCACCGGGCATAGATATCCAGCTTATCAAGCGCCTCGGCCTGCCGGCGACGACGCAACGGATCCATGTCGGTTTCATGGGCTGCCACGGCGCCATCAACGGCATGCGCACGGTCATGGGGTTGACGGCAGCCGATCCCGACGCAGTTGTCCTGATGGTCGCCGTGGAACTGTGCAGCATCCACTACCAGTATGGTTGGGACGGCGATCAGAACTTGGCCAATGCCCTCTTCGCCGATGGTGCGGCAGCCTTGGTGGCAGGCGGTGTTGAGCGGCAGGGTCCGCTGGATTGGCGGGCCACCCACTCCGGCTCCTGCCTGATCCCCAATTCGGAAGACGCCATGTCCTGGAAAATACGCGACCATGGTTTCCAGATGACCCTTTCGCGGGAAGTGCCACGCCACATTGCAGAGAACCTCCACCCCTGGCTGAGCGCGTGGCTCGCTGCGAAGGACCTCCGTTTGGAGGATATCGGAAGCTGGGCCATCCACCCCGGCGGCCCCGGCATCCTCAAGGCCTGTGAACAAGCGCTGAGCCTCGAGCGTACCGACACCGCGATCTCCTGGGAAATCCTCAAGCGCTACGGCAACATGTCCTCTCCCACGGTCCTCTTCATCTTGGAATCCCTTCACCGTGCTGCAGCCCCGACGCCCTGCGTGGCGCTCGCCTTCGGCCCTGGTCTCATGGCCGAGGCTACACTCTTCGAATAGACAACCATTCCCTGGGTTCATGAGATGCACAAGAAGTGCGCACTCGAACAGAACCGTAGAAATACTAACTGGGTGCGTCCACGCCCTGTAAGAACGGGGGCCTGGGGGGCAAATCGGCAGACGATTCGGCAGGAAACAAGAAGAGTAGGCGCGAGTGGGGTCCGGGGGATGTGGGGACCAAACGCCGGGGAGGCAGGCCCGGTGCGGACTCGTGGCCGTCGACCCGTGGCCGCAGAACGATGGGCGCTTCGGCGCGTCGAGGGCCGCAACCCACCTGAACAGAGACGAGCACCTCGGACCGAAAACGGACCGGAGACCCTCGTTGGGATGAGGTGGGGAATGCCGGTGGGCCTGTCAGGTCAGTTCGCGCAGGCATTTCTGGGCACGGTTGCAAAGTACGTGTCTTGCAACTACGTGGGTGCCGATGTATATTTGCTACGGATTCTTCTCCAACGAATTCCGAGACCCGAAGGGCTTGAGAACCATGCTAGCGCAGGAATCCAGCGAACCAGGGCTAACCCCGGAATTGTGGCTGGAGGAACACGGGGACGTGCTGTTTCGTTACGCGCTGGCGCGTGTGCGGGACCGGCATATGGCGGAAGATCTGGTCCAGGAAACGTTCGTTGGAGCGTTGCGGGCGCGGGAGGGTTACGGCGGGCGGGCGTCGGAACGCACCTGGCTGGTGGCCATATTACGGCACAAGATCGTTGATCACCTGCGGAAGCAGGGCCGGAAACAGCCGCTGCCTGTGGAAGACGGGGATTCGGGCGAAGGATTCGCTGGCCGGATATTTGACAGCGTTGGCCATTGGCGGCAGGGCCCCAAGGCTTGGCTCGACCCCGGCAAGGCACTCGAGGCGAAGGAATTCTGGGAAGTCTATGGCGAATGCCTGAAAGCCCTGCCTGCCCGGCAAGGCGAGGTGTATTCGCTGCACGCCACCGGGGAGCATTCGAGCGACGAGGTGTGTAAGATTTTCGGGATTACCCCGTCTAACCTTTGGGTAATCCTACACCGCGCGCGCTTGCGCCTGAGGAACTGCCTGGAAATCAACTGGTTTGGGGAAGATCAAGGGAGGCGCGGATGATGCTAAGTTGTCTGCAAGCCACGCGCCTGATCTCGAATTCTATGGTGAGCCCCCTGCCTTGGAAGAAGCGTGTACAATTACGCATCCACCTGGTGTTTTGTGACTATTGTGCGCGCTTTGAGAAACAATGTCTTTGGATGATGATTGTCGCCAAACGACATATGTACGATTCAGAGAGAGATATCCAAGGCGAGTGCCTTTCCGACGAGGCCCGCGACCGGATACGGCAGGCCTTGAACAAAGATACAGAGTAAGGGCGCTCAGCCTAACTGCGCTGAAAAGTACCAAACCCCCTGCAAGCAATCGCTTGCAGGGGGTTTTCGTTGTTCTGGCAAGGAGGTGTTGGTCAGCTTGAACGCCCCGAATCCTGGATGGCGGCATCAATGCGGCGGTGCAGGAAATAGTCTGCCGACACGACGCCGGCGCCTTGTACAAACAGGTAGGCAAAGAGCGCAATGTACAGAAATTCGGATAGGCTGAAAAGATCGCCCAGTGATTCGATGTCTTCGCGAAGCGCGGTGAGCAGGGCCACCACCATGGTGCAGGAAAGCATGAAGCTGAAGAACCGGGTGCCAAGTCCCGCGAGCAGCATCGCGCCACCCACCAATTCCAGCGAAGCGATGAAGGGGGCCTGGATGCTGGCGGCGGGAATGCCCAGTTCAGTGAAGAATTCGATTACCCCTTCCAGGTTGTTCAGCTTTCCCCAGCCGGACCAGAGGAATATCCAGCCGGTGGAGAAGCGGGCCAGCAGCGGTGGCAGCCAGCCCAGCTTCTGCTGCACCAGGTCAAGAATCGCAAACACTAGGGCAATGTTTTTCATGGGGGAATCCCTTTCGGTTGAATTGCGGCGCTGCCGCTAACGTGCTCCCCCATTCGTCGAGGCTCGGGGCAAATCCTTTCATTCGGGCAATTTAATTCTTCGCTGTAAGGAACGCAGGGCTGCCCCGACAAATTGGGCGGAAACGTGTGGACACCGCCCGGCACAAGTGAGTGGCAGGGCGTAGTGCGCGAAACAAGAACCTAACAATTAGGAAACAAACCATGGAACAGAACAAGACGCAGATGTTTGCAGAACTTCGTAACAAGACCGCCAACAAAATCATGATTGGTGCGCTGGCGGGCGCGGCGATGGTGGGTGTGGCGCTGGCGCCGGTGGCCCATGCACAGGACGAGAAGCCCAAAACGGAGGAGAAGGGTTGCTCGGGTGACAAGGGCTGCGGTTCCGAGAAGGAAAAGAAGAAAGACAAGAAGAGCAAGAAGAAGGCTGGCGAGAAGAGTTGCTCGGGTGAAAAGGGCTGCTCGGGCGAGAAGAAGGCCGTCGGCGAGAAGAGCTGCTCCGGCGAAAAGAAGGCTGACGGCGAGAAGAGCTGCTCTGCCAAGAAGAAGGCCGAGTAACCAAGCCGCGTTCGATTAAAGGTACGGCTGCCCGGTCCGTGGGCCGGGCAGCCGCCACCCCTAGGAGGATGTGCCATGACGCCCGTTGCTTCTATGCCGCAGGAATTGGTCAAGAAACCTTACGTGCCATACCTCGGTTCGGGAGCGGGGCTGCGCCGGGTACACCATGACCACATCCTGACGGAGCGCCCGGAGATTGTCTGGTTCGAAGTGCTGACCGAAAACTACCTGAACCGAGGCGGCGCTATCCGGAAGGAACTGCTCGATATTGCATCACATTATAAAATGGTGACACATGGCGTGGCCATGTCTGTCGGCAGCACGGACCCGCTCAACTGGGAACATCTGAAGCGCGTAAAGCAACTCAATACAGACGTAGGCGCGCTGTGGACCAGCGAGCACCTGTGTTTCAGCACCGTGAACCACGCGAACCTTTCGGGGTTGGTGCCGCTGCCCTTCACGCGGGAAGTGGTGAAGCACGTGTCCGAGCGCGTGCGGATCATCCAGGACTTCTTCGAGCTGCCCTTTCTGCTCGAGAACGTGACCTATTACATGGTAGTGTCGGACCGCGAGATGAGCGAGATTGAGTTTACCAACGAGATCATCGAGCAGGCCGACTGTGGGCTGTTGCTGGACGTGAACAATGTCTACATCAATAGCCGCAACCACGGCTTCGACGCGGGCGAATTTATCCGCGCGCTTCCGGCGCGGCGCATTGGGCAAATCCATCTAGCCGGTCACGACGAGGACGAAGACCTGATCAAGGACACGCACGATTGCCCGGTGACGGAGGCGGTGTGGGCGTTGTATCGCACGGCGCTTGAACACGCCGGGCCGGTGACGACGAACATCGAATGGGACTCGGAGATTCCCGATTGGCCGGGGCTTTGGGACGAGACCGAGACGACGCGCCGCGTGTTGGCCGAATACGGGGGGTGAAGACGATGGGCTTGCATGCCGTGCTCACCGTGTTAAGCGACGCGATTCAACAAGACGCTTCTGCAGAGGAG
Organism: Candidatus Hydrogenedentales bacterium; assembly: GCA_041859365.1. GTDB lineage: Bacteria > Hydrogenedentota > Hydrogenedentia > Hydrogenedentales > JAEUWI01 > JAEUWI01. The sequence goes on from JBHEKR010000310.1 coordinate 9,023, forward strand.
GTGGCCGCGCTGATCGATGCTGCCGACTTGTCCCCCTGCGAACGAGAAGACCTGCGCGCGATTCCATACGCGAGGCTGATTCCCTACCAGAGCGACCTTTATTGTGCGGACCGAAACATGCTGGCGTGGGGATTCTCGAACACGTGGCGCTGCCTTCGACAGTTGCGCTTTGGAATGGATCTTCCCGGCGCCGAACGCGACTTCGTCGTGCGCTTTAAGACGCTGCACCCCAGCCCCTCGCACAGCGTGCGGGAGTTGGGTTCCCTGTTCGTGCAATACCTTTCGAAAGATTGCGCCACCTTATGTGCCACCCGTCCCTGGTTGCTGGAGATCGCCGAGGCGGAGCGCCTCGAGACGGAAGTGCTCTATGCCGTAGACAACCCGCTCGGCAAGCCGCTGGACTCGCCTGCGCGAGAGGCTTTCTTCGCACAAGACCTGGACGCCGTCCTCTCGACAAGAGTAGTTCGCGCGGAACAGGTGTGCATCACGTCGTGGCGTTACGGCTTCCCCGAGATCAAGGCTACCGTGTCCGAGTCTGAAGATAGTGGCGAGCCCATACCCTTTAATGCCCCCACCTTCCATCCCCTTGCCGCGCCAAGGCACTACGGCATTGCGCGAAACCACGACACCCTTGCGCCAGTGTGGTACCACGCCGACGAGACCGATGCCCGCTGCCTAGACGCGGTGACCGAAGATTCTCCCCGAACGCTGGAAGAAGTCGCCGAAGCCATCCTCCCCCACCTGAGCGGCAAGGACGAGTCCGAAGAAATCCTACTTGCGCGCTTCCTCCAATGGATAGACCTCGCCCTGCGCCTAAGGTACTTACTGGTAGCTTAGAGCTGATCCGCAAGAATACTAACTGGGTGCGGTTTCGCCCAGTAAACGCAGGGGCTTTGGGGGCAAATCGGTAGACGATTCGGCCAGAAACAAGAGGAGAGGCCGCGGGCGGGGTCCGGGGGATGTCGGGGCCAATTGTCGGGGAGGCAGGCCCGGTGCGGACTGCTGAGCGTCGGCCAGCAACGGCAGAGCGATGCGGGCTTTGACGCGCCCGGGGGCCAGGCCCCAATCAATCCGAGACAAGCCAAGCGCCCCGGACGAGGACCGGAGACCCGCCGTTGGAGTAGCCAGGCGATACCGGTGGGCCTGTCGGACTCGGTGACCAACCTGCCCCAACTCAACTTGCGTGAAAATGAGCTGGCGGGTCTGATCCCCCTGCGGGATTGTCCATGAGCTACTTCGCGTCCTCCGTGGCAATGACCCGAAAGACTTCTGCAAGGCGACATCACTCGGATATTCGTAGCTGTGAAGAATTCCCTACGCGTTGTGCCTTTGGGGGAGCGGGCCGGTCTCAGGCCACGCTCCCCGTAAGCTTAGAGCGTGCATACAAAATACGCGCTACCGCGTATGTCTTGCCAGGTGCTTGTTTATCAGCTTGGCAATTGCGGATCCTTCCTCCTCGAGCGCAAAGTGACCGGTATCAAGCAGGTGGAAGTCGACATCTTTGAGATCGCGCAGGTAGGGGTGGGCTCCTGCTTCGGGGAAGATCTGATCATTCTTTCCCCACACGATAAGGGTAGGTGGCTGGTTCTTGCGCAGGTATTCCTGCCACTCCGGATAGAGCGGCGGGTTGGTGCCGTAGCTGAGAAACATATCAAGCTGAATCTCATTGTTTCCGGGACGATCCAAGAGTGGCTGGTCCACATTCCACGTGTCAGGGCTGATCGTCTGTGGGTTTCGCACGCCATGCGTGTACTGCCAGATGGTCGCATCGCGCGTGAGCAAGCCGCGCAGCGCATCGCGGTTGGCCTGCGAAGGATCTTTCCAGTACTTCTTGATGGGCTCCCAGAAGGGGTTGTCGATGCCTTCGTCATAGGCGTTGCCGTTTTGGATGATTAAGGCCGACACCCGCTCGGGATGGGCCACCGCAAGGCGAAACCCGATGGGCGCGCCGTAGTCCTGCAGGTACAGCGCATAGCGCTCCAGCCCTATCTGCTCCACGAATTGGCCGATAAGCGCGGCGACGTTGTCAAACGTGTACGTGAAGTCCTCGCGCGTGGGAACGCCACTGTTGCCATAGCCGGGGTAATCAGGCGCTATCAGGTGGTAGTCGGCGGCGAGCACCGGAATCAGGTTGCGGAACATCTGCGAAGAGGTCGGGAATCCGTGCAACAGCAGCAAGGTCGGTTTCCCTGGGTCACCGGCCTCGCGATAGAAGATGTCGATGTTGTCAACTTTCGCGGTCTTGTAAAGCACCTGTGCAGCCAAGGCCTCTGTGGTGATCGAAACGGCGAGCAGGGCGAGCAGTATCAGCCGGATGTGGAGCATGGTTTTCATTTGGTATTTCCTTGATGTTGCTTCTGGGGGCGTGCTGGATGGCTTCTGAGTGGCTCTTGGATTGATGTGGGGCCGCCGGTTTGAACCAAGCGGCCCCAC
>JBHEKR010000579.1:0-7041 GCA_041859365.1 Candidatus Hydrogenedentales bacterium
CAGTCTTCATTCGCATGGCCTGCTCCCTTCTGTGATTGCCGTCACAGATGTTTTGTCCAAAGGGAGTAGGCCATTCGTTTATCATTTTGTCAATCCATCTTTCCGCCACAGAAACTAACTACGCCAAGATACTGTTTCAGACTGCCATTGCCAAGAATATCGCTGTTATTGGAATAACAGATTATTTCCTCGTGGACGGCTATAAGCAACTCGCGGCACTCCAGAAGGATAACAGGCGGCTTGAAGAGATTGTTGGTGCTGATCTCGCCGTCCAGGCTCGGCAAATTCTCTTATTGCCTAATATTGAATTTCGATTGAGCGAATTGATTAATGGAAACCGCGTTAATTGTCACGTGATTTTTTCCAATGAGGTCGAAATCGAGTCAATCGAAGATAGCTTTCTTCGTGATGTGAAGTTCACATACGAGTCTTCGGCAGGTAATCCGGATGATCGTATGTCGCTTACTTGCACAAATCTGGAAGCCCTAGGGAAGCGATTGAAGAAGGAACACACGCGCTTTCAAAACCAGTCAGATGTCTTCGTCGGTATGATGAACGCGGTTGTAGCACATGAAGATATCACCAGAGTCCTTGAAAGCCAACGTTCCAGATTCAAAGATAGGTACATATTCGTTGTGCCCGCAGATGAAGATCTTGCGGCCTGCGGTTGGGACGGGCAAGGTCACCAAACTAGAAAGCTTCTCATTCAAAAAGCGCACATGTTGTTTTCTGCGAATCCATCAACCTGCGAATTTGCGCTGGGCTTAAAACACAAGAGCGCGAAAGCTTTCACCGATGAGTTCAGTAGTTTGAAACCGTGTATTCATGGTTCCGATGCCCACACATTCGAGACGTTATTTGAGCCGGACATGAGTAGGTATCAATGGATAAAAGCGGACCCCACCTTCCAAGGTTTGATGCAACTATTGCACATGCCGGCGGAGCGCGCATATATCGGTGAAAGGCACCCAACACTGGAGCGCCAGAGGGGTAACGCTATAAAGTACTTTGATTGCATTCAATTTGAGCGCTTGCCAGATGTGAATACGAGAGAAGTTTGGTTTGACGGCAGTGTCGAATTTAACCATGGGCTAGTCGCTATTATCGGAAACAAAGGCAGCGGTAAGAGTGCCCTCGCAGACATACTAGGTCTACTCGGAAATTCTTCAAATCAAGACCATTTTTCTTTCCTAAATGACAAAAGATTCCTTCAGAAGAAAGCCAAGTTGGGGGCATTGTTTACCGCAGAATTGACGTGGACTTCGGGTTCAAAAATAAAGCGTCGACTTGACGCTTCTGTCGAAAGTTCTGCCACGAAGTCTATTAAGTACATACCTCAGAATTTTCTCGAGGAAGTCTGCTCCGAGCTTACGCGAATCGACGAAAGCGGATTTTACGGCGAACTCATGGAAGTGATTTTCTCGCACGTAACAGTGGCGGAGCGTCTTGGCAAAGAGACGCTAACGGAGCTTATCGACTATGTTACCAAAGAGAAGGAAGAGCGTGTAATTCAAATTGCTCAGAGCTTGAGATCTATTAATGCTGAAATATCGAGAAGTGAAGCGATGCTGGATACAGAGTATGGGAGGTCGCTAGAGGCTCAGACCCTGAGTCGCATGGAGGAATTGGAGGCGCACAGCAAAGTAAAACCGCAAGTGGTTATGGAGCCCAGCCAAAATGTCGAAGAGGAGGCGGTCACTGTTCCTGTGAAGAATGAGCTTGCAGCACTTATTCAGCAATGGGACGCGTTGGAGCAACAAATCGAAGCCGCAGAGGTGGACAGGCGAAGGGCTGCGCGCGAGATGGCAGCGGCTGATAGGTTGATTACTCGAATCGAGAATTTTGAGAGGCATGTAAGCAGCTTCCAAGGAGAAAGCTTAGGAGATCTCGTAGAATTAGGCTTGGATATTAAACAACTCTTGGAGTTGAAAATTGACAGGGCACCGATTCTTGAGAAGAAGAGTAGCTCCACTAAACGATTGGGTGACCTAAACAATACGTTGAACGAAAGCATTGAAGGCTCGTTGGTCCAGAGTTTAGCGAAAGTAAAAAGAGAAACGGAAGTAACACGTGCAAAGCTAGACAAGCCGAACAAAGACTATCAAGAGTACTGCCGTCTTCAAGCCGAATGGGACAAGCGCTTTACTGCGATTATTGGCTCGGAATTGGAACCCGACTCCCTGGAAGGGCTCAAACACAAGAAGTCTGAACTGAATGCGTTGCCGGGAAAAATTGTACAGTTGAAGAGCAAGCGCTCTGTTCTCGTGCGGGAAATTCTGCAAGTGAAGCGCGAATTGCTTGAGGATTACCGGAAACTGCATTCGCCGGTACAGAGTTTTATCGAAAGCCATCCTGTTGCGCAGCAGCAGAATGCTCTCGAGTTTGCCGCGGAACTCAAAGTGGAGGGCCTGGAGCAGGGCCTACTAGACATGATTCATAAGGGGCGGAAGGGTAGTTTCCAAGGGGAGGATGGCAGTAAACGCCTTCGTGAGATCGTAGACAAAGGTGATTTCGCAACAGATCCGGGCGTTGAGGCGTTCTTGGTTGAAATTCAAAGTCATCTCGACTTTGATATGCGTAAGGAAGGTGGAGAAGCAGTCCGACTTCAAGAACAACTGGCGAAGGGGAAGACGCCAGAAGACGTTTACGATTCTCTCTATGGACTTGCCTACCTCCAGCCACGGTTTGAGTTGCGCTGGCAAGGAAAGTCCCTCAATGAACTTTCTCAGGGTGAGCGCGGTGCACTTCTGCTGATATTCTACTTGTTGATCGATAAGAGCGACGTGCCCCTAGTCATCGACCAGCCTGAGGAGAATCTCGACAACCAATCTGTAGTGACCATGCTCGTACCGGCGATCAAGTATGCGAAGGAGCGAAGGCAGGTCATCATTGTGACGCACAATCCGAATCTCGCGGTGGTGTGTGATGCAGATCAGATAATCCACGCATCTTTAGATCGAGCTGATGGAAATCGTGTGACCTATACGACCGGATCGATTGAAGAGCCTATCATGACCCAGCTGATCGTTGATGTGCTTGAGGGGACAAAACCCGCATTTGACGTGCGAGATGCGAGGTATGGGATACTAGAAATGAGATAAGAAACGGTCAGAATCAAGCTGTTGCTCCCGGAAATTCAACGTTTGTGATTGCCATGTATTCTATGGCGGTTGATGGTACAGAATGCATGACTGCCGCGAAATCCTTTCGTACAGGCGATAATGGATCCTTCAACCGGGAGCGAGCCTGCCCACCAACTGCATTCATAATGAAGTCAGCTATCTCCAAGCCAGGCTCACGAAACTTCTTCGAAAGAAAATAGCGGTGTACAGGAACCGATACGGTATATTTCGAGTATTCGATTCGCGCGGTATCGAATGGCCCCAGGTACCGGTTGGCAAGCGAGTCGGCGCGCGTGGAACTTTCCAAGATGAGCGCGATGCTCGTTATAGGAAAACGCAACGCTGCTCGCTCAATTCGTTTGAGAAGGCTCCTGGCTATTGGCAGGAACGGAGGAATGCCGTCAGGGAAGGCGGTCTTGCTTGACGCCACGGCGACAACGCGCGTAAAACAATCTGCGTTGAAGAAATCGCCCAATGCACCAAGTTGATCAGGGGTAGGGGACCGCAAATCGCATGCGTGCATTGCAACATCTACTCCTCCGAAGTGATGCCTCTTCATCGCGCACCACGAAGGTCGGATAGAGGAAATGTAAGTTCTCACCGTCATTGTTGGTCCACCTAAGCCGAAGACTGGGTGTCTGCTATTTGAAAAGGCCTCGTCGCCTGTTTCATCGATGAAGACCAAAAGGCATGTTTCTTCTAACACGGTGGGCGTGGTAGATTCGGTTGTCATTAATGTTATTTTCGCATCGAGACTCATCCCATCCTACCTCTTATCTGTCCGTCGTGTTTGATGCCGTCGTGACCTGTGATTTAGCGCTATGCAATAAAGCGCTGCAGAGCTTCATTTCCTCACAGCGCGGTCTTTGTTAATAAATCGGTCATGCATACCTTTTGATCAGAATGCTCGCGACCAGATTGCAGATGGCATATGAAAGATCGATCCGATCTATGACTTCCGAGAGAAAGACTGGGGGCCGATTGTAGCGTACCTCCGGGCCGTAAGCTAGCTTGTGGCAGGATGGGAGAACTTGTTCGAATCTTGATGAATGGGCGGAGCACTCGTGCAAGAGCTTTGGTACATTGTGACCATATTTCGTCCGGAGAGCTTGCTCGGTATACGCCTTGTCCTCACATGCAAGAAATGCTTTTAAGTACTTCTCCACTCCCTGTAGTGCGGGAAAGAGAGCGGAAGCCGGGTCTTGCGCGTCGAACCCGTCTCCACACATTTTCAGATCGGCCCAGCCCGTATGGAGAAGCGTGCTGGCTAGAGGTTCGTCACTTGAGTCCACTACTTGCTGGGAGAGAAGGATGTTCGACGTTTCAACATAAAACTGGTTGAATCTAGATTGTAGAGTCTGCCGATCAGTATCGCTGAGCAGTTCACGGAGACTGGGTGAAAAGTCTTCTAGATGGTCAAACACATTCAGTTTGCCAAATAGGTTGATCCCAAACGGTATTCTCGCACGAAAAACTCCACCTCGAATGAGCATTACTCTGGTCTGAAATCTGTCTGGGAGCACAGCCTGTTTTGGATAGAAGATTTTGTACCAGTCAACAATACTCGGAATGAGGTTGGGGCCCTCATAGGGTCCTCGCCGTGGGTCCGGCGGGAAGAACCCAAGGACTTTGTTCTCAGAAGGAAATCTGGTCGCAGCCACTAGCGGCCGGTGTATGACAGGGATCTCTTCCGCAGAAAGTTGAGAATCGATTTTTTCAAGTATTAAGGAAAATTCAGAATGTGTCATGTTGAGATTGGATCGCCCCAATTGTTGGGTTTGCTAGGACTTTTGAGTCGCGGCCATGACTATTCTTGGAGTATAGCATTGGGAGTACTGACGCTTCACAGAGCGCCTTGCGAGTTGAACTCCCAGAACCACTTTCGCAAGCGCCTCCTCGAGTCGGAGGCCGCGGAGCGGTCTTTTCGGCGTTTTGTGTCGCCCCGCTGGGGCTTGTGGGTTGGGGGCGTTGACCCAGGGTTCCGCTCGTACCTCGCTTTACCCTGGGCTACGCTATGTCGCCACTTCGTGGCTAAGAATTTCGTGTTGGGTCGGTTTGGTCGAGTTTGGTCGGGGATGGCGTCGAAGCGGAGCTCCGGGGTTTGCATTCTCCGCCCCGGCGCATCTGCGACCCGCCCAGGCGGATCTTCGACCGAGCGGAGCTTGGGAACGAGTGGATGGGGCGGTTTGGTCGGGTTGATTTCGCTGGTTGGCGTCCCATCACCCATAAGCTCCGTCGCAAGCTTCTACGCGTATGGGTGGCACCCGTGGTGCGCGTTGGCGCGTTTGGGCTGTTGTGGTGTTTACAGGGGCACCAGGGACTACAGTGACATCAGGGACGGCGGGGAACGTGCGGAATGACTCCGGTGTTGTTCGTGGTGTTGTTCCGCGAAGCGGAACGGTATGCATTGCCACGGGGGACCGTGGCAACGCGTGAACTATGCACCTCGGCGCGCGTGGTTGTCCTATTTCAATGTATCCGATGTTCTCTGTCCCACACCCTCCGGCGTCTGCGCCTTTCCCCAGAATTTCTCCAGCGTCGGTCCCTGCTTTTCGTGTTGGTCGCGAAAGAGGAAGTTCCAGATTTCGTAGGGCCAGACGCGGCGGCCTATGCGGGTGTACCAGCGCATGGCGTGGCGGAATTCGGGGTCGGGGTGGGCCAGCACTCTCCAGAGGGCGCGGGGGCGCAGTTGCAGGACGGCTTCCATGAACTTGACCCAGAGGAGTACGCGCCAGGGAGGCAGGTGTCGGGTGGCGAGGGTCTGGTGCTTGTAGTCCCAGCGGCGGCGGTCGAGTTGGACGACGTGGCGGGTGGCGGAGAGGGAGAAGAACTGCGTCCAGCGGTGGGGGGTGACGTAGAGGAGCTGGATCTGGTCGGGGTCGTAGGAGAGGAGGTGGCGCAGCGACTGCCAGTAGTCCCGGTCGCGCTCTTCTTCGAAGCCGACGACGTAGGTGGCCATGGAGACGATGTTGTGCTGGCGGAGCAGTTGGATGGCTTCGCGGTCTTTGTTGACAGTGGAGCCTTTCTGGATCGTACGCAGGGTTTCCTCGCTGTAGCTCTCGGTGCCGAGGAGGAAGCGGATGAAGCCAGCCTTTTTGTAGAGGTGGAGGATGTCGCGGTCGCGAACGATGTCGTCGGCGCGGGTGGAACCGACGAGGGTGATGGGGAGGTTGTGGGCGATGAGGGCTTCGAGGAAGGCGCGCCAGGCGGCTTTGGAGGCGGCGGGGTCCTCGTCGGCGAAGTTGAAGAGCTGGACGCCGTGTTCGCGGTGGAGCCAGGCGATTTCGGCGGCGAGCTTTTTCGGGTCGCGGTGACGCCAGCGCCGCCAGAATTTGCTCTGGCCGCAGTAATTGCAGAGGTGGGGGCAGCCGCGGGAGAACTGGATGACCACGGCGCGGCGTCCGCCCCAGTAGCTGTAGTTTTTGAAGTCGATGAGCTCCCAGCCGATGCGGTAGTCGTCGAGGCACTCGATGATCGGGGCGCTGGCCGTGGTGATGGGGCGCCCCTCGCGCCGGAAAGCGATACCGGGTAGATCGTCGACGGATTCGCCCGCCTCCACGGCGCCCAACAGCGCGGGGGCGTTTTGCTCGCCCTCGCCGCGCACGATAAAATCGATCTGGGGCTCTTCGTCGAGGATCTCTTTCCAGTGGTATGTTGGGAAGACGCCGCCGTAGACGATCCACGCACGGGGCAACGCGGCGCGGATAGCGCGGCTTACCTCCGCGATGATGGGGTGGGCCGAGGTCGACCCGGAGTGGCCGAAAAGGACGGCGTCGGGCGCGAGGGCGCTGACTCGCGCGACAATTTTTCGCGTGGAGAGGGGGGCGAGTTCCACGTCGAGCAGGTGGGTGTCGTGCCCCGCGTCGATCAGCGGGCCGCCAACAGCCAGAAGCCCCAGAGGCGGCAGGTGGTCGCGGGG
>JBHEKR010000084.1:0-6176 GCA_041859365.1 Candidatus Hydrogenedentales bacterium
CTTCGAAAGCAGCATCCGCGACGGCCCCATCGGCCCATCGCCGTCGGCCTCCGTCCGGTTCGGCGCGCCCGTGGCAATTGCCTTCATATCCGCCCCCGCGCAGAAGTGGCCATGCGCGCCATACAACACCCCCACCGCCGCTTCGGGGTCTGCGTCAAAGTCCCGGAACGCCGCCGCCAGCGCCTCCGCCGTCGCCCGGTCCACCGCATTCCGAACCGCTTCCCGATCCAGGATCACCGTGGTGACCGGACCCTGCTTCTCCACACGAACGGCCATGACCTAGTCTCCCTGTTGTTAGATCGCAGCATAGGAGGGTGCCGAGGCACTCGTCAAACGCACTGCCCGTACGTGCGGAGCCCGGGTGGTTGTAATTGGCTGTGTGGTTCGGTGTCTGGTTGATGTCAAAACTCGAAATAGTGGTATTGACGCGCATAGGAGAGTATGTCAAAATCAGAGATCTAAAAATGATTCACGCATGGGGCGTCGCTACCTCCGACGAAGACAGGGATTCGCAAATGTGGACAACCGCAATATTGCTGCGATGGCGTGCTCGTCGTGTTCAATCCGTGAAAAGCGCTAGTGACCTCAGTCCAACCGTGGTGTGCATTGGACTCCTCTTGGTAGTGGCGTGCTTGCTTCCCTCGGTGGCTGCTTCCGTAGAGGTAGTTGAGCTCGACCGCGATAGCCGTCCATTTGGAATGCTTCTGGAGAAGTTGCCGTCGCCGGATGGTCGATATCTACTTGCCAGTGGCGATTTGGAGATCGACGACAACTATGCGATCTACCTGATCTCTGTGGATGGTGTACAGCCATTCCAGCTCCTCCATGAATCAGTGGAACAGTTTCCGGGCATGGGCGAGGCGACCTGGAGTCATGGGTCCGAGTGGTGCATAGTCCCACTTTACAGGTCGGTTTCAGACATCGATCTTCTCCTGATACACGCTCCAAGTGGTACTGTTCATGACCTTGGTCGTGGGCACGAGAAGGTGGCTTTTTCGAAAGACGACGCACGACTGTATTTTTCGAGACAGCAAGAGATTTGGGAAGTGAATCTGAGCAGCGTCCCCGCGCTGAGTCTCTTCCACACAACACGGAGCAATCCGTTTAAAGGGGTGATGCTGAGTGGCCGCGAACGGTATCTTTTTGCTTATCAGCAAACATCCAGTATCACCGCAATATCCCTTGAACAACCCCAGACGACCAATTGGACCAGCTTTGGTAGCACCGGCGATCTATTCACCGTAGAGGGCACGGATGAATTGATCTGCTTTGATCGTCGAGGACTTCATGCGTTCAACCCGGAAGCTGAACAGCCAACTCGCACCCTTATTCATGATGCAAGCCGTAGTTATCGTGTGCAACCCCAGAAGGCATGGAGGGATGGAGAGGGGTGGCTGGTGCGAAGTGCGCTCCCAGACGAGCCGGAGCGGGCGGAATTCTATCGTGTTCGCGACGTGGCGGGTGAGGCAAGGTTAGAATATCTTTCCACGGCGGCGTTTCCGGTGAAGGGCAGTCGGTACACACTAAGTCCCGATGCAATGCGCGGGCTCTATCAGCTCGAAGAGGGACTGTACTCGCTTGACCTCAGGACGGGTCAACCAGCCGTTCGGCTCGATCAGCCGGGTCAGCTCGATGGTATCCAGGATTGGTGTGAAGCAGGCTTTACCCGTAGTGGCGACTGGGTCTTCTATGCTGCGAAGGATGGCGTCTATGCCGTTCCGTGGAATGGCGGCACGCCCCGCCTAATGTGGGCCACCCCTAGCTTTGTACAAGCGCGATCCATTGCATCGCAGCGACTGCTCCTGACGGGAGACAACGAGGCCGCGTTTGGTGTGTCATCGATTGAGACTTCGGATTCAGCGCTCCTTTTCTCGGTAGATCTTGATGATGGACGTCCGACTTCGATTGTCTATATGCACGACTCCAGAGCCTCGATCGACACTGTGGCCTATTGCCGTCCATTGAACAGTATTATCTTTAACGTTAATTTTGAGCCATTCTCGTGGCAAATGCGCTGTCAGCCCTTGGACGGACGGCAGTCCTACGAACTCACCCCCGTACCCTTGACGGGTGGGAATCCACGTCCCATACGGGTGTCCGCCCACGGCCGCTATGTGGCGTACACAAACTATGGCGGTATTGAACTACGAATCGCAGATCCCGGTGCGTCGGTCAGTCCACACAGCATCAATTCGATGGGGCTATGGCCGAACGTCCCGGTGTTCGACCGATCATTTCCCTTTGATGTCCTGGAACATGCTGGGGTTGCCGTGTCCTTTGGCCGCTACCCAGACAGAATGGCACTGGTCTTGAATCCTCTGGACATTCCAAACGCGCCCAGAATACTGGAGTGGCGCGTGGGCGATGCGGATACCGAGACCGGATATCCCGGAATGCGACGCCCCGCCTACCAAGTCTCTCCGGATGAGCGATTCTTGATGTACGTCAGAGTGTCCGATCGGACGGATCCTCCCTGTACCATCAACGACGCCTATCCCTGTACGAAAGATGACGTGCAGATCCACGCGTTGCGCGGAGAGTTTGAGGGTGTGGTCTCTGTGGACGCGGTTGAGGCGGTCTTCGGTCCGGAGGGCGACTCCATTTACTTTGAGCGCGACGATGGCCACCTTTACCGGCGGACCGTTCCCTTTGATGAATCTACCGAAGAGCTCCTTTGCGCGCTGCCGTCCGAGAAGGAGAGCCTTACCATTAGTGGCGACGAGAGCCACGCCGCCTATTGGCGCACGACGGCGACCCACCCGAAGAACGTGTACCAGCTTTCCAGAATCCCATTCCATGGGGGCGACGAAATCACCGTCTTGGATGGTCTGGAATCGCCGGTTCCATTCACCTTTGCCCCGCGGAGCGGGACATTGGCCGTCCTGAACGATGACGTACTTCTCGCCGAAACTTACCCGGGAGCACAAGCATGGGCGCGCTACCACGTGCAGGGGTTCAAAATTGCGGCAGAGTCAGATATTCTCATCTATTGGTCAAGGCGAGCGACCGAAGAGATCGATGGAGCAGCGGGTTCGCGAAGACTGGACGCCCTGCGCTTGGATAGCACCGCGCAAGAGACTTCCCTCTTCAAGACCGATGTGGGCGTAGCGATGGTGGGCGAGCCGCTGGTATCACCCGACGGCGGTTGGGCGGTGTTTATGGTCGCTCAGGCCGCCGCGATCTACGAGCTCTACAGCGCACCCCTCGATGGTCACCGCGGAGCCATTTGGCTGAATGGTCCCCAGGCCGATGGCGTAGGGGTGAGGTCCTTCGCCATGCGTCAGGACGGCCGTATGGTGTCGTTCACGGCCGATGTGGAGGGGGACGGGATACTCCAACTGTATAGTGTGCCCGTGGACGGCAGCGACCCGCCCATGCTTCGAAGCGCGCCTGGAACCGAGACGGACGGCCCTGGCTACTGGGCGAAGTCTAATCTCGTCTATATCCCACCCATGACGGTGGCCGACTCCGGAGCTGTGTATACCTCCATCGCCGGAACCCAGCCGGTCATCGGTGTGCAACCCCAGTCTGCCGTCGTAGATGCAGGCGGCAATGCGACCCTGTCCGTCACCGTCGAGTCAGAGTACAGCGTATCCTACCAATGGGAATTCATGTCGGCCACACCGCCGTTGCAGTATGTGCCGCTCACTGACGGCGGCGGATTGCAGGGGGCGCGTTCGTCCCAGGTACATATAGTCAATGCCGAACCGCGTCACGCCGGGTTTTACCGCTGCCGCGTTGCGAATATTGAAGGAAGCGTCCTGAGCAGTATGGCGGCCTTGGAAGTGATCGAAAGGGAAACCGAAGTCGAAGGTGAAGCCGAGGTTGAAGGTGAGGGTGAAGATGATGGCGGGGGCGGGGGCGAGGGCGAGGGAGAGGGCGAGGGCGAGGGCGAGGGCGAAGGCGAAGGCGAAGGCGAAGGCGAGGGTGAAGGTGAGGGTGAGGGTGAAGGTGAGGGTGAAGGTGAAGGTGAAGGTGAAGGTGAGGGCGAAGGCGAAGGCGAAGGCGAGGCCCTCTCGACATTAGCACAGGCATTGCTGGATCAATTCTCTGACATAGACCAAGACGACGATGGCGTGCTGAGTCGCGCCGAGCTGCTGGCAGCGGGTATGGCGGCATCGACCGATCCGCTGGACGCGAACGGCGACGGCAGCGTATCCCGTCAAGAACTGCTAGTGGCTGGGGCGGTGGAGACCCCCTATGGTTGTCAGGGCGCTCCTGCCGCGGACGGCGGAGGCCGTTCGTCGTTCCTACTGATCGTGCTGGTCCTGTTGGCGGTAAATGCCACTTGGCGGCGCGCCGCCTAACGGGAAGCCCATCAAGTTACTCGTCATTCGCGCGTCGCACAGTCTTCCATCCACCGTTGGTGTGCGGAGGACGCCACTGGCGGCATCGGCAATGCGGCCCTGTCTGCCACTGGCAGCGCCCCCCGGAAAACTGCTATTCTCTTGGCTTACCCCGGCGTTCCCGTAGCACCGGGTGTTTTGTTCGCCGCAACCCCATCCGAGGAGATTTACCCGTGGAGAAGCGCATCTTCAATTTTTCCGCCGGTCCGGCGACCCTGCCGCTGCCGGTGCTGGAACAGGTCCAGAAGGACCTGGTGGTCTATCCCGGCGCGGGCATGTCCGTGATGGAGATGAGCCACCGCTCGAAGGCCTACAGCGCCATTCATCAGAGCGCCAAGGACCACATCAAGACCCTGCTCAAGCTGCCCGACGACTACCATGTCCTCTTCGTGCAGGGCGGCGCGACGCTTCAGTTCACGATGCTGGCGGCCAATTTCCTGCAGGGCCAGAGCGCCGATTACATCGCTTGCGGCTCCTGGGCCAGCAAGGCCATCGACGAAGCGAAGATCTATGGCACGCCGCGTGTCTGCTGGAATGGCAAGGCGGAGAAGTACGTCCGCATGCCCACGGCCAGCGAACTGGATCTCGATCCCAACGCGCAGTACGTGCACACCACGTCCAACGAAACCATCCAGGGCATTGAGTTCTTCGAAGACCTCGAAGTGGGCGGCAAGCCCTTGTTCTGCGACAGTTCCTCCGACTTCCTGGCGCGGCCCGTCGATATTTCCAAGTACGCCCTGTTCTATGCCGGTGCGCAGAAGAACGTCGGCCCCTCCGGTCTTGCCGTCGTGATCATTCGCGACGACATGCTGGCCAAGGTGCCCGCCGGGCTGCCCTCGCTGCTGGACTACAAGGTGATGGTCGAGAACGACTCGCTCTACAACACCCCGCCCTGCTTCGGCATCTACATGGTGGCCAAGGTCACCGAGTGGATTCTGAACAACGTCGGCGGTCTGGAGGCGATGGAAGCGCTGAACCGCAAGAAGGCCAACCTGCTGTACGACGTGATCGACAACAGCGGCGGCTACTACCGCGGCCATTCTCAGGTGCAGAACCGCTCCATCATGAACGTCACCTTCGTCCTTCCGGACGAGGAAGCCACCGACGTCTTCGTGAAGGAGAGCACCGCAGCCGGACTCGACGGCCTGCGTGGCCACCGCTCGGTCGGCGGTTGCCGCGCCTCGATCTACAATGCCATGCCGCTGGAAGGCGTGGAAGCCCTCGCGAGCTTCATGGTAGAGTTCCAGAAGAAGCGGGGTTGATGGAAGGGCGTCCCCAAGGGCGCCCCTTCACACGCAAGTAGAATGCATGCTTCGAGGGGCGGGCCGCTGGCCTGCCCCTTGTCTTGTCTCCGCCACATCGAGGTGCGTCCGCTGTGTACACTGTGCAGAGCATTGTCATCGATCGCCCCCGCGACGAGGTCTTCGCCTTCGTCGCAGACGTCACGAATTTTGGACAGTGGCTTCACAAGACCATCATCAGCGAAGCCTGCACAACGCCCCATGTCGTGGACACCACCTGGGAGCAAGAGTCCTGGTCGGGCGGTATTCGTTTCAAGTTCTGGAATAAGATTACCGTCTACGAGCCGCCCGAGCGTTTCTCCTACCACGCGATGACGAACGTGACGTCCAATTATGTCGACGTACATTTCACGGACATGGGCAGCCGCACCCGCGTCGATTCCGAGTGGCGCATGGAAGGCCGCACCTGGTATCTCAAGCTGCTCTTCGCCTGCATCGCGCAGCAGCGCTTCATCGATCGCATGTCCTTCGAATCCAAACGCCACCTCGCGGGACTCAAGAAGGTTCTCGAGCAACCTGCTATCCCCGT
>JBHEKR010000164.1:0-42908 GCA_041859365.1 Candidatus Hydrogenedentales bacterium
TCCTGCTCGTCGTGCACCTGAGGCTCCGGCCGCGGAATCGGGTTCGGAAGGGGCTCCCAATCGCCCACATCCGCTTCGTCGTCAAAATCCCGCTCGCGAACACACCGCTCCAGGAGGGCCCCCGCCAGTTCCACCACCACATTCCCATTCGGGCCAAACCACTCCAGATACAGGTGATTCTTCCACGTTGTGGGCGGCGGCTCGCCGAGATTCGACCGGATTTCATACTCTTCAAAGGAGCACGGAAGCGTCCTGACCCAGCCCTGGGCGGTCATCGTTCCCGTGGCCCCGATCTGCATCAGCTTCAGGCCCTGGTGCTCCTCACGACGGAAGTACAGCACCTCCGCGCCCTCCTCCGGCTCGAAGCAGATATGCTTCCCCACCAGATCCGGGTTGGGACGCCCCGTCAGATCGAGGCGCAGAAAGGTATGCTCTCCCCCCGCCTCCCCCTCTTCCGTGCGCAGCACCAGGAACCCCGTGACGCCGTAGTGGTGCGTGCAGTTCACTTCGCCGTAGGTAACATAATCATTCAAGCGGTAGGCCATGGCGGTGCTTCCTTCGTCGTTGAGGCTCCGTGTCAATGCCTGTCAGAAGCCCCCCTCCGGGTCTCCTGCGACACATCATACGACGGACGTCACGGAATGGCAAGCACAGATATGAAAAGGCCCGGCGACCATTCCTCATCGCCGGGACATCCGTCTATTAAAGCTGTGCTAGATTGCCCGAAGCTCCGCGCTTTGGCGTTGCGCCGGCTTGGCCGTCATACGAACCCGGACGTCAACGTCCAATCGGTTAAGATAAGTAAAGAGCCGGTCAAGGGTATAGCCCTTGAGACGCCCGCATACGATATCGCTCACTTTCTGGGCGGGTATTCCCAGAACCTCGCCCGCACCCTTCTGCGTCATCCCTTTTCTCTCGATAGCCGCCTTGATGGCAATCGCAATATCGGCCTTCAATTGCGCCATCTCCGGATCGCGAATCCCCAGTTCCTCGAACACGTTGCCGTTGCTTTTTGAAATTTGTGAATTGCGTTGGCTCAACTTTTTCATGGCCAAACCCTTCTTTCTTTCCAGATGCTTCTCGCTCATGTCTTGTATTTCTCTTTGGTCTCCTTGAGCCGACGAGCTACGACCTCCATCTCACTCTTGGGGGTTGAGATTCCCTGCTTGGACTTCTTCTTGATGGCATGAAGAACGCATATCCTGGATGCTATGACTGTCGTATAAAATACCCGGTAGGCGCACCCTTCTTGCTGATCGCGAATCTCAAGAACACCGGAACCCGCAAACCCCACCAAGACCTTGACCTTGTAGTGCTTCCCGCCCAAGGCGGCTTCGTGAAGGGCATGCGCCACCTCTCGCCGTACCTCGTATGGAAAATTCTTTAGCTGTTTCTTGGAATCGAACTCAAATGTTATCTCATGCATATAGTTATTTCTCGTCGGCGTGTTCCGCTTCGCCGTTATTCAAAGAGAAGTATACCAGAAATGGTGTATAAATTCTATCGATATATACACCAGATTCATGGTATAAAAACTCGCGCGTGAATAAGAACACGATTCTCTCAACAGGCGAGGATCATTGAGTCTTTTGGCGCTGCATCCCCCACCTCAGTTCTCCGCGGCTTTCCGATCGATCTCGTGTTTCTTCAACCGATACTGCAGCGTCTTATACGTCAGCCCCAGCAACTCCGCCGCCTCTTTGATCCGTCCGCCGCTGCGCTCCAGCGCCTGACGGATGAGATCCTGCTTCAGCTCTTCCAGCGAGAGGCCGCCCGGGGGCAAGCCCACCTCGCCCGCGGGCACGGGCGCCTGGTGAAACTTCTCGGGCAGATCTTTGGCCGTGAGCACATTGTCATTGGCTAGGATGAAGAGCTGTTCCAGGGTATGCTCCAGTTCCCGGACGTTGCCGGGCCAGCGATAGCGGCGGAAGGCGTCCACCACCTCGGGGCCCACCTGTGGCGTCTCGATCCCGATCTTAGCGCCCAGCTTCTCCCGAAAGTGCTTGATCAGCAGGGGCAAATCTTCGATGCGCTCGCGGAGCGGCGGAAGATAGACCGGCAGGACTTCGAGCCGAAAATAAAGATCCTCCCGGAATTCGCCGCGCTCCACCCGCTCGCGCAGGTCGCGGTTCGTCGCCGCGATCACGCGCACATCCACCTGGCGCGTCTTGCTGCTGCCCACGCGCTCCACGACGCCATCCTGCAATACCCGCAGCAGCTTCGCCTGGGACTCCAAATGCATGTCGCCGATTTCGTCCAGGAAGAGCGTGCCCGTGTTGGCGTCCTCGAACTTGCCGGGGCGGCTCGCATCCGCGCCGGTAAATGCGCCCTTCTCGTGGCCGAACAACTCCGACTCCACAAGGTTGTCCGGAATGGCCGCGCAGTTGACCACAACAAAGGGCTTCTTCTGACGACTGCCCTCGAAGTGAATGTGGCGTGCGATCATTTCCTTGCCCGTGCCCGATTCGCCCAGGATCAGCACCGTGCTGTTCACCCTGGCCGCCTTTGCCGTGCGCTCAAACACGGCCTGCATTGCCGGACTCTCTCCGATGATGCTGCCGAGGGAAACGCTCCGCGAAACGAGCTCGCGGAGCTGCCGGTTCTCCTTCTGCAAATTCGTGCGCTCCAGGGCGCGGTTGATCACATGGAGGAGCGTGTCCTTGTCGAAAGGCTTCTCCAGGTAGTCGATTGCCCCTTCCTTCATCGCCGTCACCGCCGTGCGGATCGTGGCGTGAGCCGTCATCACCACCACCTCAATCTCGGGGCGCAACCGCTTTGCGCGGCGCAGCAGCTCCAGCCCATCCAGGCCTGGCATCCGCATGTCTGTGAGCAGCAATTCAAAGCTGCGTTCCTTGAGAATCTCCAGCGTCTTCTCCGCCGAATCACTCGCCGTGATCTCGTAGCCCGACTGGGAAAGAATGTCGCCGATGATCTCCCGCTGAACGCGATCATCTTCGGTGATGAGAATGGACTGTGCCATGGAAACTCCTGTCTGCACCCGATCAATGCACCCTGGATCGGGAGATCTTCTGCTTCAACGGAATCGTGATCGAGACCCGGCAACCCTGGCCGTCCCGGCTGCTCAACTCGATGGCGCCGCCGTGCTCCTCCACAATGCCCCGCGTGATGGAAAGGCCCAGGCCCGTGCCGCCCTGCTTGGTCGTGTAATAAGGATCGAAAACCTGTTCGATCACACTGTCCGGCAAGCCGGGGCCGTCGTCCTCCACCAAAATGTGACACGCGTCATCGCGAATCACGGAACTGAGGCGCACGTGGCCACCCGGCTTGCACGCCTCCAGCGCGTTCAACAATACATTCAGCACCGCCCGGGACCACTGCTTGCCATCCAGCATCAACAGCGTGCCGCCGGCTCTCAACTCGCTGATAAGCTCCACGCCGCGCTCCTCCGCATCTTTCTGAAACAGTCGGACGCACTCCGCC
This sequence comes from Candidatus Hydrogenedentales bacterium, assembly GCA_041859365.1. Classification (GTDB taxonomy): domain Bacteria; phylum Hydrogenedentota; class Hydrogenedentia; order Hydrogenedentales; family JAEUWI01; genus JAEUWI01. Next base: position 3,442 of record JBHEKR010000164.1, read on the forward strand.
AGCACGGCATCCACGCTGGTGGGTTCCGGTTCCAGTTCGCGCTCCTTCGCCAGTGACAAAAAGCCCGACACGATCTCTTCCAGGCGATCCACTTCGTCGCGTATGGTCATCAGCGGCTTCACGCCGGGCGTGGCGCCGTCGCCCCCCATGGAGTCGATGGCATGGCTCGAAAGCAACTTGATCGCGTTCAACGGGTTGCGCACGTCGTGGGCCACACCCGCCGCCAGGTTGCCCAGGGCCGACAGGCGTTGGGCTTGGCGCAACTTCACTTCCATTACTTCTTTCTCGCGAAGCGATTCGACCATGTCGTTGAACTTGGATTCGAGCAACTGCACTTCGCCGGAGGATCGGGCGATTTTCACCGTCTGAAGATTGCCCTCCGTAATGGCCGCGCAGGTGTCGGAGAGATCCATCAGCGGGCGGAGCGTCCGGTGGATGGTGTAGATCATGATCCACAGGGTGACCACAAACACGAAGGTCACCAGGAGGATGTAGCGGTTCTTGAAAGCCCGCAGCACCTCCACCGACGCCTGGGTGCTGTAGTGAATCGTCATCAGCATGTCCAAGCGCTCCAGGGGCACGTGGACTACGCGCAGCACCGTGCCGTCGGGCTGATACTGAATGGAGGTCCGCAACTCCGGGATCGGGCCGGGCAGCGGCTCTATCAGAATCTCCGCATCGTCCCGCTCATTCATGATGGCGGCCTCAATCTGGTCGCTCGTGAGCGAGGCGTCGCCCTCAAACATGTCAAGCACCTGCTTGCGGATGGCCTGGGACTCCGATTCCACTTCCCGGATGGCCTCGCCGATGGTGTGCCGCACGATGATGAAAATCGAGGTAAACAGGCACAACAGCAGCACGCAGCACAGCACGAGCACGCGAAAATACATGGAGTGCCGCCACTTCACCGGCGACCGCCCATGGCGCGCCGTGGTGGGATTGCTCTTGACCGCGATCTCCATGGCGTCTATACGTCCGGAGCCACTTCGCCGCTGAGCACCTTCATCACCTCTTGAATGTCTTCCCACGTCTTGCCCTTGTCGGCGGGCGTGCGCAGCAGGTAAGCCGGGTGGTAGGTGACCCGCAGCGGGATGCCCTGATAGTTGTGCCAGCGCCCACGCAACTGGCCGACCGACGCTTCGGTCTGGAGCAGGCACTTCGACGCCACGCCGCCCAGCGCACAGATGACTTTGGGCCGGATGAGCGATAACTGCTGGATCAGGTAGGGCTCGCAGAGCGACATTTCTTCGGGATTGGGATTTCGGTTGTTCGGCGGGCGGCACTTGAGGACATTGCAGATATACACGTCCTCCCGCTTCATTTTCATGCCCTTCACAATAATATCGGTGAGCAACTGGCCCGCCTTGCCTACGAAGGGCTCGCCCTGGGCATCTTCATCCGCACCGGGCGCTTCGCCCACGAAAACCAGATCCGCCTGGATGTTTCCCACGCCGAACACCGTCTGGGTGCGGGTCTTGCACAGGCTGCATTTCTCGCAGCCCCGCACGATGGTGGCCAGCGCCGAAAGGGCATCCGCCACGTCCCCTGAATCCAGCGCGGGAACGGACACCGGGATGGTCTGCACCCCGGCCACCGGTGCTGGTTCGGCTGCGGGTGTAGCCGGCGCCGCGGGACTAGCCACGGCGCGGGCAAGCAAATCGGCCACTTCGGGCGACAAAGGCACCGTCTTCCCCGGTGAAGGCGGCAGGGCGCGCAACAAGGCCAGGGTTTCGTCTATCGCTGCCTGATAAAGCTCGGCGGGGGTCATTTAGTGTGCTCCTGAAAAGCGTATGATAGCACCGTTGCCGCGTGCGGGGAAAAAATCAACGAAAAAAACGACCGGACCGATCAGATCGGTCTAATCCGTCTGATCGGTCCGATGGACATTCAATCCGTTGCTTCAGCGGGCTTCCCGCCGCCTGAACCCAGTCACCCACAGCACCAGCGCCGTACCCGCGAGCAGCAGCACCGTGCCGTAGTTCACCGGGATCGAGGCGGGCGTATCACGCTCGGGCGCATAGCCGAGGCGCAATGTGCCGCCGTGATTCAGCCAGGCCTCCACGCTCGCGCCATCTTCCGAAATTGCCAGGGGCGCCGCCAACAATCCGCTCACCTGGTCCGCCGGGTACCAGACGGAACTCTCCTCGTCGCTTCCAAGGTAGTAAAGCGTCAACGATGCGCCGCGCACATAGTCCGGCACCGGTATCGTAATCCGCTCGGGCACGTCATACACCTCTACCGGAGTCGCCAGGAAGACAACGCCCAGCCCCTCTTTGAAGAGGCCCGTGTCTTCACCTTCGGGGAGGTAAGGCACGACCCGCACCCCGTCCAGCGCCACATCCCCATGACTGGAATCGCACACAAACTCCCCGGTTGCCGAAAGCGCCGTGCCGTCCTGGGCGCTCGCGCCAGCCTCCAGCACATAGGTCGCTCCGTCGGCCCAGCCACTCAGCCCCGTGTAGACCACCCAGCCGAGGGTGTCATCGCCCTCCGCCACGGGCCGCCAGAAATAATCCGCCGTGTCGGCCTCGGCCCCATTGACGCTCAACGTGATCGTGGTCGGATCGATTCCGCTGTCATTCGCCAGACGCAGCGCCACACGGCTGGTCTGCTGTACGAGCGTGTCTGCCGTCAGCGCTTTGGTCGCGGGAACGGTGGGCTCTTCACCTTCACCTTCGCCTTCGCCACCGTCATCATCGTCGTCACGGGGCAGGCCGCGATATCCCGTCGTCCGGTTGCTGCTCTCGCTCGCGCCGCAGGGGTTCACTGCGCGCACTTCGTAGTAATAGAGGGTGTAATCGATATCGAACTCGCCGGGATTGAAGCAGCCCTCGCGGATCAGCTCGTAGGTGGGCTTCTCCGTCGCCTCATCGGAATAACGAGACTCCGTCGTCGTGGCCACCAACTCAAAATGATCGCGGTCACTTTCCGGACTACGGAAGATCTCGTAGCCCGAAGCGCCGGGCGCCGCGCTCCAGATCAGGTCCACGCCGTCGGGCGAGGTGCCGTCGCTCGCCGCCAGATTGGTCGGCGGATCCAGCGGCATACAGCCCAACTGTACGATGGTCGCCGTCAGCGGACTTTCCGCCGCGCCCGTGCCTTCCACCCGGATCGTACCCGTGCGGGAGCGGCCCGAGATATTCGCCGACACCGTGACCTGCACCACGCCATCCTCCACGCCGTTGGAGGGCGGGGTCAGCGAAAGGAACTCCGCGCCCGAAGCCACCGAGGCGGTCCAGTTCAGGGCGCCCGTGCCGCCGTTTTCCACCGTGATGCTGATATTGCCGCCGCCAGCGCCGACGGACTGCTCCGTGGGTGCAATGCGCAGCACCGGCGCGCTCGCCGCCTGCGTAAGGGTGACTTCGGCGGGGCTGTTGGCCGCGCCCGGCGCATCAATGCGAATGGTCGCCGTCCGCTCCTGACCCGTCGTGTTCGCCGTGGCCGCCACCACGATCGCACCTTCATTCGTACCCGAGATACCGGTGGAAATACTCACGAAATTCGCGCCGGAAATGACCGCCGCCGTCCAGTTCATGGTTCCCGAACCCGCGTTCAAGACCTGGAAGCTCGCCCCGCCCGCACCGGAACCAATGGACTGCGATTCCGGCGAGACCTGAAGCACCGCCTCCTGCGCGGTCTGGGTGATGGTCACGTCGATGGGCGAATTCGCGGCATCCGGCGTTTCCACGCGAATCTTCGCGGTCCGATTGTTCATCGATACATTGCCCAGGAAGGCCACCGTAACCTGGCCCCCGTTCACACCGCTGGATCCGCTGGTGATCGTCGCGAAGCCCGCGCCCTCAATCACCGCCGCCGTCCAGCCCAGGGACCCGCTGCCACCATTGGAGACATTCAACGACGCCGTGCCCGCGGCCGATCCGATCAACTGGGCGGAAGGCGAAACCTGAAGGAGGGGCACACCGGCCAACTGCGTGATCGTCACTTCCTCCGGCGATCCAAAGGCGCCCGGAGCGGAAACGGAAATACGAATGATGCGCTGCGACGGCGTGAGGTTCGGGGCTACGCTGACCACAAAGGTCCCGTCGTTCGTGCCTGTGGCCGCGGACGTAATCGACGCGAAGCTGTGACCCGCGAGAATCGCCGCCGTCCAGTCAAAGGTGCCGGTACCCGTGTTAAGCACCTGAATTACCAGTTCCTCGCCTTCGGCCTTCGCCGTCTGCTCCGACGGCAACACGGACAGCATGGGTGTCGCAGGGCCCTGAGTAATCGTAATAACAACAGGCTCGCTGCCCACATCCTCCGAGGACACCAGCAGCCGCCCGATCCGGGGAATTTCCGCCGCATTCGGCGCAGCCGTCACCGTAATCGTCCCATTGTTGACGCCGGTAGCGCCTGCGGCAATCGAAATAAACTCCGCGCCGTCGGTGACGGTCGTGGTCCAGTTGATATCGTCCGTGCCACCCGCCACCGTCACTCCGAAGCTGAGATCGCCGCCGAAAGGACCCACGTCGCGCTGGTCGGGCGCCACGGTCAGCGTGGGCAGCTCCACGAAGGTCGCAGTGATCGCCCTGTCCCCCGACATGGTCACGTCATCGGGGTTTTCCGTGCCCGACAGATCCCCGGACCAGCCGGCAAACATCCAGCCATCACCCGGAATCGCTTCCGCGGAAACCACCGTGTTGTCGTCGTAGCGACCTTCCGCCGGGGTCAGTTCAATCGTGCCTTCCCCTTCGACATCCGTCACCAGCTCGTAGCGTCCATCCCAAAGCAGGACACCCGGGGCACCCGCGCCGCCGTCGTTGCCCAGCACCGTGCCCACGCCACCCACACCGCCATTGACGGTTACGGTGCCGTTGAGTTCGGACAAGGTTTGAATCAGAATGCTGCCGCCCGCGCCACCGCCGCCGCCGGAAAGATCGGAACCGCCCACCGCGCCATCGGCGGAAATGCTCCCGTTGTTTACAATACGCTCGGCTTCTATGATGATCACGCCGCCGCCGTTGCCGCCGCGCGCGTTAATATTCGCAAAGTTGGCCGTCTGGCCACCGCGCCCGCCGCCGCTGCCGAAACGAGGAAAGAGATAGGTGTTGCGGAAACTCTGGCCAGCCGCCGTGGCCACCGTGTCAAAGGATTCACCGCCCAGGCCGCCCGTCAGCGGACCCTGGCCCGTCGCACCGCGCGCGCCCGCCTGGCGATGACCGCCGCCGCCGCCGCTGCCCGGGTTGGCGCCGCCGTTGATCTCGCCAAAACCGCCGCCACCGCCGCCGCGATTCGCCTCACCGCTGATCGCGCCCGTATTCCCCCAACTGTCGCCCTGCTGGCCGATGAGGCCGGGGCTGCTGCCTTCCAGCGTGCCCCCCCGATAGCCACGGCCCGTGGCCGTGATCGCCGCACCGGCTTGAATCGTCAACGTGCCCCGTACCTTCAGCCGGAGCACGCCGCCCTGGGTCGGAACGACCGCGCCGCTGGCGTTGCCGGTATAAGGGCTCACCGTCAGAGTGCCGCCCGAGGAAATCGTCAAATTCTCAAGTTGGGGCACCTGGTCCCCATTGTCCGGATCATAGGCGAGCGGATCCGCCGCCGTGCGCACCTGCGCCCAGAGATCCTGGATCGTCGTTTCCCCCGCCGGCACAGTTATGGATCCATTGTGACCATCGCCGAAATCAAAGTCCGCCGGTTGGGCCGATGCGGGCAGGGCGAAAAGCATGGCCGCAACGATCGGCAGGGTAAGGGTGCGCAGGGCTGCGCTGAATGGTTGAAGTGCGTTGACAGGTCCCATGAAAAACATCCCTTCAAAAGGCTGGCCTGTTGTGGCTGGGAGGAGCCGGGGCTGGCGCGTGGATGCGCCTGCGGGGGCTCGTCGGTTACATGGTCGCACCCGGGGTGCGACGCTGATGTTGAGGCATGAAAATGCCCGTAAGGGTCTTATCCCCCGGCTATTCTAAAGGTTCCCGCCGCGCCATACAATTTCACAGCGTGACGTAAGAAAAAAGCAGTATTACCAGCTTGCCACCACCTCGCCCGAACGAATCCGGGCCTGACAGGCGAGGCGCTCGTTGTGACGCAACCCCATATCCGCTTCGAGATCATTGGGCGCGTGAAGATTCTCCATGCCCGACGCCACCACAATGACGCAGGTGCCGCAACTCCCGGCCTGGCAGCCGAAGGGAACCCCCAATTCTTCACACGCCGCCAGAATGGGCTCCCCCTCCTCCAAATCCTTAAACTTTCCATCAATTATAACGCGTGCCATGATACTACCCGTGTCCTCGTTAATTCGTTACCCGGCGGCGGCCAACGCCACGGGCGGATGGATTGTACCCCATCGCAACGGCTAAAATCAGATCCAGGACGTCGGAATCCTGCCCGTTGACTCATGCCAGCGTTGCGGCGTTCGTCCTTCAGACCATCATCTTTAAGGAGATTCACGATGAACCACCTCAAGATTATTAGCCGCCGCCCCCAGGCGGCCCAGGGGGTTACGACCCCGCTGGAATCGGCCATTCTCACCTTTCTGACCATTTTCTTCAGTTCCTGGACGAATGGCCCGACCGTCATCCGAAATCTCGCCGATTTCTACGCCAAGACGCCCGACTGACCCCTGAAAGAAAATGGCCGACGCTCCGAATTCCAGAGCGTCGGCCGATAAAGTTTTTTCAAACCCCTTAAGAAGCGGGGGCCGGCGCGGGGGCGGGGGCCGCTTCCCCTTCTGCGGGCGCCGCGACCGTCTTTTCAATCTCGGTGACCCGTCGTTCGAGGTTCATCTCGTAATCGTCGCTGGCGGACACGTGACGCTCCGTAACGACGATCAAATGGAAGCCGTAACTGGTCTGAACTACGTTGCTCAGCTCATTCAGGGGAGCGGACCAGACGTAGTTCTCAAACTGTTCCTCAAGCTTCCCTTTGGGCATGCGCCCCAAATCACCGCCGCGGGTGGCGCTGGCGGGATCGTTCGAATACTCCTCGGCGAGCTTCTCGAAACTCTCGCCCTTCTCGATCCGGCCGCGAATCTCCTGGATGAGCTGCAGGGCACGGGTACGATCCGCAGGGTCGCGCTGATCGAACTTGACCAGGATATGTTTCGCGCGAACTTCCGATTGGCTCGGCGTGCGTTTGCCCATGACCAGAATCAGGCCGACCATGATGAGTACCGCCACCAGAATGCCCCACCAGAGATAGGGGGCAAAATCCTTCGGTTCGTTAATATTGTCCTCGTGCGCCAGGGCCATACTGCTTTACCTCCAATAAAGTGCGGATGAATGGTTACATGATACTGTCGAGCATACTGAAGTACTGAGTATAAAATGAGATAATAACGTAGCCGATTGTGCCGCCCACCCCGAGCACGATCAGCACGCCAAGAATCTTCGTGGCGATGCCCACGGCATGGCGACCCTCTTCCAGGTGGTAGTCGGACACCTTGCGAAGGCTGACCTCCAGGTTGCCCGAGCGCTCCCCAACTTCCAGCATTTCCCGCGCCAGCGGCGTCAAGCTCTTGCAGCCCGCGAAGGACTCCACCAGGCTGTGGCCCGCGGCCACCATGGGAATTGCCTTCTTGAGGTCTTTTTCGATCCAGGGGTTGCCGGAGATGGCGGCGGCATTGGCGATACAGGACTGGATGTTCATTCCGCTGCCCACGAGCAGGGAGAAGCTGCGGAAAAAGCGGGCCAAACCGAATTTCTTGTTCACGGTGTTCAGCGGCCAGATGTAGTTCAGAATGAGGCCCCAGCTCCAATTGATAACGCCCAGCCGCGACAATACGATGGTCGCAATGATCACCAGCGCAAAGGTACCCGTGGCAAAGCCCTGGAACATGAAATACTGATTGAAGTAGTCGCCAAGATTGAAGGGCTCGGCCGCGTTGAGGTTCATACGCCCGATGAGCCCCAGGGAGAAGGTTCCGAGGTACCAGGCCGCGCCGAGCTGGATCGCCGGGTACACCAGCGCGCCCACGATTTTCCGCTGCATGGCCAGGCGATCTTCATAATAGCTCGCCAGATCGTGGAGCATCACATCGAGACGCCCGCCCAGTTCGCCGGAGTGGAGCAGTTCGATAAAGAATTTCGGCAGGTACTTCTTCTGGCGGCGCGCCGCCTCGCCCAGCGTGGCGCCCTGCTTCGCATCCTCCGCCATGGCGCGAAAGACCTGCTTGGATCGGGAGTCCTTCGCGTTGTCCGACATCATTTCGAGCGTGCGGATGATGGGAAGGCCCGCGTCATAGCTCGTGGCCATCTGGCGGCACAAAGGCACCAGATGCTTGGCGGATATCTCGGCGGTCATTAGGCCCATGCTAGACCCGGTCCTTCAATGGCGTCACGAAAAAGGGAGAAGCATCACCGCCGGCACCTGCCGCGATGGCCGCTCTCTCTACTGGGAATGGCATTGTAGCAGACTCGGGGAAAGGTCGCCAATCGATCACAATGGCCCCGCGTGAACTCCTGCTCACCCCGCGCCCAGCGTATGGATGGCCCCCAATTCCCGGAATCGCTCGTTGAAGTCCAGCCCATAGCCCACCACAAAATGATCATCAATCGTAAATCCGGTAAAATCGGCGTCCACCGGTCGAAGACGCCGCGAGGGCTTGTCAAGGAGCACCGCCAGGTCGACCGATTCCGGATGCTGCGCCCGCACCACCTCCAGAATTCGCTCCACAGTGTGGCCCGTATCCAGAATATCCTCCAGGATCAGGACCCGCCGCCCGTGGATAGGCTCCTCCGGCAGGTGAGAGAAAACCACCTCACCCTCGCGCTCGGTGCCTGCGTAGCTTTTCGCCCGGATGTAGTCCACCACCACCGGCATCTTCAACTGCCGCAGCAAGTCAACACTGAAGGGTACCGCCCCCTTCAACACCACCAGCACCAGCAGGGGTGCATCCCCGTAGTGCCGGTTCATCGCCTCCGCCATCGCCCCGATTCGGGCGCAAATGCGGTCGCTGTCGATCAGAGGCGTCTCGTTCAGTATCAGTTCCATGGGGTGTTTCCGTGCTTCATTGCGAAGGTATATTCCACGCTTGGTGACCGTCCAGAACGGCACTAACTTAGGGAATCTGAAGTAAAAAAAGGGGACTACGGGTGCCACCCACACGCGGGGCGGCTTCGCCGCGGGAGCTTGTGGGTGAGGTGATTTCGCGTGAGCGAGACATAGCCCGTTTTCACGTAGCCGCCCAAGTGAGCAACCTTTATGGCGTCGGGTATTCCAAAACCGTCGCACCCATAAACTCCGTCGCAAGCTCCTCCGTGTATGGGCGGCACCCGGAGTTAGCTTTGATTCTTTGAGGGCAATCTCATTAAGTTAGTGCCATTGGTGACCGTCCATGCCACAGCTTGCGGCCGACCGCTGTGCGAGAAACTTCCGTGAAATTCCGTGCCATTCCGTGGTTAATCCCCTTTGTTGTCGCTGAACTCGGCGGAAGACCCCGGCGCGGAATCCCCGGCGCTATGCCCGAATCTCGATACACAGCTCCACATAGCGACGGGTACGCTCCGTCACCGCGGCATCCCGGCTCACGGTGTGCGCGGGAATCCACACGATTTGTCCACCGCTCTCCACCACAAGTTGCCGATCCCGCTCGGGCCGCGTCAGGCCCTGATCGTTGAATACATCCTTCAGCTTTCTCGTGCCCTCCATGCCCAGGGGACGAAATCGGTCCCCCTCGCGCCGACGTCGGACGATAAAGGAATCCCCGAGGGCGTCGCCATCGAAAACCTGGCGCCCGGCGTGGCAATAATCGGCCAAGGGCACTTCGGGCAAGTCGACCAACGAGCGCGCCTCAAAGCGCTTGCCAAAACCCGTTGCGGTGCCGGGAATGGCCACGTGGATTTCGCCGGCCTCGTTCTCCGAGACCAGCGGGGCGAGAACGGCATGCTCCGCGCTCAAGTAGAGTGCCACTCCGTTGCCCAGGTCGATCTGTTTTCCCGCGGGGCCATGAGTAATAAACGCGACGGCCCGCGACACCGTTTCAAAGTCCGCTTCAGCCGTGGCGCGTCGGATTTGGTCCGTCAGACAACGAAATTGCAGGGCGGGATCGAGGGTGCGAAACACGGCACGGATCAGACGGCCCGATTCATCCGCCATTTCGTCCTGCGCCGCTACCGCGAGCCGGTCGAGCAGCGCGCTGTCCTGGCGCTGCAGCGTGGCCAGTCGGGTGAGCGCCTCCTGGATGCCGGGGTTGAAATCTCGGACAAGGAGCGGCAGCAATTCGTGGCGCACGCGATTGCGGAGCGCATCGGTCTCGGCGTTGGTGGCGTCTTCGCGCCAGGGGATGTTCTCGGCCATGAGCCAGGCCCGAATTTCCCCGCGGGTGATGTCGAGGAGCGGCCGGATTATCTGAATGCCGCCTTCCTCACGTCTGGGCGGGATGCCGCCAAGCCCGGCGGGACTCGAACCGCGCAGGAGGCGCAGCAGCACGGTTTCCACCTGGTCATCGGCGTGGTGTCCGGTGGCGATGGCCGTGTAGCCATGGCGTCGCGCGGTCTCCAGGAGAAAGGCATAGCGCGCGCGGCGAGCCGCCATCTCGAAACTCTCGCCCGATGCGGTCGCGAGGGCGGCAACGTTTTCGCCACCCAAATAATACTTCAACCCCAGGGCCCGAGCGGCCTTTGCAACAAAGCGCCCGTCCTCCACGCTTTCCCCTTGCCGTGTGTGGTGGTCGAAATAGGCGACAGCGCAGGGCACTTTTGCACGATGAAGAATATGCATCAGCGCCATGGAATCGGCGCCACCCGACACGGCCGCGAGCACGGGGCCGCCTGTGGGGTTAAGCCCGTTCATGGCGATCTTGAAGGTGTCAATCAGGGCTGTCATTGGTGTTCCGGGTGCGTGGCCTCGGGGAGTACTGGGACATCAGAGGTCGTGAACTTTTCCACTAAGACAGTCGCCAATCGGGAGCGCGGGTTTTCTTACCCGCGTATGGTGCGACGGAGTCGCACGAAAATCACGGACTAGAAAGTCCGTGCTCCCGCTGGGCGATACGCTCACAAGCCCTCAGTAACCCATGCGGTTGAATGCCCTGCCGTCCCTGAGACGGTGATAAAGCGCTGTCGTACATCAAGGAGCGCCGGCAAATACGATCTACATCCCCGAGGGCTTGAGGGCTTCCAGTATTTCTTTCACGGCGGCATCCAGCCCAATGAATATCGCGCGCGACACAATATCGTGACCGATATTTACTTCCCGCAGGCCAGGCAGCGCGGCGACGGGCGCCAGATTGCGCGCGGTCAAGCCGTGCCCCGCGTGAAAGCGCAAGCTGGTTTGCGCAATGGCCTCGGCCGAAACCTGGAGGCGACGAATCTCTTTCGCCACATCCCGCGCGTTGGCGTAAGCACCCGTATGGAGTTCCACGAAATCCGCGCCGGTGGCCGCACTGGCCTCGATCTGGGCGATTTCCGGATCGATGAAAAGACTCACCTTGATACCGTGCGCATGCATGCCCGCCACCACTTCCGTAAGCCAGGCCTGCTGCGAAAACACGTCCAGCCCGCCCTCGGTCGTGATTTCTTCCCGGCTTTCCGGCACCAGGCACACGGTATAGGGCTTCACCTCATGGGCGATGGCGATGATCTCGTCCACCGCGGCCATCTCAAAATTCATTCGAGTCGTAAGCGACTCGGCGAGGGCATGGACGTCGTGATCCTGGATATGGCGCCGGTCCTGGCGGAGATGGACCGTGATCTGGTGCGCGCCGGCCGCCTCGCAAATGGCCGCCGCTTCCAACACGCTCGGAACAACGCCCTTCCGCGCTTCGCGGAGCGTGGCGACATGGTCGATATTTACGCCGAGTTCGATCAAGTAAGACACTCCTTCATTGCTGGTTTAGTGGACTCGTCGCGGTGAATGGACTCGGTGGGTGGTCGGTCCACTTCGTCCACGCTGTCCGCCCATCACCCCCACCACCATGCGCACCCTCACATCGCCGCGACGCGGTCCGCCAGTTGTTTCGTCAAGGTCTGGGCGGCGCGGGCGTCCTGGTGCTGCACCATGATGCGCACGATGGGCTCCGTACCCGAAGGTCGGATCACGACGCGGCCCTTGCCTTCGAGTTCGTCGCGAATTTCTTCCACCAGGGCATCCAGCGACTCCTGCGACGGCTTCGGACGGCCATTCAACGGAATCTTCTGGTGGCTCTCGGGCATCTCCTGATAGGCGTGGGCCAGATCCGTGAGGGGCTGTTCCTTGCGCACGATGATGGCCAGCACCTGCAGCGCCGCAATGATCGCATCGCCCGTCGTGTTGTGATCCAATATGATCATGTGACCGGAAGATTCGCCGCCAATCGCGAGCCCCTGCTCACGCATGGCCTCCACCACGTAACGGTCGCCCACCTGCGTGTGGACCACCTTGCCGCCCAGGGGAGCGAGGGCCCGGGCCAGGCCGCCGTTGGCCATAATGGTGGTGGCAATGGTCTTCTCAGGAAGTTCGTCACGCTCCAGGCGGTCGATCCCAAGAATGGCCAGGAGCGCGTTGCCATCCAGCAGGCGCCCGTTGCCATCCGCCATCACCAGGCGATCCCCATCGCCGTCAAAGGCAATACCGAGATCGGCCCGCTCGCGGATCACCGTGGCGCGCATCTCCTCGGGGTGGACGGAACCCACATCTTCGTTGATATTGCTGCCGTCGGGTCGGTCGCCGATGGCGATCACTTCCGCGCCCAGTTCGCGCAGGGTGTTTGGACCCGCCTTGTAGGTCGCGCCGTTGGAACAGTCCACCACGATGCGGAGACCGTCCAGGCGCATACCCTTGGGGAAGGAGGCCTTCACGAATTCGATGTAGCGGCCCACGGCGTCATCGATACGCCTCGCCACGCCAATATCGTTGCCGGTCGGGCGGAGTTTGTCCACCTCGCCCGTCGTGATCAGGCGCTCGATCTCGTCCTCGGCCTCGTCCGGAATCTTGTAGCCGTCCCGACCGAAAAGTTTGATGCCGTTGTCGGCGTAGTGATTGTGCGAGGCTGAAATCATAATGGCGCCATCGCAGCGGAGGCTCCGCATGATGTACGAAACGCCCGGCGTGGGCAGGGGACCCGTCAGGAGCACGTTGATACCCACGGAGCACAGGCCCGCCGTGAGGGCGTTCTCCAGCATGTAGCAGGAACGCCGCGTGTCCTTGCCGATGAGTATGGTGTGGCGACCGCTGCCATTTTGAAACAGATGGCCCGCCGCACGGCCCACCTTGAGCGCCATCTCCGCCGTCATCGGGTGGATATTCGCCTTACCGCGGATTCCGTCGGTGCCAAACAAACGATCGGGCATGCCTCTCTCCTTCTGTTCCTGCTCAATAGCCGCGCCGGACGCGGACCTATGCCTGCTGTATCGCCTCGGTCATTCGCACCACCCGGCCCATGGCTTTCACATCGTGAACCCGGACGCAATGGGCGCCCGCCACGATGGATACCGCCACGGTCGCCGCGGTGCCCTCGCTGCGATCACGCACCTCCGCGCCCAGCACCGCCCCAATGGTCGATTTGTTCGACGTGCCAATGAGCACGGGCAACCCAAAGCGCCGGAATGTGGCGAGTTCTTTCAACAACGTCAGATTATGCGCCACCGTCTTGCCGAATCCAAAACCGGGATCCAGCCAGATTTGCTCCCGCACGATTCCGGCCGACTCCGCCACCGAAAGGCGCTCCTCGAAGAAAGCGCAGATCTCCTCCACCACATGGTCATAGCGCGGATCTTGCTGCATGTTTCGCGGCGTGCCCTGCATGTGCATGAGCACGCAGGGACAGCCCGACTCCGCTATAACCCCGGCCATCTCGGGATCGTGACGCAGCGCGCTGATATCGTTGATCATCGCCGCGCCCCGCGCCAGGGCCGCGCGGGCCGTCGCGGCGTGGTAGGTATCCAACGAAAGGGGCGCCGGGCATTCCGCCAGTGCCTCCAGCACGGGTAGCAGCCGGGCCAACTCCTCTTCCGCCGTTACGGGTTCCGCGCCGGGCCGGGACGATTCCGCGCCGAGGTCCAGGATATCCGCGCCGTCCGCTACGAGCGAAAGCGCGTGGTCCCGCGCCGCGCCAACGTCGCCCAGGCGCCCGCCATCGTAAAACGAATCGGGCGTGAGGTTCACAATGCCCATGACCAGGGCGGAGCCCCGGGCGAGCACGGAGGAGGCATAGAGCGGTGAATAACGATCCATGGGGGCGGAGGGATTCTCGGAATGATTAAACGCTGGGAGTAGTGTTCGAGACAACTAAGCCTGCTTGAACGAAGGCAGGGACATCAGGGGCTGCGGAGACGGCAGTGCTTTCATTGCCTGACGTCCCTGCCGTCCCTGCTGTCCCTGTAACATTTCAGCGCAACACGGGCGCTCACTTCTATCCATTGAACGGGTTTTCGGACCCGATCAGACCGTGTCCGGAAGGATCCCGCCGGGCGACACCGAGTCGGAAGACTTCTCTTCTTCCGGCTTCGCTTCGAGCAGCGCGCCCGCCGATTCCGGGGCGATATCCACCGCGTCCTTCGGCGGGGACTTGGGCTCGGGATCCGGCGGAATCAGATCAGGGCCGCCCACCTTGCGGATGATGGCATTCACTTCCTTGGCGTCCAGCGTTTCACGCTCGTACAGCGCGTCGCCCAGGGCCTTGAGCACGTCCACATGCTTCAGGAGCAAGCTCTTCGCCGAGGTGTAGGCCTCCTCCAGCAGGCGATGCACTTCCCGATCCACGGCCGCCGCGGTCTCGTCGCTGTAGTCGCGGGTCTTGCTGAAATCGCGGCCCAGGAAAATCTCGTCGCTGCTGCTGAAGCTGATGGGGCCGAGTTCGCTCATGCCCCAGTCGCACACCATGGCGTGGGCCCGGTGGGTCGCCTGCTTCAGGTCGTTGGAGGCGCCGCTGTTGAATTCGCCGTAGATAATCTCTTCCGCCGCGCGACCGCCCATGGTCATGATCATGTTGGCCAGGCACCACTTCTTCGACACGCAATACTTGTCTTCCGTGGGCAGGCTGCTCGTCACGCCCAGCGCGGGTCCACGGGGGATCACCGTCACCTTGTGCATGGGATCGGCGTCGGGAAGGAGCTGGCACAGGAGCGCGTGGCCCGCCTCGTGGTAAGCCGTCGCCAGTTTCTGGTCCGGGCTCATGACGAGACTGTTGCGCGCCGGGCCCATCATCACCCGGTCCTTCGCATCTTCAAAGTCAACCATGTTGACCTTGTCCTGATTGCGCCGTGCGGCCAGCAGGGCCGATTCATTTACCATGTTGGCGAGGTCGGCGCCGGAGAATCCGGGCGTGCCCCGCGCCAGAATCT
Organism: Candidatus Hydrogenedentales bacterium; assembly: GCA_041859365.1. GTDB lineage: Bacteria > Hydrogenedentota > Hydrogenedentia > Hydrogenedentales > JAEUWI01 > JAEUWI01. Next base: position 18,642 of record JBHEKR010000164.1, read on the forward strand.
GCGTGTCCACGTCCGGGTCCATGGGGACCTTCTGGTTCTTGATGTGGATATCGAGGATCTGCTTTCGCCCGTTGATGTCGGGGTTCGCCACCATCACCTGCCGGTCAAAGCGACCTGGACGCAACAGCGCCCGATCCAGCACGTCGGGCCGGTTCGTGGCCGCGATCAGGATCACGCCGTCGTTGGTGTTGAAACCGTCCATCTCCACCAGGAGCTGATTCAGGGTTTGTTCGCGTTCATCATGGCCACCGCCCATGCCGGCGCCGCGCTGGCGGCCCACGGCATCAATTTCGTCGATGAAAATGATGCAGGGCGCATGCTTGTGGCCTTGCTGGAACAGATCGCGCACGCGGCTCGCGCCCACGCCCACGAACATCTCCACAAAGTCGGAACCGCTGATGCTGAAGAAGGGCACGCTCGCCTCACCGGCCACCGCGCGGGCCAGAAGGGTCTTGCCCGATCCGGGCGGGCCCACGAGCAGCACGCCCCGGGGGATCTTGCCGCCCAGGCGGGTGAATTTCTTGGGCTCCTTTAGAAATTCGATAATTTCGTGAAGCTCTTCCTTCGCTTCGTCCACGCCGGCCACGTCCGCAAAGGTGACCGTCTTGTCGCCCTGATTGACCATGCGGGCCCGGCTCTTGCCAAACGACATGGCCTTGTTGTTGCCCCCCTGCATTTGCCGGATCATGAAGAACCAGAAGGCGCCGATGATCAGGAGCAGGAGGACGATCTGGAACACCATGTTCACAAACATGTTGTTCTCTTCGGAAAAATCCACCTTCACCTTCTGGGCGTCGAGCATGGTCTCCCATTCCGGGCGGAATTCGGGGACCGTGAAGGTAAAATCGGTTTGCTTCGCATCGCCCACCGGCTGCTTGAACTTAACGTAGACCCGAACGCTCTTTTCGCCTATCGAGACCTTTACCGGATCTTCGATATTGTTCGCCTGCATCTGTTCGACGAAGTCGGCCTGGCCCTTCATGGCGGGTTTCGGATTCAGATCGGAGAACCGGGTCAGGACGAGCACAACGATGATGCCCAGAACGATCCAGAGGGAAACTTGCTTGAACAAACCATTCATAAGTAAGTCAAATACCTTATCTTAGGCAATTGGCAGCCGTTTCGTGCCCGCTACGAAACAAGAAAGAGATCTACGAATTCGGCAAGGCCGGGGGACACACGCCAAAGACCAGCACCCGGCAGCGTAGTGGGCAACTTCCACAGGTTCAACCACTTGAACTCAATTGTCATCATAACACAGGCAACCCACCCAAACAATGTAAGCTCGCCGGGGCCCCGAAAGCGGCTTTGCGAAGTCCGACGACGGCAGAGTATGATCACGCGCTCTGGGCACCAGCCCGAATTGCGTCTTCCCCCTGTCCCTGAAGTGCATCCGCCATGACCGCTCTTTCTGAAAATGCCACGTCGTCCCCCACAAACCGGCGATCAACGCTCCAGATCGTCTTTGTGACTCTTTTTGTAGATCTTATCGGCTTTTCCATCATCTTCCCCCTCTTTCCAGGCATGCTCGAGTACTACAGCACCCAGTCGCCGCCTTCTCCTCTATTCGCCGCCTTCTATGGTTCATTGCAGTCCATCACCGATTACATCGGTCTTGGCGGCGGACATTGGGGCATCATCGTCCTGTTCGGCGGGCTTCTCGGATCGCTCTATTCCCTCCTCCAGTTTGTGGGGGCTCCCCTCTTCGGCGCCCTCTCGGACAAAGTTGGGCGCCGCCCCGTGCTCCTGATCTCCCTCGTGGGCATCCTCCTTTCCTATATCCTCTGGTTCTTCGCCGGCAGCTTTGAGCTTCTGGTGGCCGCACGCCTCCTGGGCGGCATCATGAGCGCCAACATCAGCACCGCAACCGCGATTGTGGCTGACATAACCGACCTCAAGGAGCGCTCACGGGGCATGGCGGTCATCGGCATCGCCTTCGGTCTGGGTTTCGTCATCGGCCCGGCTGTCGGCGGCATTTCCGCCTCCGTCGATCTCTCCGCCATGTATCCCGCCCTGGCGGACTACGGCGTGAACCCCTTCTCCATGCCCGCCGCCATCGCCATGGCTCTTACGGCCTTCAACCTCGTCTTCGCCGGACTGCGTCTCCCCGAAACGCGTCGCCTCGCCACAGGACCCCGGCCCGAACGAAGCGCAAATCCCTTCGCCCTGCTCCGCACGGTGGGCTACCCCGGCGTGACCCGGACGAACCTGACCTATTTCCTCTTCCTCCTCGCCTTCTCCGGCATGGAGTTTTCCCTCACCTTTCTGGCCCACGAGCGCCTGGGCTACGGCCCGAAGCAGAATGCCCTCATGTTCCTCTTCGTCGGCGGCATCCTCGTGCTCATTCAAGGCGGCTACGTCCGCCGGCGCACCAACACCGTGGGACCTCGACGCATGACGCTTCACGGCCTGGCCATGGTGGTGCCCGCGCTCGTCCTCATCGGCGTCGCCGGCGGAATACGCAACCAGCTTGTCCTCTACCTCGGCCTCGCCCTGCTGGCCGCCGGATCCGCCCAGGCCACGCCCTGCCTCACGGCCCTCGCCAGCGCCTACACACCGGCGGAAGATCAGGGGCGCGTGCTGGGGATTTTCCGCTCCCTCGGCGCGCTGGCCCGGGCCGTCGGCCCCCTCTTCGCCGCTGCCCTCTACTGGTGGCTGGGGCCCGTATTCGCCTATTGTCTCGGTGGACTTTTCATCCTGATTCCCCTTGTCATGGCCTTGAAGCTGCCCAATCTGGCCCCGCATCCGACCGAAAGCCACTGACGCTCTCCCGCGTGATTGCCAGCCGTATGACTCGCCCACTATAATAACGCACGCTGGGTATTCCGTTGCGTATTGAACGCGCCATCGGCTCCCTCATCGCGCGCATTCATGGTCCGTTGTGAATACGTCCCCGATGGGACTCGCCGGTGAATACTCCAGGCCTCAACGGAAGCCATCGGGTGCGACCGATCGGGAAATACGTATGGCCAATTATAACGTCTTGTTCGGGCGCGTGGCGGTGGACCTTCAATTGCTGGCCGGCGCCGATGTCGATCCTGTGCTTCAGGATCACGTCGATATGCCGGAGGAAGACTTCGCTCAGGCCTTCGTCCGCGCCTCCCTGCTTTCCGAACACGACTCGACCCGAATTCGCGCCATCGTCGCGCGCCTCCTCGAACGCCACAACGGCGACGCCGCACGGGCCATTGAGGAACTGGAAGGCGGAGGGGAAGGCGAAGACGCGGGACTCCACCAGATGCCCACGCTGGCCGGGCCACCCGCAGCCTGGCGCGCTTTGTCTGAATCCGTGGACCTCGACACCGACGACGCCTCGTCGCGCTATGTGGATCCCGTGGAACACGACCGCGGCGGGATGGGCCGCATCCTCATCGTGCGCGACGAGCGCATGAATCGCACCATCGCCATGAAGGAGCTCGCCCCTGCGCTCCACACCGGCGACGCGACCCTGGTGGATGGCGGCTCACGACAGGTCTCCGCCTATGAGGTGCAGCGCTTCCTGCGCGAGGCCCGAATTACGGGGAGTCTGGAGCACCCCTCCATCATCCCGGTCTACGAACTGGGCCGACGCCCGGATGGCGCCCACTATTACACCATGAAACTCGTGCGTGGCCAGTCCCTCTACCGCGCCATCCACGAATGCGGGAACCTCGGAGAACGACTCAAGCTCCTGCCCCACGTCATCAATTTGTGCCAGGCCATCGCCTATGCCCATGACAAGGGCATCATCCACCGGGATATCAAACCCTCCAATGTCATGGTGGGGGCTTTCGGCGAGACTGTGGTCATCGATTGGGGGCTGGCCCGCGTCCTCGATCAGGAAGACCCCTTTGCCGCCGATCTCGAAGCCTTCACCGAGGCGCAGCTCGCGGCCCGGCCCGAGGATCCGCGTCTGACTGCGGCGGGCCTGCCCGTCGGCACGCCCCACTACATGGCCCCCGAACAGGCCGAGGGGCGCATGAGTGAAGTAGGGCCCCGCTCCGACGTCTATTCTCTTGGTGTTGTCCTCTATGAAGTGGTCACGGGCAGGACCCCCTTCACGGGAACCACCAGCCGTGTGGTGCTTCAGAAAGTTCGAAAGGACGCGCCGCCCAGCGTTCTCACCCACGAGCCCGAAATCCCGCCCGCCCTTGCCGCGATCTGCGCCCGGGCCATGGCCCGCGATCCCGCACGGCGCTATTCCACCGCCGGCGAACTGGCGGACGAACTCACCCGCTTCACGGCCGGCGCGCTGGTCAAAGGATACGAATACACCACCGGAGAATTGATCCGCCACTACTACCGCCGGAACAGGGCCCTCTGCAACACCGCCGCCGCCGCCGCCGCCGTGACGCTGATCGTGGCCATCGCGGCTTACGCCAATATACTCGAAGCGAACCACCGGGAACGGCTCCAGCGCATCGCCGCGGAAGCCGCCCGCGCCGAAGCGGAAGGGAGCGCCTACCGCGCCAATATCCAACTGGCGGCGAACCATATTGAGGGCCAGGCCTTTGACCAGGCGACGGACTTGCTGCTCGAACAGCCCGCCACCCAGCGCAACCTGGAATGGGGCCTGCTTTTTGAGCAGTGCAATCAGGACTACGCCACGAATGTGGATCAGGAAGAGGCCGTGGACCGTGTCTGGATCGCGCCCGGCGGGCGGTTGCTCTCGCTGAGCGCCCAGGATGAACTCGTGATCCGGGCATGCCCCGACCTCAGCCCCTTGCATCGCATCCCCCTGACCCTCGTGACGGGGGCCACGGCGGCGGTTTCTCCCGATGGCGCCTGGCTGGCCGTGGCGCGGGTGGACGGCCTGGTGCGGCTCTATGATTTCAAGAATTACAGCCTCGTCCATGAGTTCGCAACGGGTGGGGTGTCTTTCGACAGTGTGGTGTTCAGCGGAGACGGCGCCATGCTGGCCTCGGGAACGAGTGACGGCTCCCTGATCGTCTGGAATTGCGGCACGGGCGCCGTGGTCCGGCAGATTGAAGCCCACGATGCCGCATGCCAGGTTTTCGGGATGAGCCGGAACGGCGCACTTGCCCTTACCTCGGACCGCAGCGGCCGCACCGTGCTGTGGGACGTGACCAACGGCCAGGCGAAACAGGAGTTCATCGGTTATGGACCCACACTGAGCCAAAACCTCGACCGCTTCGCCCTGCGCAGCGGCCGTGTCATTCAAGTGCGTGAACTGGAATCGGGCGCATTGCTCTTCGAAAGCCCGGAGCTTCCCGGTGAACCGAAGCCACCCGTCCTCAGCCCCTCTGGACTGCACGTCGCCGCGCTCGTGGAGGATGGCGTGATGCGCCTCTGGGATGTCGCATCGGGCAAACCCGTAGCCACGATTCAGGACGATGCCCTATCCAGAATCCTGGCGTTCAGCCCGGACAGTGAACAGGTTGCCCTGGCCGCCACGCCCCACGAGATCCGGATCTACCGGACAAAAGACGGGGCCCCGGTTACCACGTTGAAAGGCCATTCAAGTTGGGTGCGCGCCGGGGCCTTCGGCGAAGACAACAGGATGTTCTACTCCTGCGCCGGAGATGCCGCGATCAAGGCGTGGCAGCTTCCCGCGACCACCGGGCCCGCGGGGGGCGCATCGCCGCATCGGATTGTGGATCTGGCCCGTTCCGAATTGACCCCGATTATCGGAGCGGGCAGTTCGAACGGCATAGCGCGCTTTCTCGACGCCACCTCCCTGGAGCCCATGCTGGCGCTGGCCTCCTTCGAGGCATCCCTCAGCATGCAGGTCGCGGTCAGCCCCACAGGCGATCAAGCCGTCGCGGCATTGGGCGAAAAGACGGCTCAGGTGCTCCGTCTTCCCGATGGCGAGATACTGGCGCAGTGGACGGGAAGCCCGGGCCATATTCGCGAACTCGAGTACTGCCAGGAGGGCCGGATGGTGGCGGCACTGGGCAGCAGTTCATCGGTGCATCTTTGGGACAGTCGCTCGGGCCAGGAGGTGCTGCGCTTCGACGGTCATGCCGAGCGTGTTCTGGCGCTCGCCGTCATGCCGGATGGCGATCATATTGCGACCGGGGACCGCGCGGGCCGCATACTGCTCTGGGACAGCCGCTCGGGCTCCATCGAGCAAGAACTGCGCACCGGGGGCCCCCCGGTGACGGTGTTGGCCTGTAGTCCCGACGGCCAGTCGGTGGCCGCGTCGTTTGACGGGGGCGCCGACGCAATCCTCGCTGTGAAGCCGACAGTGGGATCGGTTCCCCTGAGTGCATCCAACGTGACGCTTTCGTCGCTTGTCTTTGGCCGGGACGGCAAACGCCTGATCGGGTTAACGAAGCAGGGTGGGTTTAGATTGTGGGATGCGAAGTCCGGCCAGCAAATTGCCGCACCCGCCACGCCGGAAGATCTTCGGATGGGTTCCCTGCTTCTGGACCCGGACCACGACCGGATTCTCATTGGCAATCAGGTGGACTCCCTGCTGGTACTATCGGCCTTCCCCCAGGCCCTCTGCACGCCGGATGGTGTCGCCGCTGAAGCCCTGGGCGGATACAAGCGCTCCCGGTCCCAGGCCGGACGGGACCTTTCGCTCCACAAGACGATCATCATTTCGCTCACACCCGCTGCTCTGGCGGAGGAAGCGCTACAGCGCCTGGCGAAGCAAGATGGCGATCGCGACAGCAAGATCTACACGGAAGGCAGCACCAACCCCCTGGCTCGGCTGGGACTGATCCCCGGCGATTCCGTCACAAAGTTGAATGGCGCACCCTGCGCCAATCAGCGGACCCTAGAAGCGGGACTCCAATCCTTCGCCGGTCCGGATGGAGATTCCAGCGGCGCCGTCACGCTTTCGCTGGCGCGGGAAGGAATCGAGATTACCATCGAGCACCGGCGGACTGATCTCTTGACCGTCGCCAGGACCGTTGAGGTGCCCCGTGATCGGGCGCGCGTCGCACTGGCAAATACGAGCGAACTCCTGCATAGCCAGCAGGATTTCCTGACTGGATACAGCCAGCGGTTGGACAATGCGCGGGGCGCCGGTCTGGAGGGGCCGGATGCGCTGGACGGTATCTGGCTACCCTCCACATCAACCCCAAAGGAAGAGCAGGATCTGGCGGCACTCGGTTTGGGCGATGAAGATAGAATCGCCGCGATTAATGGAGAGCCAATCACCAGCTATGCCCAGTTGATGGATTGGGTGGATCGCGCCGCGGGCGCATTGGAGAAGGGATTCTCCGGAACGGTGCGTCTTCGGGTGATTCGGGATCGTTTTCAAGTAGTGGACCTGACCTGGTCGGTCTTGTGACAGGCCAGGCAAGTATACGCGGGCTGAGGGAATCTAACAGGAAAGGCATGGAGCATGGCAGCAAATTTGTCTGGAAATGGAATCTGGGATATTGAACCGGCCCTGTTGCGCATGGGGGAGGGACATTACACCCGCTATCGCGACGTCTACCGAAAAGTGGCGGTCCTCGCCAATGCCACCGAGGGGCTGACCTTTGAAGCACTCTACCGGCGCCCAGCGCTGGAAGTACTGTCGGAGGTGCTGGGCAACGTGTCGCGCCCGGCCATGGTCTCGGAGAAGTTACTCTCGAAGGGCGAGCAACGGGCCTGCCTCGGCGCGCTGGATCACGTGCTCAGGGCCATTGAGACCCTGCCCAGCCCAGTTACCCTCTACGACCTGAGCACGCAACCCGTCGAGAATTTCCCCACGCTGATTCCGCGCTTTCAGGAATTGGACGGCGTGACTCCGCTGACCTGCGTTCCCTTCGTTCAACCCGGTTTCGACCCCGCCCTGGCCAAGGATAGCCTCGATGGTCTGCTCGCGCTGATCGGCTCGACCTACACCCTGGCGGACCTCTATGAGCGCGCTCCCGCCCTGAGCATCAAGCCGAACTTCAACCGCGTCATGGTACGCGCCAAACGCGCTGGACTGTTGGTCGAACTCGTGGGTATCCGGAAGCCCGCCGCCCCCGGCTACGTCAGCGATCCGGCCGATGATCGGTGGGATGTGCGCTCCTGTGTACCGCCGGAAAACGCCTTTCTCTTCAAGGACGTTCACCTCAAGATCAATACCATGGCCTATCTCATGACGGGACTGAATTACGGCGACTTCTTCGACTTGCCCCTGGCCAATCCGAAGGTCCTGCCCCACTTCCGGGCGCGGGTGCAGGCCGACCGGGAATACTGGTTCACTCCCCTGGAGCGGGATCGGATCGTGGCGGCCCTTGATCAGATTCTGGAAGTGCTTCAGGATCCAAAAAACTCCGCGTTGACCTTTCGCGAGATCTATTCGGATCCCGGCGTCCCGGCCGAGGTGCTGGTTCACTTTCAGCGCATCCTCGATGTGAAGCCTGAAATCTGCCTGCCCTTCATGCTCCATGACTTCGATCATGCCGCCGCCGCGGAAGCCATCGACGTATTCCTCGAGCGTTATGGCCATGCGGATCTGAAGGCCCTCTATACCGCGCCGCCGGAACCCGAAGGCGCGCCCGCCTCCCGCGCCGACCTCGCCACCCGGCTGCGCCAGCACGAAGCCAAGCTCACGCTGATGAAAAAGTACAATGACCTCATCTGCTTCGCACCGGGGCAATGCGTATACATGCTGGACGATTACTGCAACACCGCCCCTCTGGGCAACTGCCCGCCCTGAGCATCCGATCCCGCCTGATCTGCGCCTTCGCCGGAGCCATTGAGTTTTGCGCCGGCGAGGGCCCTACAGTTTCTTCCGGAGGGCCTGGAGCTTCGCCAGCGAATCGGCGTTGAGGCGCTCCTCAAGATGGGCGGGCGAGGGCTTTCGCGTATTGGTGACCGTCTCCCGGATCGACGTTCGCGTCTCCTCCAGACTGCTGAGGAAGTGGGCCGCGTCCATCACCAGCGCGCCCATACCCCGACACAAATCCCGCACGCCCCGATCGCTCGTCACCACCACCACATCCATCTTGCGGGGCGTCTTGTACACCATTCGCTCGATCACCGCGTCCGCCGTCAAGTGCCCAGGCGAATACAGTACCTCCAGCGAGGGCACGTTTCGGTTGTGGGCCACTTTCTGCACGATCTGCGGGCCGCGCCCGTCAAACACCACCACCACGTGCTTCCCCGTCTGGATGCAGAAATGAGCCACCTTGTCGATAAAAGCTTCACGCGCCGTCTCCATGTCCTGGCGGACGAGGTGAAGCAGCTTCTGCGACTGGTGCAGGACGTTGTAGCCGTCCACCAGATGTACTTCCGCCATGGTTGGTATTCTCCAATTTGTAGGGCACAAGAACAACAAAATGTGCGCAGGCATGAATCCGTGACGTCGGGCGCCACCTCAATTGAGCAACGCTCGTTTGGGTGCGATGAGCGCAGGTATCTTGTAGGCCGAGAGCGGACCGCTTCGGGCATGGTAATCGGCGAAAACATTTTTCGGCGCTGGCCAACGAGTCGGGTTAGGGTTTCGCTCGTTGGATGCAAACCACCTCCCCCAAGGTACCCAAACGAGCGTTGCTCGATTGAGGTGGCACCCGGCATGGGCTGCTCGCATTGACGTTTTACCCAACATACTCCCGGGGAACGCGCCGTCCGATGCCCGTCAATATCTCATAAGGGATCGTTCCCGCCAACGTTGCCAATTCTTCCACCGTGACCTCTTCTTCGCCCTGTTTCCCCACCAGCACCGCCTCATCGCCCACGACGACGCCCGGCACGTGACTCACATCCACAACCATTTGATCCATACAGACCCGCCCACGCACAGGGCAGCGTCGGCCACGAATCAACACCTCCGCTTTGTTCGAGAGAGCCAGACGATAACCATCGGCATAGCCCACGGGCAACATGGCGGCGATCATGCCGCCGGGCGACTCGTAGGTTCGGCCATAGCTCACGGTCGCTCCCGGCTCCAGCGCCCGCACTTGAGAAACCTGCGTGACCCACCGCAGCACCGGGCGGAGGGGATTCGTCTCCGGACGCGCGTCGGCAGGCCATACCCCGTAGCTCATGATGCCCGGGCGAACCAGGGTAAACAGGCTGTCTCCGTAGTTTATCACGCCGGCGCTGTTGGCGCCGTGGACCATGTCATAGGGGACACCCGCCTCGTCCAACTGCGCCAGCACCCCCTGGAGGGCCTCTATCTGCCCCCGTGTAAAAGGATCCTGTGCCCGTTCCGCGATGGGAAAGTGGGTGGCGATGCCTTCTATGTTCAGGTGAGCAATGCGCGCCAGCGCGGGGATGTCCCGCGCTGCGGACTCGAGGGAAAAGCCCTGGCGGCTCATGCCGGTGTCGACCATGCAATGCACCGGCAGCACGCGCCCGGCTTTTCGCGCCAGATCGCCCAGCAACTTTCCGGCGTCCAGATCGCAAAGCGTGATCGTAAGGGCGTGGTTCACGGCCACATGGAGAGCTTCGGCGGAGGGCTGCATCAGAATGAGGATCGGGCCTTCGATGCCGCCCTCGCGCAACTCTACCCCCTCATCGAGCGTGGCCACGCCGAGCATAGACGCGCCCGCGTCCAGCGCACGGCGGGCCAGGGGGAGGGCGCCCAAACCATAGCCGTTGGCCTTGATCACGGCCATAAAGGCACAACGGGGTCCCGCGAATTGCCGGGCTACGCCAAGATTATGGGCGAAGGCCCCCAGATCGACGATGGCGCGCGACGCATGAATAAGCCCGCTCATGACACCTTGTCGAGGCCCAGCACCTTCCAGTTTTCGCGGGCGAAGACGATGCCGGAATAGACCGTGTAGACGGCTACGACAATGATCGACCACTGGGATGCGATGCCAATAGCGCGGATCCAGGGCTCCACACCGCCGGGCAGGACCGACAGCGCCGCCGGATATTCGGTCAGCCCCTGGAGGACGACCGCGAAGAACAGAAAGGTGCAGACGTAAATCATCTGGAGGAGCGTCTTCGTCTTGCCTTGCTTGTTGGCGGCGATCACCGTGCCGTCGGCCGCCGCCAGGGCCCGCGCGCCAGTCACGAGGAATTCACGCGCCAGGATCATCACCACGCTCCACGCCGGCACGTTCATGTCCGGTATGCCCAGCAGCATGACAAAGGCCGAAACGACCAGTACCTTGTCCGCCACGGGATCCAGCAGTTTGCCGAAATTGGTGATGAGGTTTCGCTCGCGGGCGATCTTTCCGTCATAGTAGTCGGTGATCGCGGCGACCACGAAAATCACGTAACCCACGGCGTAGCAGACGACGTTGTCGAAGGAAAACAGCGCGACAAAAAACGCGGTCATGATGCACCGCGCCACAGTAAGTTGGTTGGGAAGGTTCATAGCCCCTGTATTGTACCATTCCAATGCGCGGGATGCACCTGACGGAACGGCAGTGACTGGCACGCGACGCGGGTATTATTGCGACGAAGGGTAGCCAATCGGGGACCTTGCCCATGAAAAGGAGCTTCTCGGGGGTATTTCCCGTGCTCGGCGCTGATCACAGGGACGAATAATTCTGCTGTCCCTGAAGTCCCTGACGTCCCCGCAATCGCAAAAGGGACACGGAAATCGGGAGGCATACATTGGCAGGGGAATCGCCTGAAAAAAGAAAGTAACCTGGCCCGCACCGGAACGGCGCGAGCGATCAGAAGAGAAACCTCACTCCGCGTCGAAGCGGGCGGGCGGTTCGACGGCGATGCTGCCGGCGTCCACGCGCTGCTCGCCACTCTCGGCGAAGGGCTTGACCACCACGGAGTAGGAAACCCAGCCCAGCAGCAGGATCGCGCAGATCGCGCCCCACGTCAGCGCATCACTCACCCAGAGCGGGCGCGCACCGGGCGGACTCACAAGACCGCCCCGGCTGAAGTACACGGGCTCCGGCGCCGCCGCGCGGCAGGACCGCAGGGCAACGATGAAGGGCTCCGCCGAAAGCTGAAGCACCTGGCAATAGGTGTTCAGAAACCCGGCCGTATACGTCGTCGCGGGCAACTCATTGAGTCGCCCGTTTTCGAGGTGGGTCAGGTACTCGATCGGCACGTGGGTCTCATGGTACGCATCCAGCAGGGAAAGTCCCAATGCTTCCCGCTGTTCCCGTAGCCTATGTCCTGGAAAATCGTTCTGGCTCATGAGCTTTCTTCTATATGCACCGCATCAACCAAGATTTCGCGGGCCTTGCTCCCCGTATGGGGCCCCACAATGCCCTTGCGTTCCATCATGTCAATCAACCGCGCGGCCCTAGTGTACCCTACTCGAAGGCGCCGTTGCACCATGGAAATGGAGGCCTGTCCGGTATCCATGACCACCTGCACCGCGTCCTCGAAAAGATCGTCGGGTTCGTCGGTGATATCGTCCGCTTTTTCCTTACTTTTCCCGAAATTCTCTATTTCATCCTTATACTGGGGCGGCGCTTGCCGCTTCAGGTAGTTTATAAGACCGTTCATCTCCTCGTCGCGCACGAAGGCGCCCTGGATGCGCGTGGGCTTGGACTGGCCCGCGGGCAGGTAGAGCATATCGCCCATGCCGATGAGCCGTTCCGCGCCGATCTCGTCGAGAATACAGCGCGAGTCCACCCGGGACGACACCTGGAAGGAAATACGCGACGGGAAGTTGGCCTTGATCACGCCCGTCAGTACGTCCACCGAGGGGCGCTGCGTGGCGATGATCAGGTGAATTCCCACGGCGCGGGCCAACTGGGCGAGGCGCGCAATGCAGTCTTCCACCTCGGAGCGGGCCAGCATCATGAGGTCGGCAAGCTCGTCGATCACGCACACAATGTACGGCAGCCGCCGCACGATGTGGAGGGACTGGGCGTCGTTGTCTTCTTCCTCGCCGTCCAGCTCGATCTCGCCGTTTTCCACGCTCTGATTGTATATCTCAATATTGCGTACGCGGAGATCGGCGAAGAGGCGGTAGCGCTCTTCCATCTCGTTGATCAGCCAGGTAAGGGCGATGGAGGCCTTCTTGGGATCAATCACCACCGGGGTAATCAGGTGGGGAATGTCGTTGAAAATGGACAATTCCACCATTTTGGGGTCGATGAGAATGAGTTGCAGATCGTCCGGCGAGTGCTTGAAGAGCAGGCTGGCCAACAGCGCCTTTACGCAGACCGTCTTACCGGCGCCCGTGGCGCCCGCCACCAGGAGGTGGGGCATGGTCGCGAGATCGGCAATCTTCACATCGCCGGTGATATCCTTGCCCAGCACAAGATTCAGCTTGCCCTTGCCCCGCTTGAAAGGCTGGGATTCCAGCAACTCGCGGATCAGGACCTGATCGCGCTCGGTGTTGGGGGCTTCAATGCCCACGCGGCCTTTGCCGGGGATGGGCGCTTCCACACGGATGCGGTGGGCCTTCAGGGCCAACGCGATATCATCGGCCAGGGCGAGGAAACGGGCCACCTTGATGCCCGGCGCGGGTTCAAGCTCGTAGCGCGTGATGGTGGGACCGCGGGTCACATCGGTCACCCGGGCCTCAATACCAAAGGTCTGGAGGGTGTCCTCCAGCAGAATACTCGTGGCCCGGAGGGTCTCGGCCAGATTCTCCACAATCTTTTCTTCCGGCTCGTCCAGCAGATCCATGGGCGGGCGGGTGTAGTGGCGCGGATACTCATATCCGGGAGGCAACTCTTCGTTCTCCACCACCTTGCGGCGGGGACGGCGCACCTTCGGCGCGGGCGCGGTACCGTCGGTGGCCACAGCCGCGGCGGGAGCAACCCGCACGGGCGGCGCAAGCACCACGGGCGCCGCTTCCTCGATTTCCTCTTCCTCTTCCAGATCGAAGGGAGCGGAATCCTCCACCTCCTCTTCTGCGTCGTCTTCGTACTCGTCCTCGTACTCGATGGATGCTTCGTCCGCCGCTAAATCCGGAGTAACCACATCATCGTCCAGCGGGTCCAGGTCGAAAGCCAGCGATTCGCCCGCGAAGGCCTCGTCTTCGTCGTCGTAGCCCTCATCCATGATGTCGGGCACCGCGTCAAAGGGGGCTTCGTCGTCCACCGCAACGGCCACTTCCGGCGCAACGCGCACATTGATGCGTGCGTGGCGGTCAAGTGCGGGGGCCACCTCAAACGCCTCCTCCTCCTCATACGCTTCGTCGTCATACCCGGGATCGGTGGACTCGTAGCCGAGGGGCGCGGGTGCGGTTTCCACCAGCGGTAGGACTTCCTGTTTGGGCACACGACCAATCCTGCGGGACTTCGGCGTCTCGGCTGCGGGCGCTTCGAGCACGGCGCGCGAGCGGGCCTCCCGCAGGACCACAAAGGTGCGGTAGGCGAAGATACTCACATGGCGACCCACGACAAACAGGTAGAGGAACATGTACTCGGTCGCAAGCAGCAGTCCCACGAGGATCAGGGAGCAAATGATGACGTTGGAGCCCGCGTAGCCGAAGCGGTAAAAATTGAGCTTGTCCACCACGAACGCCCCGATTGCGCCGCCGGGGTAGATGTTGGAGGTGCCGGCCCGGAAATTGAGCTGGAGGAAGCCGGCCACCGCAATAATTGCCAGACCCGCGCCCAGCATGCGGGGCAGCAGACGCCCCAGGGGGTGGCGGCTGATGAGCATCAGGGCCCAGATAAAGGTGAGAGAGTAAGTGACATGACGCGCATCACCCACCAGAATGGCGAACACCCCGGCCACCAGGGCTCCAGGAGCCCCTAAACCATTGGAAACACTCAAGATCTCGTCGAAAGGGCGGGTGACCTGATCGCGGACCTGATAGCCGTCGCTGACCAGCGCAAGAAAAAGCAGTCCTGTCAGTGCGAGGACCGCAATACCCATATATTCCGATTTTCGTTCGACGGGAAGGTTCATGGAAGAGGCCACAGCGGTAATCCGATCACAGTGAGCATTAATGTAGCGCTATGGTAACAGAGAACCTGTGGTCTTGCAACTAAATATTGTGCCTCTCCCGGCCAAAAACACTAAATGTAACTTTGTGTAAAAGCCGCAACCACAACATATAGGTATTTAGTGGTCAAAACACACGAAATACACCCCCAATGCGTTTTGTATAAAAAACGATTAATACGATAACCCTATGCCTTGCGTGCGGGTGGAAGCAGGGAAGACACCGACGGGCCAAATTTTCCCGGGAAACAGAACGACAGGGACGGCGGGTCAGCAGATGCCCGTCGGTCCCTGTCGACGTTCGCATTGTGGAGGTTCTTCCGGTCTAGAAGCGGTAACCCAGGCCGATTCCCAGGGAATTGGCGCCGGAATTCTTTGTGCCGAGACTGGCATTGGAGATGTGCTGGTAGTGGAGCTGCACATGCCAGTCCGACTTGAACTGGTAACCCACACCGAGGCCCGTGACAAAGTTGAGGTTGGAATTGTTCCCGTTGAACTCGTTGCTGTGGAGCAGGGCGCTCACGCTGGCCTCGCCGTACCAGCCACGGTACTCCTCCTTGACCTGGTAAACACGACCGGCAAGCCCGAAGCCGCCACCCCAGACCGTGTCGCCGCCATCGCCATCGTCATCAAAAATCTTGCGGAAGCGGCGGTAGTCGTCTTCGCCATCCTGGGAATAGACGAAAAGCGGCATCATGCGCAGCCCCAGCGTGGTTCGGGGCGTTGCGGGGACTTCATATTCCACAATGCCGTTGATGCTGTAGTCGCCGGAGCGATCCTGGCTGCCCTGGTGGACGCCAAAGTCATTGTTTAATTCCAAACGCCACCTACCCTCTTTCAAATCGAGGTCGGCGCTGGCGGGGGTGGCGCAGAGCAGCAGCGCCGCGCCCGCGACCATCATCGAAGACAAGAACGTATTTTTCATTGTGCAGGAAACTCCCCTGTCTTAGAATGCTTTCACGAACTCAAGCGAAACCGACTGCCGTCACGTCTACCCGCCTATCCTACCGCGCACTCAGGTCATCGTCACAAAATAGGCGAGTACACCTTCGTTGAAATAGGCCTGGTCGATATCGAGATAGCAGGAGCCCCGGAGATTATAAACGCGGCCCACGAGTCGATTATCGGCGAAAAAGCCCTTGTTTCGCAACTGGAGCCGTGCGCCGGAAGGCCGGGTGGACTCGATTTCCACCTCCAGATCGCTCAAGGTAAAGGGGCGGCGGAGGATAGCCACCTCTTCCCCTTCACGAAAGACCCGGGCAACGGCAGGCAACACGCCGCCAAAACGGAAGCTCCGCCCGCCCTTTTCCATCTGGACGCGAATCTGATGGCCGGACTCCATATCCCGAATTTTCCAGCCCTTGTGGCTCGGTGCGATCTCCACGATATAGCCGCTCGTGTCGTGGTTGTCCGTCAGGCTGAAGAGGGTGCCGCGGGTATGGGAGGGATGGTGAAGCAGAATATGGCTCTCGAAGGGGTCGGGAAAATCCTGGGCGGACTCCCGGGCATCGGGCACGCCCTCGGCGGCCGCCAGGGCCTTGCGTGATCGCAGCTCATTGAGGAAAGCCCGGATCGTGAAGACCACGATACCGAAAAGGATTAGACCGACAAAGCAGACGGAGCCCACGCGGAGCCACGTCGCGCGCTCGAGATAGACGCCCACGCCGATGGCCGCCACCGCCTCCAGAAGGCAGACGGCATAGGCGACGATGAGACCCAGCGTCAGCGGATGATTCGTCCGCGGAAGGGTGTGGTAACACACGACCCGCTCGTAGTCGGAAAGGTGTTCCTGTCGCTTGTCGTTTGCCGTCATCTTCTATTCCCTGGGCCGGGCCCGTTTCAAAGCGCGGCGGCGTCCGCCACGATAGCCGCCGCCACTTGCTCCAGACAGGTCGAGAGCGCCTCCACCACCGCGCCCGCCGTGGGCTCCGCAACGGGGAGCCGGACGTCGTAGGTTTTCGCCAGCGCGGGCGGAGAATAGTAGCTGGTACCGTCTTTTCGGATTTCGACCGCAAGGCGCACATGGGCCTCGCCGCCACCGGGGGTGTCGACTTGTTCGAAGGCGAGCAAGGTGCCGGAAAGCACGCAGGGGGTTCCGGCGGGGTTCGGCTGGCCGAACTCCACACCGAGTTTTTCCGCGAGCAGTTCATCCAGACCGGCCGCCCATTGGGCCGCCGCGTAGTACTCGATCTCGGTCGGGCTCTTCTTGATCAGAATACGCTTGTTCTGGAGCGCTTCCGCAATGCGAAGTCGCCCCACGGCGATCTGGACCCCGCCGCTGCCTTCCCCGGAGGGCGCCATATTCAGCGTGTAAAGGCTGGGACCGGGGGCCGTGGCGCAACCCGCCGCGAAACAGGTGACAATCAAAGCGAGGCATGCATGCTTGGCTCTAGTAAATTCCATTTGCTTTTCCTATCGGCATGTTCCGCAATCCAAATTATTCTGACCACGGATGACCCGGATAAATCCAGTCTCTCAGCAGAGTAACACGTTGGCGCCCTGAAGCATCATCGAACCAAATTTAACCACGAATGAATCTGAAGCAGTCTCCGGCCACAACCTGAATCTTGAACCACAAATGGACACGAATCCACACGAATAAGAGGGGCCACTTGCGTGGTTCGGGGCCATGTGAAATGGGATTGAACCTCAAAGGACTCAAATAGAACGATAACAGGTAAACCTTTGCGCTCTTTGTGGTTCAATCTTCCTTACTATTTTCTGTTTACCTGGCTGCGGGCCTGGGAAAAAGCCGACTTCATCAACTGAATCCCAGTTCTTCATCCGTGGTATCCGTGCCATCCGTGGTAAAAGAAGCCGTGCTATTTCCGCCCACTCTCGGGCTTGCCAAATATTATCGCCTGCGGGTGGGCCTTCAAGTCCTCCAGCAGCACGTTCAGATTCTGTATCAGGTGGCCCAGATCGCCCATCAAATCTTCAATGGCCGGACGATTCTGGTGCACCAGATCCTTGGTCTCGCCGCTCAGCGCCTGGACATGCTCCAGCGTCGCGGTGAGTGCCGCCAGGGTGTCTTCCAGTTCCGCGTTCAGCGTGGCGGTAACGCCGCTCACGTCCGTGGCGATCTTGTCGATGCTTTCCTTGTTGTCTTCCAGCGTGGTGGCCACGCCCGTCATAACACGGGTCGCGGAATCCTGAAGTGGCGGAACCTTCTCCAGGATGGTGCCGATCTGCGGATCGTACTTATCCAGCATGCCGTCCACATTGCCGATGATGTTCTCCACGTTGGCCGGGTCCGCGCCACCCGCCACCGCCTCCGCCTTCGCCTGCTTCACACCAAGAAGATCCCGCACATCGCCCGTGATCCGGGTGACGCTGGGCAGCTCGTCGCCCCCGGCCGCCGCCGCCTTCTCCGCCTCTTCCACGCCCAGAAGCTTGGCGAGGTCCTCGGTGAGTTTCGCGACGTTAATGGGCTCCGAGCCGTCGGCCTTGTGCCGTTCCAGGGCCTCCTTTACGCCCAGCAGCGCCCGAACATCCCCCGCAAGGCGCTCGATGCTGGCCAGCTCGCCCTTACCTTCGGCCTCGTTTTTCTTGGCCGCTTCCACACCGATAAAATCGCGCAGATCCGCGATGAGCATTTCGCTGCCACCCACGAGCCCGTCCACGTTGGGAATATCAATGAAGCCGTAGCCGCTGTTAATCACTTTAACGTCGCCGCCTGCGGGGATGAGCGCGGCGTCTTTCGTGCCCGTGGATATTTCCAGGTGCTTTTCCGCCGTGAGCGTGGTCTGTTCGATCGTGGCGCGGCTCGATTCATTCACCGGCGTCTTTGGGTCGACTTTCAACTCCAGCAGAATCTGGGACTGGTCTTCGGGGTCATAGGTCACCGAGGCGACCTTGCCCACTTCCAGACCGCCGAAACGGATCATGGCGTTGGCGTTGAGTCCCACCGTGCTCGTGAAGCGCGCATGGAGCGTCTTGTACTCCGGTTCGGCGCGCAGGTTCTCGATCACCACCACGAAGCCCGCGAGCACCGCCACGCTGACGATCACCATCAGGCCCGCCGTAAATTCCGTCCGGGTGAAATTGTACTTCTTACTGGCCATAGCCTAATCGCTCCACTTTATTTTGATCGCGCGAACACCGGCGTTTTCCGCTACTCCGTGCTCGTAAGCGACTGGAGGTATTTCGCCGTGTCTTCCCCTTCCGCATCGGGGCGGCGCGCAAAAAATTGTTCGATAAATGGGTGATCGATCTTCTGTATCTCTTCGAGCGTGCCCAGACCGATGACCTTGCCCTTGTCGAGCATGACCACACGGTCGGCAATGAGCTTTACGCTCTCCATTTCGTGGGTCACCACCACGCTGGTCAGGTTAAAGGTGCTCTGCATCTTGCGGATGAGCATGTCGAGGCCCGCGCCCACGATGGGGTCCAGGCCGGCGGAGGGCTCGTCGTAAAAGATAATTTCCGGATCCATCGCCATGGCCCGGGCCAGGCCCGCGCGCTTTTTCATGCCGCCGCTCAATTCGGAGGGCATGAAGCGCTCAAAGCCGCCGAGACCCACCAGCTCCAGCTTGATCTTGGTCATGATATCAATTGTGGACGACTCCAGGCGCGTATGTTCTTTGAGCGCCAGGGCCACGTTTTCGCCGATGGTCAACGAGTTGAACAGGGCCGAGCCCTGAAAGCACATGCCCATCTGCTTGCGCGCCTCCACCCGCTCTTCATCGTTCATCGCGGTAAAGTCCTGTCCCTTGAACAGAATTTTACCCGAATGGGGCCGCATGAGACCCACCAGATTTCGCAGCAGCGTGCTCTTGCCGCACCCGGAGCCCCCGAGAATAACGAAGACCTCGCCGCGCTTCACGGTGAGGTTCACGCCATCGAGCACGGTACGATCGCCGTATTTCACACGGAGATCGTGGACTTCGATGATATTTTCGGGTTCAGCGCTCATGGGATCTCTAGGAGAAGAACAGGGCGGTCCAGACCAGGTCCACGACGATAATGATCAGAATGGACGTCACCACGGA
This sequence comes from Candidatus Hydrogenedentales bacterium, assembly GCA_041859365.1. Taxonomy (GTDB): domain Bacteria; phylum Hydrogenedentota; class Hydrogenedentia; order Hydrogenedentales; family JAEUWI01; genus JAEUWI01. Next base: position 38,342 of record JBHEKR010000164.1, read on the forward strand.
GGACGTGGTTTCACGGCCCACGCCTTCGGCGCCGCCGTCCACGCGGAAACCCCGGTACACACCCACCCAGCAGATGGTGATTCCGAAGAAGAAACTCTTGATCAGTCCGGAAATGAGATCCATGCGCGTCAGCGCGTCGGCCGTCTGCCGGAAATAGACGCCGGGGTCCACGCCCACCAGCACCACGCCGGCGAAGAAACCGCCCAGAATCATGATGAGCATGGCCAGAATCGTGACGCAGGGCACGGCGATCATCATGGCCAGAAATTTCGGCACGATTAGAAACTTGGTGGGGTTGAGGCCCATAACGTTGAGGGCGTCAATCTCCTCGGACACCTTCATGGTGCCGATCTCGGCCGTGATCGCCGAACCGCAGCGGCCCGTAATCAGGATCGCCGTCATGAGCGGCGCGAGTTCCCGCAGCGCGGAGATCCCCACCAAATCGGCGATAAGCTGGGTCGCGCCCCATTTTTCCAGGGTATACGCGGCCTGCAGCGCCATGATGACGCCGATCAGCGCGCAGATGAGCCCCACAATCGGCAGGGAGCGCACGCCGAACTCCACAAAGTGCTCCACGGTGCTGCGCACCCGCAGGCCCTTGCCCCGCAGCGGCTGGCACACCAGCCAGTTGACGGTGTCCACCATCAACACGCAGACCGTGGCCGCGGCGTAGAGACCGTTCAGCGTGGCACGGCCTGTGTGTCCCAGTAGGGCGGACATGGCCGGTTACATCTGCTCCACGATGCTGAACACCGAGTCCAGGCGGGAAAGCTGGAGAACCTTCATGACGGACTGGGAAGGGGCCAGCAGCAGAAAGGAGGCCGCGCCGCCCGCCGCCTGCAGGCCCTCGACCAGCGTGGCGACGCCGGAGGAGTCCATATAGGCCACATCCGTAAGGCGAACGCCCACTTTCTGTTTGGTGCTCTTGCAGGCCTTCAGAATCGCCTCGCGAAGCTGGGGCGACGAATACAGATCGATCTCGCCCTTCGCCTCGACGATGCAATTGCCGTCCTGCTCCACCTGTTTCAACTCAAGTGCCATGCGATTAAACCTTTATGTATCTCCACCGCCGGGCGGGCAAGCTCCCATACGCTCCCGCCGCCGGCCGTGGCGGATGATCCCGAATAAAACTCCCCCCTCATGTTACACTTTCCGCAGCCGCATTACGATGGTATTGCCCTGTCCATCGCCCGGCATGAACTCCACGTCATCAAAGACGTTATAAATCAGATGCATCCCCAGCCCCCCCGGGGTCAACGCCTCCGCCAGAATGTCCTCCTCCGACTTCCGACGCACCCGATCGTAGGGCGCGGGAATCCCGTCGTCATGCACCACCAGTTCTATCCATCCATCCCGCGAGTCCATCGAAAGTTCCAGAAACTGGTCCGGAGCGCCCCGGTAAGCATGGCGGATGGCATTGGTGCAGGCCTCGTCCACCGCCAGCACCAGCTCCTGCACTTTGTCGTCCTGGACCCCCTGGTTGATCAGGTAGCTGCGGATCATGGCCCGGATATCGCACAGGAGCTTCGGCGAGGACCGGAATACTATGGACAGGTCTTTATCGTGCACCGATATACCTCATTGCCATCATCGTGCAGTCGTCGTGGGGCACGGCGGGCGCGGTAAAGCGCTGCACGTCGTAGATGACCGCTTCTATAAGCGCCTGGGCCGTCTCGCCATAGAGGCGACCCGTGCAACGGCGTAATCCTTCCTCTTCGTACTCCACCGGCGGGGAGGACGACGCGCCCTCCAGCAGGGTCGTCGTGGCCCGAGCCTCCACAATGCCGTCCGTATAGAGCAGCAGACTGTCGCCCGGCGTGATGATGGAGCGGGTCTCCACCCAGGGGCCCTCGGGCAATATGCCCGCCGGCGGCCCTGTGGCGTCGCCAAAGGTCGTCACACCGTTGCGCCCGATCTGGACCACCGGGTGGTGGCCCGCGTTGCAGCAGACCACGTGGCCGCTGCTCAAATCGATGGTAAGATAACACATCGTGCAGAACATGCCCCGCTGACTCCGCTTCACCAGACCGCGATTCAACTCGCGCAGCACCTCCACGGGACTTTCCAGATCGCGGCAGAGCAGGCGAAACTGGGCCAGCAACTGGGCCATGGTGAGGGCCGCGGGCACGCCCTTGCCGCTCACATCGCCTATCAGGATGCCCACACTGTCCCGACCGCGGCGCACATAGTCATAAAAGTCACCCCCCACGGTCTTCGCGGGCCGGGTCTCGCCGTACACCTCGAAACGGGGGTCGTTGGGCCACTCCTTGACCAGAAAGCCCTCCTGAATAGTCCAGGCCGTGGCCAGATCCTGCTCGATACGCTGTTTTTCCAGGATCTGCTGGTGCATCTGGGCATTTTCCAGCGCCAGACCGGCACTGTTGCCCACCGACGCCGCCAGCAGCAGGTCGTCGTGGGAATAATTCTGGTCCTGGCGATCCGTGTCGATATACAGGATACCCAGAATGCCGTGCTTCGCGCGGAGCGGCACACAGATGATGGAACGCAACTGGAGCGACATGATGCTCTCGGAGGCATTCAACTCCATGTCGCTGTCCGTATCCTGGTAGAGCACGCTTTCGCCGTCGCGGATCACGCGGCTGGCCACCGTGCTGCTGATAAGAATGTCGCCAATCTGGGCGGGATGCAACTGGCCGTTGGCAATACTGTGCACAAAACCGCATTCGGAACAGGGCAGGAGCTCGGCTTCGTGGCTGGCCAGGAAGATTGCGCCGCGCTGGGCGTTGATCGCCTTGAGGGTCTTCTTCAGCACCCCGTCCATCAGGCTGCAGGTATCGTAGTTTGTGGCAATCTCGTTGGCCACGGAATAGACCGCTTCAAGGAGCTTGGTGGTCTTGGACGGGCCCTCATGGGGCTTCTTCACCATACCCTGATGATCCATGATGGTCTCGGTGAACAGGCGCCCCTCTTCCACAATGGGCTCCGGCGCGCCATCGCGGCTTTCCGCGTGCCCCGTCACCACGAAGGAGAGGGTCGTCTCGCCGATCTGGATCTTGTCCCCATTCTTCAGCTCGCCCGCCAGCATCTTGGCGCCATTGAGGATCGTGCCGTTCGTGCTGCCCAGATCCTTCCAGATAAAGCGGTCCGGACGGGCCTTGATCTCCATGTGGCGGCGCGAGGCCGCGTTATCGTCGATCATCAGGCCGCTGTCCGCCGTGCGGCCAATGACCAGAGAATCGTCGACCGGCACTTTGCGCCCATCGGCATCGACTATGAGAAATCCCCGAAGCACCTGATACTCCTCATCGAGACAAGGGGCCATTGTACAGATTTAAGGGAATAAAGTGAAACAGGCCGAGGGCGACGATTCGTCGGCGCGGCTGATTGACCCCGGACGCACATCCGTTGTCCATTGCCAATTGTCCATTGTTAATTGTCATCTGCTATACTGCCTCGTCTTGCTGGCACGGTCCTCCAGTCCGTCCCGCCATCCCGCCGGGTGCTGGGGGCCACCGTAACGTGATCGGGCGTTACGCCGGGGCCGCGCCGCATACGCCCTTCCCAACATTCGAAGTCTGGACTCAACCGGCGAGCCGCCCTGTCTGGGCAGTCCCGGCCATGGAAACAAAGGAGAACCCATGTCTTTTTCCATCGACACCAGCAACTACAAGCCGGTTGCCATTGACCCCTTCAAGAACGAGCCCATCACGCCGGAACAGAAGGCCCAACTCCTCACCAACATCGAGATCGTGCGCGACACCATCGTGTTCTTCACGGCGGTGGCGGGTGTGCGCGGCTTCGGCGGACACACGGGCGGCGCCTACAGCATCGTGCCGGAAGTGCTCATCGCCGACAGCTTCATGAAGGGCAGCGACCGGGTCTACCCGGTGTATTACGATGAAGGCGGCCACCGCGTGGCGATTCAGTACGCCATGAGCGCCTTCAACGGCGAAATGCCCTTCGAGAAACTCCTCCAGTATCGCGCGGCGGGCGAGGGCCTCTACGGTCACCCCGAGATCGATCCCGCGCTGGGCATCAAGTTTGCCTCCGGACGCCTGGGCCACATGTGGCCCTTCGTCAACGGCGTCGCCAAGGGCCACCCGAACGGCGTGGTCTTCATGTTCGGCTCCGACGGCTCCCAGATGGAGGGCAACGACGCCGAGGCCGCGCGCCTGGCCGTGGCCCAGCAGCTCAATGTGAAGCTCGCCATCGACGACAACAACGTCACCATTTCCGGCCACCCGGCGGACTACCTCCCCGGTTATGACGTGGGCAAGACCCTCAATGGCCACGGCCTCCTCGTCGACACGGGTGACGGCGAAGACTTCGACGCCCTCTACGCCCGCATGCTCAAGGCCGTCAACACCAGCGGCCCGGTCGCGCTGATCAACAAGCGCAAGATGGCCCCCGGCATCCCGGGCATCGAAGGCACCCACGCGGGCCACGACGTCATCGACAAAGCCTCCGCCATTAACTACCTCACGCTGAAGGGCCACACGGCGGCTATCGACTTCCTCAACAACATCCCGAAGACCTCCAGCAGCGCGACCTATGTGGGCTCCACGAAGGAATCCGCCAGCAACCGCACGGAATTCGGCAGCATCGT
>JBHEKR010000157.1:0-3431 GCA_041859365.1 Candidatus Hydrogenedentales bacterium
TTCGGGCAGACGCCGGTCTACGACGTGGGCGTCTACTATTCGGCCCGTGCGCGCGACTGGTATGGCCGGGAGCAGCGGGAGAAGTATCAGCTTCCCTTCAACGGCGCCTACAAGGCCGCGACCTATGAGCACCTCACGACCGGTGTGTTGCTTGATGAGAACCTGAGCGCCGAGACGCTGGCGGCTTATCCCGTCGTGGTATTGCCCGACACTGCGATAGTCGGGGAGGCGGAGGTGGCGCTCTTCGATGCCTATGTACGCGGCGGCGGAAATCTGATCGTTTCGGGCAACTCCGGCTGCTTCGATGCCATGGGCGCGCCCCAGGGCCATTCCAGTCTGGAATCACTGATTGGCGCGAAGGCCACACGGGTTATTGCCGACAACGACAACTATGTGTCCTTCGATGCGGAGCCTGAAGAACTCAACGGACTGCTGGAGAGCGTTCCCACGGGCTGGCCCCATCTGGTTTACGGTCCGGCCGTGCTCTACGAGCCTGCGGGCGCGGCGGCCTTCGGTAGACTTCATGCGCCGATTCGCACCCAGCGCCAGAAAGAGGGTCTGGAGGGCACCTCATTCCCGAGTCCGGCAGCCGAGGCCATTGGCCCCGCCGTATTGCTCAACCCGATCGGGAAGGGTCGCGTGCTGACCTTGGCGGTATCGCCCGGCATGGCGGCCGGTGGCGAGTACCGCACCACCGAAGCCCGCGCCCTGCTGGCGAATGCGATTCGCAGCCTGCTTCCCCAGCCCACCCTCGAAATCGATGCTCCAGCTTTCGTGGAGACCGTCGTGACACGCGACACCGGCGGAACCTTCCGCGTGCATCTGAACGGCTTCCTCACACCGCCCGGATCCACCGATGTGAAGCGTCCCTGGGCGATTCCGGAGTTGATGGTAGACACGCCCCTCTACCGCGCAGAGGTGAGAGCCAGCGGTCCAATCAAATCGGCACGCGGCGTAAACCCGGTCACCGAGGTGAAGGTGTCGGGCAATACGGCCTCACTGCTGGTAAACGATGTGCATGAGGTGATCCTCCTGGAAGTGGAGTAGCGGCCGACGGGAAGGATCTCCCGCCCGCAACATTTTCCCTCGGTCGGCATCATTTTCCCGGTGCCGGGCAACCGCGCATGGTGGGGCTCCGTGCAGGGCCTTTATTTTCAAGGGTTTCACCCGAACTCCCGATCTGGCCCGATGCTTGCTCTAGTCTCGTTGCAATCGTCAATTTAACCGAGGCCGACCCGAATGAACACAGAGACCTACATCAATCTCGTAGCCATTCCGCCCACGGTCAAGAGTTCCGCCACCTATACGCGGACACCGGTGCTGGCTCCCAGTCCCTATCCCCCTTTCTCCCTTCCGGCCCCGGTGTCCGCTCCTCTTGAATCCACCCACCGCGTGGCGCCCGGCGACAATCTCACGAAAATCGTCCGGGAGCACCTCAGTGCCCGCGGGGGCAACCCGACCAATGCCGAAGTCTACGACGCGGTGAATGCCGTGGCCCGTTTTAACGGTCTGCGCAACGCCAATCTGATTCATCCCGGCCAGACCGTGGATCTTTCGCCATTAAACAGCGGCCACAGCCCGACGACGGCCGAGGCTACTTCCAAGGCCACGCCCCTTCCGGCGAAGCCCGAAACACCGCCGGTGACCACCGCACCCCTGGTCGAGTCCCGGCCCCTGGAAGACCCGACGGCTGCGGCACCCACAATCATCGCCCCTTCCAGTGCTCCGACCGATGCCCTGCTGGGCACGGAACTCACCCAGAGCGTCGGACCCGTAAAGATTGCGGCGAATGTCATGCCCGAGCGCGCGGCGAACCACCGAAGGACCATCGTCAAGTCGCTGGAGCCCCATGGCGCCGCGGGTGGACCCGGCCCCGAGCCGTCAGACGCCGCCCTGGCGTTACAGCGGGTCCTGAACAAGACGGCCAACGCCCTTTCCGTATTGAAGGGTCTCGTGGACCATGATCACGGTGAGAAGAACGCCGACAACCCCTGGGCGGCGGTGTTGGATGGCAAAGCCCGCATCAGCTCCGAGTATGGCATGCGGAAGGATCCCTTCAACGGGGAAATGGCCTTCCATGACGGTGTTGATCTCGCGGTGAAGCGCGGCACGGGAATCACTGCTCTCAAAGACGGCGTGGTGACCTTCAGCGGCTTCAAGGGCGGCTATGGCAACACGGTAATCCTTCGCCACGAAGACGGCTTGGAGACGGTCTACGGTCACGCGGCCCGTAATCACGTGCGCGAAGGCGAAACCGTCACTGCGGGCGCCATTCTCGCCGATGTCGGCTCCACGGGCCGTTCCACCGGTCCCCACCTCCACTTCGAGGTCCGCAAAGACGGCAAGGCGGTCAATCCCCTGCCCTACCTGAAGGACAGTAACCTGCGCCTCGCCCGGCAGGATTAGCCCCTCACAACGTTTTTAACCTGGCGCAATCAGGTCACACCCAACCCGGGGAGCGTGCGGCTCCCCGGGTCTTTCTTGGCAAGAGGGTGACGGTCCCCTCGCCGGTTGCCTTCAACGCCATCAGCCGCTATGATGCCGGGAGCCTTCTACTTCCCTTTTCCCGCAGGAGCACCATGGGCCATTTCACTCTGAGCCGCGCCGCGAAGCGCGAATGCGCCATCGGGGCCGCGATCTTTGTTCTGGCGTCCTTCTGGGGCATGGTGTATGTGTCGACGTGGGGCCGCACGGCGGATATTCTACAGGCGAGTTATGGCCCTTCGGTCATGCTGGCCTGCGGGCGGGGTTTTGTAAATCCCAAGGCCTCGGAGGTGCCGGAACTCGTCGCCTTTCTGCAACCCGATCAGCACCGCGATGGTCCGCCGCTGATCGATCGCTTCGATTGCGGTCTGCTTCCGGAGGATATGGCGATAGTGCCCTTCACCGGGATCCACAAGCGCACGTGGCACATGTTCTTCGTGGCGGGCTGGGTCTGGCGCGTACTCGGTGTGGCGTGGTCGTCGCTGACCCCGCTCTACGGCCTGCTCTATGGCCTCTCGGCGGTGGCGGCCTATGCCCTCTTCCGGCTGTTGATGAATTCGCCTGTTGCCCTGTTCTGCGCGGCGCTATTTCTGATTTCGCCGATTCAGTTGCACTATCTCGTGCGCCTCCGCGATTTCGCCAAGGCACCCTTCATGCTCTTCGCACTGTTCTGCTTGCTGCTGTTGCTGGTCTATCCCAGGGACTGGAAGCGTGCGCTGTGGTGCGGCGCGGCGTCGGGCGCGGCCATCGGCCTGGCCACGGGCTTTCGCGCGGAGGCGGTGATGTACGTGATCCTCTTTGTGCCTGCCGTGCTGCTTTTCTATCCCGGCTGGCGCTGGCCCGCATGGGGCGCGCGGTCGGCGGCCATCGCGGCTTTCCTGCTTTGCTTCCTAGGCGCGTCGTGGCCCGTGATGATGCAGTTCCAGACCTACGGCGAGCGGACCCAC
>JBHEKR010000397.1:0-8345 GCA_041859365.1 Candidatus Hydrogenedentales bacterium
AGCAACTCCGAGAGCGAAATGGCCCAGTCGCCATCCACATCGCCGCTATTGAATTCGATAGTGGTGCCCTCGCCTTCGCCTTCTCCTTCTCCTTCTCCTTCTCCTTCTCCTTCGCCTTCTCCTTCGCCTTCTCCAGCCGTCGTCAGTTCGGCACGGTACACGTCCCCGTTAATGGTGCTTTCAGGCGTAAAGTCACCCACATGGACGTAAATCGTGTCGTTGGGCTCATTGAAGATCACTGAATAGAATACGAACTCGCCGGCAGGGCGAAGGAAATCGGCAATCTCGCCCGTCCCTTGCTTCTGCGTCGAAAGAGAAAAATCGATCAGGTTTACCGCGCCGAAGCCCCCGTTCACCAGATAGCCTTCGGAAGTGACACCCGACACGCCCCCGCCCAGATACGCACCGGAAGTGCCGACGAGATCGCCATCACTCGCCCAATCGAGGGTCGTCTGATTGGTGAAAGCGGTCACAAGCTCATCCACGGCAAAATAGCGCAGCTCGTTCGTGTTGCCGTCCATCGCATAGACAATTTCATAGCGCTTGTCCAAGGCGAGCGAAGCGGAATAGCTGCCTTCGGGCTTCTCTACTACCAGATTCTTGTACTTCGCGGACTTGGTCACGACCGGAAGGGGCACCGACTTGCCAGCACTCAGGTCGAGTACCCGAAGTTCGCTCGGCTGCCCGAACACCCCGGCGTCAATGAGCACGAGTGTCCCGGTCAGGTAGATGGCCGAGTAATGAGGCACATTGGCAACAATTGCCGCCTCGGTGAAGTCTGCCGGGTTTTCCGTATCGAAGTGATAGAGATTTCCACTAAAACCCGCGCCCAGCAATGCGTGCCGCCCGTCGGGCGCCATGGTGATGAAGGACGGGTCGCCCGCATAGCCCGTGGCGATGGCTTCGTAGCCATCGGCGTCGATTCCCGTCTGGCGAAACAGGGTATTGCCATTCCAGACCAGCAGCCGACCATCGGACAGGCCAGCACCGACAACACTGAAGGCGGCAGGGTCCGCCTCGGGAAAGTTCTGTTGTAGAACAAACTCGGCGGCTCCGATGCGCCACACGCCGGATAGCAGCGCTGTAGCGAGGCAGAGAGATGAAATGAGGATACTACGAGACATGGGGATTCCTTTTCGCATTTGATTCGACACGGGCGAGGAGCCAGGCTGCGTAGCGCTGGTAATACCCGTAGAGAATCGTGTCCGATCAGGCACATTACACCTGTGCCATTGGCGTGGGAAGGACAAAAAGGGGCAGGAGGGTAAAAGCACGCCTGTCCCGCAACGACTTTCCCGCGAGTCATTGCAAAACTACCCCAGGCGGAACAGATATTCTGGCTTCCGGATCGACCTACTGACCGCGCCTTCCCCTCCATTTGGAAAGTGGCGATTGCGGCGTTCGTCCCCGGTTACAGCAGCGCGACTGCGACGGATTTACACCGTCTTCCCTGTACCCGCTCGGGGCCGCTGGCGAGAACCAGCAGCCTCCGGAGTATACGGACAGCGTCGGCAGCTTGTCAACGTGAGTTGACAACGAGTTGACAACGAGGGGCTGATAGTTCAAAGTTGTGCTCAGATCCGATCGGTCCGATCCACCCGATCAGTCCGATCCGACGTTTCGGACTGATCCGCACCACGACAGGAGAGGCTTTCCTTGACACAGCATACTTTACTAGCGGCCCTTTGCATTGCCCAGCTCACACTTCTGCCCGCCCCGGCCGAACCCACCTTCGGAGAACGCCTCGGCTGGAAACCCGAAGACCGGGTGTTGATCCTGCACAACGATGACGTGGGCATGTCACACGAAAGCAATCTGGCCACCACTGAGGGCTATGAAAAAGGCCTGATAACCTCCAACAGCACCATGATGCCCTGCTCGTGGGTCTTGGAGTGGCGCGACTACGTGCGCGACAATCCCAAGGTCGACAACGGACTCCACCTCACGTTGACCTCGGAGTGGAAGCATTACCGCTGGCGCCCCGTGGCGGGCGAACCCGCTGTGCCGGGCCTGATCGATGCGGAAGGCTACATTCACCGGAGCGTCCAGGATACGATCAAACACGCGACGGCGGACGAAGTGGAAGCGGAAATCCGTGCGCAAATTGCGCTGGCGGAAAAAATGGGCCTGCCCATCACCCACCTCGACTCCCACATGGGTACGCTGTTCTATAATCCGGCCTTTTTTGAACGCTACATCAAGGTCGGTATCGAGAAGCAGATTCCCATCATGATGATGAGTGGCCGGGGCGAACCGGAGAACGAAGCGCAGCGCGCCATGATGGCGGGCATCCGTGCGGCGGCGGAGGTCGTTTGGTCGGGTGGACTACCGGTGCTGGACTACCTCCAGACGTCCACGGCCGACACGGGTGACGCGAAAGTAATGACGCAGACACTCATCGAAAACCTGCGCAAGCTGGAGCCCGGCATCACGCAGATCATCCTCCACGGCACCCGACAGGGCTGCAATTTCCATGCGATTTCCGGCTCCGGCGAAAAGCGCGAAGCCGAACTGGAAATGGTGCTGAGCGACGAAGTGAAAAAGGTAATCGAAGAGGAAGGCATCATCCTCACAACGTACCGTGAGCTTATGGAGCGCCGGAAAGCCGTCAAATAGCGCTGGCGAAGTTCCGACTACTCCGTAATCAACACCGGCGTGCCCACGGGCAGCATTTCGAAGGCCTTAATTACGTCGTCGTTGAAGAGGCGTATGCAGCCATGGGACGACGGCGTGCCGATAAGCGCTTCGCCGTTGGTCCCGTGGATGTAGATGCAGCGTTCCTTCGAATCAACGAGGACGCCATCGTTTGTCTTGCCGTTATTCTTGCCGGGCTCCATGCCGTCGAGCCAGAGCACCCGCGTCAGCACCAGATCCTCTTTCACGTCGTCCCCCGGCTTCCAGATTTCTTTCGTGGGAATGCGCGAGCGGAAGACCTGGCCCCAGGGCGCGCCATCCCCCAGTTTCATATCGACGCGGTGCCATCCCAGCGGTGTCTGGAGGCTGCCGGAGACGTTGCCCGTGCCCGCCTTGGCCGTGGCGCAAGGCGCCTCCCAGCTTAGCGTGTTGTTCTCTATAATATGAAGTCGCTGGCGAGCGACATCGACCCAGACCCCCAGGCCAGTACCGACCTTCTCTTCCCATCCCTGGGCCTTAAGTTGCTCGAGGGTGCTCTCGGTCATTGGCGTTCCTTCTGACGGCGCGTCGGCCGACATGGCCACCGCATCCGGCGGAGGCACTTTGACGATTTCGGCGTCTCCCGTATCAATCTTTATCCCTTCAGCCGCCAGAATTTCCACCGGCACACCCGCTGGAACCACGAGCGTATAGCCCGTCTTGGGGGCGAAAGAGACTGTCATGGGGCCTTTCGGGTGGGGAACGGTCAGACTCATCTCGGGGAGATTCGCAATCACCGGCGGAGCAATCCGCACGCTGCCCCAGCCCGGCGTCCCCGGAATCAGGCCGAAGACGCGCTCCGCGATTAAGTAAATAGGGCTGCTGGCCCAGGGATGGCACCAGCTCATGTTCTTTTTCTGCGATGGATTCCAGACTTCCGTCGCCGCCGTCGCCCCCATGCGCAGCATCTCTTTCCAGCCACGGTCCGAGTCGTTCGTAAGCAGAGCATAGCCCAGGTCGGGCGCGCCCGCCTTGAAACAGGCCTCAATGACATAGGATGCGATGTAGGGGCTGCAATTGAGCCCTCGCTGCTGGATCAGGGCAAGCATTGGAGCCGGTCCGGCACCCGCAGTGAGGCCGAAGGCCAGCGGAACCGCGTTGGCGTGGAGGGAACTGTGCTTCGAGCCGGGCGCGTCGAGGAAGAGCCCCGTGGCCGGATCGGCCAGTTGGGTGGCAAAGGCCGCCGCCACACGCTCGGCACGGGCGTCATAGGCCGCGCCATCACGGCCAAGCATACGCTCCAGGCGCGCCGCCGCACGCAACCCCCCATAGTAAAATGCGTTCAGCACGGTGTTGGCGCGGGCGGACGCATAATCATAGTCGTAGCCATCGCGCAAATTGCCCGGCCAATCCACCACGAGCCATTTCTCCGGCTTGTTGAGCCCCTCGATGAGCCCCGATTCCTTCTCATATCCCTTGTAGTACTCGAACAGGCCGGGAAGTACCGTATCCACCATCGCGGCAAGCATGGCGGAGTCACCGGTGTGCAGATAATAGTTTTCCAGCATGAGCGGATACTGCAGCGGGAACTCCGCAATTTCCTGCATGAAGTGCCCCGGAGCCACCGCCATCATGCCGGGATGGATCTGGCAGGACAAGTAAAAGTCATAGAGCGCCTTGCGCGTCAGGCTTCCATCGCCCGTCAGCCACAAATGGGACCGGGAAGTTATGACCGCGTCCCCGAGGTATTGACCCTTCTCCCGTGAAGGACAATCGAGAAAGCCCCCCTGGGAACCCATTTGAACGGCATTCTTACAGATCGCGAAGATGTTCTGGAGCGACGCGTCCACCGACGTGAACTGGGCCGCCTGCGCGTTGAAGGGATGGTGGCGTACTTCCACCCACACGACCGGTGGCACGGGCGCGTCAAGTATCTCGATGTAGCGAAAAGCCCGGTAATCGTAAAATTTGATGGTATCTTGCCCCCCGGAGAGCACCGGCTTCTCCTCGAAAACCAGATTCGGGGTCTTGAATCGCACCCGTGCGTTTTCGTCCAATTGCTCGCCGTGTCGCACGATCAGGGTGTGCCCCGCCTCCCCCTGAATCTCGACGACGGTATGTCCCACGACTTCGGATCCAAAATCGTAGAAGTAGCCGCCTCCCCCAAGTTCCTTCACGATGGCCGGCTCCAGACGATAGCGCTGGAGTGGCTGCGTCGCCTGCTGAATAAAGACATGGTCCTGACGCTCCACCAGCGGCTCAACCCACGTGCTGTCGTCGAAGCCGCTCTTGTCCCACCCCGCTGGGAAGGCCCGCATGTCGATATTTTCCAGAAACTGCGTCGCGTAACCCGTCGTCACTTCGCCCGGAAAGGCCGCGAGCTCATGGGCACGCCAGGTTTTGTCGGTTACAAAACTCTCCTTCGTGCCGTCCGCATAGTTTACTTCGAGCCGGGCGATGAATCCGCTTCGGTTGTCGGCACTGCACCAGACCCGGTTCCGAAGACCCTGGTAAAAAACATGGCTCGCCAGGCAGTTGTCGCCGGCATCGAGGAAATCGGTGATATCGAGCCAGTAGTAGGGGTAAGAAAAATGGTAGCCCCCCTCCGGCCCCTGCACCACCGGCAGCCCATTGATTGAAAACTTGTAATAGTCATCGCCCGATATGAAAAGCTGTGCGCTGGCGGGCCTCTCCTTGAGCTGGATACCCTTCCGAAGCAGCGTGTGGACGTTGCGCGGGCCGCTCGCTTCGGGTGGCTCGGCGCTGCCCCGAAGGAGATAGTTCAAGACGGGCGCCCCCGCCATGCGAGGATCGCGAAGCCACTGGGCCCCATCAAAGACATCCGCTCCAACAGCCGCCACCGCAAAGGCAAACAGCGCCGAGAGCAAAACGCATCGAAACATCAAAACCAACTCCTGTATGAATGCGGGCATTTCAAGAAAGACTTTCACGCACTGTTATCGGGGACCGAAAAAACGCGTGGACCGTCGGAAGCAATATCCGTTCACCGAGAACGGCGCGGCGCCTTTATGATTCGCGCTCGATGGCCGCCCTGGATTTCAGCGCAACGGTATATGCGTCGATGCAGGCGTTCTCCGCCTGATCGAAAAGGTACTGTCGAACCTCTTCCTTCACCTCCTCGAATTCGCGGGGCTTCGCGGGAACATAGTCCAGCACCTTCACGATGTGCAGGCCGAAACGGGTCTTGAACACATCGCTTACATCGCCGGGTCGCAACGCAAAGACCACTTCCTCAAACTCGGGCACCATGGTTCCCCGGCCAAAGTAGCCCATGTCGCCGTGGTCGTCGCCGCAATCGTTGCAGCCGCCAGTGAAATTGGAGAACGGCTTACCTTCCTCGATCTGCCGACGCACGTCGTTCAGGGTCTCGCGCGCCGCGTGCTCGTCCAGAATATTGCCCGTGGTATGGCAGATAATGTGACTGGCGCGAATATGCTCTTCCGTTCGAAACTGTTCGGGATGCGCATGGTAATAGTCGAGGCAGGCCTCGTCGGAAGGCCGCGGAACGGCGGCGCAGATCTGATCCAGGAGCCCGTCTATCTTGAGGCGCAACTCCACATCGGCCTCCAGGGCTTCCAGCGTGAGCCCCCGCTGCTCCAGAGTCTTCTGAAAGTTCTCCAAGCCACCCATCTTCTGCGCCGCACGCTTGACCTCGCGCTTGATGTCCACTGCGCGAATCTCGGGACCCTCGCTGGCGGCTGCCTGGCGAACCAGCACCCGATCAATCAATGCGGACTCGGCGCGTTCTATCTGCTCGCCGTCGGACAACGCCGCAAAATCGCGATCCTGAGCTTCCAGTTCAAGTCGGACGGCCGCTATGGCCCCGGCGTCCAGCAATTCGCCATTTACTATCAAAGACACTCAGAAAATTCCTTTATCAGGGCCAAACGCGAACAAAAGACCATACGTTGGTAGTGTAGCAGATGCGGCGTTTTGATTACAGGATGACGCCGGGGGGGTATTCGTGGCAACCGGGGACCCAAACCTGCTACCGTAATGGGCGTGGTCACGATACTTTGTCGGGGGAACGACGGGGAATCACGGTCACAATGCGTAACTCGGCGTCCAAGTTGTCCACTTCCGTGGCTCCCGCGGAGATCAACGCTTCCCCGCAATGTTCACCGCGGAACCACAGGGCCCGCCGATGAACGGCCAGGGGAATCGTCTTGACGGGGATCCGGAAGGGCGTCGAAAACTTTCTATCGCTCCGTGGGCGGCTACGCCCGCGACGCGGAGTTCTGTGGTAATGAAAGGGAACCAACATGCTTGACTATTATGAACGCAGCCTCATCTTGCACGAGCATCTTCGGGGGAAGATTGGTACCGTCGGCAAGATGCCCATCGTAGACAAGGACGATCTGTCCCTGGCCTACACGCCCGGTGTCGCGCGCCCGTGCAGCGTAATCGCCGAAGACAAACACAAGGCGTGGGACCTCACCTTGAAGCGGAACACCGTTGCCGTCGTCAGTGACGGGTCCGCCGTGCTGGGCCTGGGCAACATCGGACCCTATGCTTCAATCCCCGTCATGGAGGGGAAATCGCTCCTGTTTAAGGACTTTGCCCGAATCGACGCTTTTCCGATCTGCCTGGACACGCAAGACGTCGACGAGATCGTAAACACCGTCCGGATTATCGCCCCAGTATTCGGCGGCATCAACCTGGAAGACATCTCGGCCCCGCGTTGCTTCGAGGTGGAACGCCGCCTCCAGGATATCGGTATCCCCGTCTTTCACGACGACCAGCATGGCACCGCCATCGTGCTGCTGGCCGCGCTGTTTAACGCTTCCGAGCTCCTCGGAAAGCCGCTGGAGTCCCTGAAAGTTGTTATCAACGGCGCCGGGGCCGCAGGCACCGCCATCGCCAAAATCCTTCGTTGCGTTGGGCACGACGAGAGCGTCTGCGCTTCCGTGGCCGACGTCATCATGTGCGACACCAAGGGCGCCATTCACCGCGGTCGCCCGGACCTTTCGGGGTACAAGCTCGAAATGCTCTCATACACCAACCGGAACAACCGGGAGGGCACCGTCCACGAAGTAATCGAAGGGGCGGACGTGTTTGTGGGCGTCAGCAAGGGAAATCTGCTCAACGCCGATGATGTGCGACGCATGAACTCCAACTGCATCGTCTTTGCCATGGCCAACCCCCAGCCGGAGATCGAGCCCGATGAAGCCCGCCGTGGCGGCGCGGCCATAGTAGGAACGGGCCGGAGCGACTATCCCAACCAGGTAAACAACCTGCTCGCCTTCCCCGGTATATTCCGCGGCGCCCTTGACGCGCGCGCCACACGCATTACGGAATCGATGAAGATCGCAGCAGCCCGCGCACTGGCCGCCGCCACAAGCGATATTACCGCCGAGCGAATCCTCCCGGACCCCCTCGACCGCACCGTGGCCGCCTATGTCGCCAAGGCCGTGGCCAAAGCAGCGATTGACGAAGCCCAGATGTCAGGCGCCCACTGATTTTCTGGGACAAATAGCGATCAGAGAATCATAGCAACAGAAAATCATGGGACGAATGGCCGATGTTGACCGGCCATTCGTCCCATTGTTGTTTTCATCAGCTTTTCTCTGCTACCGCAACGCTTCCATCTCCGCGAGGAATGCGTCGAGGTGCGGCTTGCCCGCCTCTGCAAAGTGGGTAACACCCTCCCGCTCGATAATCTTGAGCAGGCGGTCATAGGATCCATCGCGGATGGCGTCCTGCGGGGTACG
>JBHEKR010000031.1:0-3425 GCA_041859365.1 Candidatus Hydrogenedentales bacterium
TGCCAGCCCCAACACTTCGAGAAGAAACTTTCGTAATAGGCCGGCAATCCCTCGGGATCGAAGTCGATGAAATAGTTCCAGCCGCCGGAGCGATGCTGCCCCTGCGCGAGAGCGTCCGCCACCTGCGCCGCCCGGTGAAGGTAGTACTCGTCCTTCGTCGCCTTGTACGCCTCCAGAAGCGCCAACCCCACCGACGGCGTACCCGGCGGCTCCACCCAGATCATGCTCGGACGCGCCTTGAGCTCGCCCCAGGGCTCCAGGTCCATGGTGTAAAACCACACAAAGCCGCCCCGGTTCGCAAGAGTATCGAACATGAAGTCCGTGGCTTCCCGCATGACGGATAGCACAGACTCGCGCGAGGGCGGAGGCTCCTGGGCACGGGTGGTGTCGCAGACAACGGCAGCGGCGAACAACAGAACAATGTTCCGTAAAGTTTTCATGAAGCCATGATAGCGGCAATGCGACTCGGGTTCAATTGCATTCGACCCGCGGACAGATAGGACGGATTGGACCGATTAGATCGGTTGGCCTATCCATCCGTCCTATCCGTCCCATCCGTCGTATCGATCCTATCTACCTGCTCCTTTTCCCC
Source organism: Candidatus Hydrogenedentales bacterium (assembly GCA_041859365.1). Taxonomy (GTDB): domain Bacteria; phylum Hydrogenedentota; class Hydrogenedentia; order Hydrogenedentales; family JAEUWI01; genus JAEUWI01. The sequence continues at coordinate 593 of JBHEKR010000031.1, forward strand.
CCCATTACCCATTGTCTATTCGCAATTGTAAATTGTCCATTATCTTTGACTTCCCCGGCCCTGCCGCCGTATTCTGGGTCTGGTTCGTCGGGGAACCACCGCAGCAGTTTTACGCCCGCCAACTCCGAACCCAATAAAGGACGGACCCGATGCCCGCAGTTGCCATTCGAGCCTTGATTCCCGCCCTCGCGCTGACCCTTTTCGCGCCCGTGGCCTTCACCGAAGAAGTGAAAGCCAGCACAGAGCTCCCCGCGCTCACGCTCTATGATTCCGGACAGGCCTTTGACGTCATGCGGGCGCCCGACGGCGTGATACTCAATGACCTCACGCTAATCGAAAACGATGGCCCCGGCGCAGGCCTCAGCGAAAAGGGTGTCCATTTCGAGCCCGTCCATGCCGGCGTCCAGATTCGCAAAGTCCTGCGCCTCGAAGACACCCGCGCACGTTCGGCCCACGTTGTGGTGTACATGGAGCCGCAGGTGCCCCAGAACACGCCCCCCTGGTATCTCGTCGTCAACGGACAGCGGGTCGAAGGCGTTCCCCAGTCGTGGCATGAGCGCGTGTGGTGGTGGGTGCCCGTTCCTGTCGATTTTCTGGTTCAGGGCGACAACGAGATCCGCGTCGCCTGCGATGCCCCCGAGGGCCAGGGCTACAAGCTCCTCTTCGCCCGCGCGGACGAATACGAGCGGGGCGGCGGTGCCTACACCCTGAAAGGCCACACGGGTCTGCTGACCTCGGGCTTCGTGGAAAGGCCCGACAGCGGCGTCCTGGAAGGACTCACGCCCATCAAGGTAGGCGAGAGTTCGGCCCGCTCTCTCGACGGCGGTCAGTCCTGGGTCCCCGGTCTTCTCGGGCCCCAGGCGGACACGCCCGGCGAATATGTCATCCGCCTCAACCTGAACCAGACCCAGCCCACGGGCGCCCTCGTTTCACCGCCCATCGATCTCTGGACCGAGGAACACGGCATCGCCAGCCGGAGCACGGCGACGCAACTCCGCCTTGCCGGCAGCGGCGAGACGCCCGAGGGCACCGGCCTCGTCTGGGCCGTGCGCTTTGCCGATTCCCCCGATCCGACGGACGCCTCCTGGGGCGACTTTCAGACGGTGGCCGAAGGGGCCAACGCGGACGCCATGCTCGCCGACACTTCCCAACGCTTCATGCAGGTTCGCGTCACGCTCAACAGCACCTCCCCTCTGGCCACGCCGATCTTTCGTGGCCTGCGCATCGATCGCGTGTTGCAGCAGTCGCCGGCGCCGGAAAGAACATTCTACGCCCGCAATGTGGTGAACCCCAATCTGCTCTATCCTTCCCACACGATGCACTTTGAGAATACCGGAGCACTGCAGTTTGCCGAGCTGCGCAACAACCTCCCCGAGTCGCTCTTGATCCGCAAGACCCAGGGCCAGTTCGCCGAGATCAACCAGATCCGTCACTACGTCTCCCAGTTGTGGTACCACGGCAGCCCGCACCCCGAGTATCCCGAGTGGAACGCCGTCGACATCCTCAAGCGCAAGCTCCAGTATGGCCACGGCGGCATGTGCATCCAGTTCACCATCGTCTTCATCCAATCCCTCCAGTCCCTCGGCTACCAGGCCCGCCACGTCAACGTCTTCAACCACGAAACCGCCGAAGTCTATATCGACGAGCTGGAAAAGTGGGTGGTCGTCGATCCCGAAAGCGTTTTCGACTCCTACGAGTTCAATACAGACTCCGGCGAGCCCATCAGCGTCAAGGAACAGCACGAGTACTTCCTCAAGCGCTATGGATTCACGGCGGAGAACCCCATCCCCTGGGCCAGTCCGGAGCCGTGGAATAACTGGAGCAACAGCGGCCGCACCGAAACACCCCAGCCCCTCGAGATCTCCACCTTCACCGACTGGATCAACAACCCGGACCCCGCGCTGAAGCCCCCGCAGCACAACCTCGCCGGTTTCTTTCGCCTGATCCCCCGCAACGATTTTCTGACGCGACCCACGCCACGTCCCGTTTCTCAAGGCTCCACCCACTGGCCCTGGAGCGGCTACCTCTGCTGGTACGACGCAGCCACACCGCGCAAACTGCAATACGCGCTACACAGCGACCGCGAAGCCGACTTCTACCCCACCATCAACCGCGTCCACTTCACCGCGACCCATGGCGCCACCCCCGGCACCGTGGACATCCACATGATCAGCCAGACGCCCAACTTCGAGACCTACGAGATCAACCTCAACGGCACCGGCTGGAGCCCGAGCCCGGCCGACTTCACCTGGACCCTCCAGCCCGCCGGTCTGAACCGCCTCGACATGCGCACGAAGAACGCCTTCGGCATGGAAGGCGCCCCCAGCCGGATCGAAGTGTTCTATCACTACCGCGAGCCCTACAAGCCGAAGGAAGTGAAATGAACCGGCCCAATAAAGAAGAGCAGCGCCAATTAGTCCGGCAGTGGGGCGAAACGGGCCGGATGCTCGAACAGCTTCGCGACGAGAAACTGCGAAACAAACCCTACGATTGGGAGGAAGTCGACGCCCTCCTCTCCCTCGGCGAAAGTTACGATGGACCGCCTCGCTTGACCAGCGGGCTGGAAGAGCAGCAGCGCTTGTTCATGAAACTCGCGCCGGACTGGTACAAGAAACTTCGGGGCATCGAGTAACCCGCGAGACGCTTAGTCCACCTTCTTGCGCGCCAGGAGGTATCGGACAAACGAAGTGAGCCCCGAAAATCGATATGAATCGTCGATGTACTTCTCCACCACGTAGAAGGCGAAGTAATAGGCCCGCGCGAAGGCCCAAATCATCAAAGTAAGATACACCGTCGTCGTCAGCCGGGGACTTTCCAGCCAGACGAGAACCAT